>JAFSHK010000027.1 GCA_017440375.1 Lachnospiraceae bacterium
AATTTTCTTTTCGAATTTTCAGGGTTGCATTACTGTTTATTTGTCAAAGTTCATCGTCTTGCGTTTGTTTCTTATCAAACACGCAGCTTTGTTATATTATCATAAGCTTTGCGCTTCGTCAAGACCTTTTTTAATTTTTTTGCGATTTGTTTTTTGCTCTCAGGAAGGTGAAGCCTTACCATCTAGCTTAAAACAGGGGATTTTGTTATCCCGCATCTCGCGTGCTTTACTAATTTACCTCAAATACAATTAAATGTCAACACCCTTTTTGATATTTTTTTAAAAAATATAAATTCCAAAATAATCAAAGGCTTTATAAATGAAAAAAGCAAAGATTACTGCTTCACCAAAACCCATAATGGCACCTAGTATTTTATTAAACCCACTTATTATAGAAATATTCATAATTCCCAAAATTGGTTTAAATATAAGATTGCATAATTTAAAAACAATCCCTATGCCGATAAGCCCTACTACGCATACTGTTAAAGTGCTAAACGTTCTTGCCATTACACTACTAATTGTTAAAAAAACGAGAGCAATGCAAACACAGGAAACCGCAATTGACAAAATATTTACGATTTCTTTTACCATGCCATTCTGAAATCCTTTTTTTACCCTGCAAATCGCTATGAGCAAAAAAATTAATATAAACGCTATCTTCAAGTCAACTTACAACACCTTTCTACTTCAATTCAATTGTGTCTATCGAATCTGCTGTCACCAATATATACTTATATGAGGAAGACGTCGGAATCAAAGTATATACTGCTTTATCAAATAATCCCGCATACTTCTGTACTCCGTCCATATTATAAATCCGACACTCTGACTCATTGTAAATAATAATCTGGTCTTGAGCAAAAACAATATCTGTATATTCAATATCAAAATCAATAGAGCGGGTCAGCTGACCTGTTTTATTATATACATCTAAACGATATCTGTTACTGCTATCCGTACTGATAAATACCAGTCCGACATATTCTTGTCCGTAATATATCTTCTGTACATCTTCGCTCAACAGGCACTCCGCAATACTGACAGGCTTCTGTGCTCCTGCATAAAACATAATTCTATCATCCGAAACGGCAAATGCAGTTTTGGTATCCAGAAACCTTGTATAACCGACAATAACATCCAAATAATCATAACCGCTGACGTAATTATCCGTATTATTCTGTCCAACCGCACCGAAATTGTAAAAAGCAACACTGGATTTCATTTCACCGCTATCGACAAACAAATATGACACACACACCAGCTTGCCATCCGGTGAAATAGATACACTAAACGGATAACCGCTTTCTTCCATAGTTGTTCTGAAATGCACGAGTTCCTGTCCCTTTGTATCATAAAGGTAAATTAACGTAACATCTGAATCATCCAAAACAGCAGCTACAATTCCATTCGCCGAAACGCAGAAGTCGCGCAACGGTTTATTGGTGGTAATCTGTCCGACAAGACCATTCGTATCCATTACATAAATGTCCCTGCCATTATAATCACCAATTGCCGCTACATTCTGACAAACGTCAATCATGGGATTCTGCATTTCAAAGGTTTCGTTCCATACAGCGTTTCCTTTCGCATCAATACAATTCGCACCATCTTTGCTATAAGAAAGTATGTATCCAGAAAACGGAATTAAGGTTGCATTCTGCTGTGCTGTTATTTCCACCGAAGATATAACAACACTTTCTGAATAAATTTTGTTCTTCCACTGAACCATAAATGTCGCTGCTACTGCTACTATAATAATCAATATCAGAATAATTCTATAGAAAATTGTAAACTTATGGCTCTTTATTTTTTCCTGATAGTTAATGCGTTGAACTGTTTCTTCTCGTTTCTCTTTCTTTTTAAAGTAATCTCTAACGTTAGACATACGTTATTCCTCATTATATTTAAGATATCTATTCGTTTTTATAATTCATTAACGTAGATAAGATTTATTGTACCATAGAATCGTCTATGGCAGTAATATTTTTTGCCCATATTTTATATTATCTGGATCTGCAATCTGATTTAACTCGCAAATTTCCCTTACTTTATCAGTATTTCCATACATTTTCTGACTGATTGTATAGAGCGTATCTCCTTTTTCAATCCGGTAATATTGTGCAAAATCCCTTGCGAATGCCTCCTCACTCGGACTTATTTCTTCTATTGCTGCAACTTCTTCGACTATTTCTTCTTGCGCATCTGCTTCTTCCACTAACATCTCCTGCTCGGCTGCCTCTCCATCTCCTGTTACTGTTGTTTCCGCATCCATCCTGTTCCCATCTGTTTCATCCGCCACTACTGTCTCTCCACTCTCTGTTGCTTCTTCACTCTCTACTGTCTCTTTATTCTCTGCTGATTTTCCACTCTCTACTGTCTCTTTATTCTCTGCTGATTCTCCACTCTCTACTGCCTCTTCATTTTCTTTTGCCATCTGTTTGTCAAGTTCTGTTAAATACAAGGTTGTGCCTTCCATTTGCACAACTTCTTCCGACATCGCATCTTCATTTTCCATTGCGAAAAAGACCTCTATCGCTGCCTGATTCAGTTCTTCCAGTTTGCTGTAACTATTGGTTGTATTAATAACAATTACTGCCAAAATAATGAAAATTGCTATTAGTTGAATTGCAATAAATCCACCTTTTACTTTTGACGTACGTCCCGAACTACTCAAGCTATATTGTTTGGAAGAATTATCTTGTTTTGAGAAACCATCCTCCTTAAAATGCTTGTCTTGCTTCGGTGCATTATTTTTTTCCTGCTCTTTTTCCTGCATCCTCTGCTTCTTAATATCAAAAATTTTCTGTTCCGTATTCGCTGCTCGTTCTGTCTGCTTGTCCGCTATTTCTCCTCGACCGGTCTGCCTAAACTCTGTTTGTGGTTGCGCTGCTTCTTGCTCTTGTTCTGCTCGTAGTGCTATCATATAATTTTGCATCGCTTCGTTGCTTTGGTAAAAAATATAATAGCCGGTCAATTCATGTGTCTTATTTTTTTCCTGAATAGAAAAAACAGGCATGTCCATCACATAGCGGCAGGTGATTTCATGGAGTTTTTCATACTGGCTAAAATGAGAAATTTGTCTTTGTAATCCTGCTCCGTATATGTAATATTTTTTCTCTCGCAGTTCTTTTTTCCCGAAAAAGAATAATTTTCTGTTTCTTTGTGTACTTCCATGCTTTTTTAGGTAGGACATAACATAGTCTTCTACATATAATTGGTATTTTTCATCTTTTTCTCCTTTGTGAATTACAATACCGGATGTTTCCATCTCTTCTTCACACCTTTCCTGCGCCATACGTGGGCATACTTTTTCTCAATATAACATACCGAAGGTGCGAAATTTATCAAATTGTGCGTATTCATAAAAAAGTCAGACTAGATAGCCTGACTCTTTTCTCGTTATTATATAGAAATACTTATACAAACTGATAAACCGTTACAGCATCATACTCACGATCTGGTCCAAAAACAGCAGATGGAAACTGTGGTTTATTGATGGTATCCGGATAATACTGTGTTTCTAAGCACATACCAAGTCTTGGTCCATAAACCGCTCCTTCTTTACCTGCTTCTTCGCCGATACAGTTGCCTGCATAAAACTGTACACCCGGGAGAGTTGTAAATGTTTTCATTTTTCTTCCGCTCTTCGGATCCTCCAATACTGCAATTTCACGTAAGCTACCGTCTGCATTGTCAATTACCCAGTTATGATCATATCCTTGTGTCAGTTTCAACTGTTCAAAATCAGCATTGATATCTTGGCCGATTGGTTTTGCTGTTGTGAAATCCATTGGTGTTCCGGCTACGGGCGCAATTTCTCCGGTAGGAATAGCCCCCGGAACAACCGGTGTATAGCTACTTGCATGAATCGTTAATAAATGATCTTCGATTTTTCCTGCTTTGTGTCCGCTTAAATTGAAGTAAGTATGATTTGTCATATTAATCAATGTATTTATATCAGAAGTTCCGTGATATGCCAACTTCAATTCATTTGCCTCAGAAAGGCTATATGTCATAGAAATCTTTTTATTCCCCGGAAATCCCATGTCGCCATCCGGTGCCTCCAAGGAAAAGGTTACACTATCATCCGCATTAACAACTGCATCCCAAACTCGTTTGTGGTAACCAAGTTCCATATGGCTATGCAAGTTATTTGGTCCATCATTTACATCTACCTGATAAGTTTTGCCATCGATTTCAAATTTCGCATTACCAATGCGGTTTGCACTTGGTCCGATTGTCGCACCAAAGAAACTGCCATTGTCATAGTAGCCTTCCAAATCATCAAATCCTAGTACTATATCTGCTACATTTCCCTGCGCATCCGGTACATACAAATTTACCAGAATCGCTCCGAAATTGATTACTTTTGCTTTTACGCCATTGGCATTTTCCAAGGTAAACGCATAAACTTCTTTACCATCTTTGGCTGTACCAAATAATTCTTTTGTTATACCCATTTTAAATTATCCTCTCTTCCATTAGCATTTATTAGGTAATTGCCTACTTAACATTTATTCTTAAATTTAAAGTTCGGTTCTGCCTTCTAATGCACGCAGCAAAGTCACTTCGTCAATGTACTCCAAATCACCGCCTACCGGAACACCACTGGCAATTCTCGTCACCTTGATGCCGGTTGGTTTAATCAGCTTACTGATATACATTGCTGTTGTTTCCCCTTCCAGACTGGAATTCGTCGCAATAATAACTTCACTTACTTCTTCCTGAAGCCGCTGCATGAGTTCTTTTAACTTAATATCATGTGGTCCTACCCCTAACATCGGTGAAATGGCACCGTGTAAAACATGATACACGCCGGTATATTTTCCGGTCTTCTCATATGCTGCCAAATCTCTTGCATTTTCTACTACCATAATGGTTTTGTGATCTCTTCCCAGATTCGCACAAACCGGACAAACTTCTTGATCTGTCAGTGTAAAACATTCCTTGCAATATCTGACGTTGGCCTTCGCCTCCATCATAGTGGTAGCCAGTCTGTCTACTCGGTCTTTCGGCATATTGATTAAATGAAATGCCAGTCTCTGAGCCGATTTATTTCCAATTCCCGGTAATCCTGCAAGCTCTTCAATTAGTTTATTGATATGTCCGCTGTACAACTCCATTAGAAAGGAAATCCTCCACCGAGTCCAAGTCCACCGGTCATTTTATTCATCACTTCCGCATTTGCTTCTTCCGCCATACGAAGCGCTTCATTGACTGCTGCCATAACCAAATCTTCCAGCATTTCTACATCATCCGGATCTACTACTTCCTGTGACAATTTTACTTTCGTAATTTCTTTCTTACCGGTAACCGTTACTTCTACTGCACCGCCGCCAGCTTTCGCTGTAAATTCTTTTACTTCCAGTTCTTTCTGGCTTTCTTCCATCTGACGCTGCATTCTCTGCGCCTGTTTCATTAAATTGTTCATGTTGCCAGGCATTGCTCCGCCCGGAAATCCTCCACGTTTTGCCATTGTTATTGTCCTTCCTCTTCTTCCTCTTCTATTTCCATATGAATGATCTGACTCAAATCTACATAGCTCTGTTCAAAACTTTGTTCGCTTTGTATACTCTGAATCGTCACTTCAATTTCTTTTCCTGCAAAATCGGATATAATCTGCTCTAACAGTTTCCGATTTCCTTCCTGCTTCATCAGATAGTCTGACGGCAGTCCGTCCTCTACAACAATCATCAGCTTATTATCACCACCGAGACTTAAACGGGCATTCTTCAGATATTGCTTCATCGGCATAGAAGTCATGCCTACTACTGACGGCCATTTACTGACAATCATTTTCACATCATCCGGAATTGCCCTGTCCAATTTCGGTCGATTTGCCGGTGCTGTCGGCTGCATATTCAAATTCTGCTCTCCGCCATATCCGGCAGCTGTTGCACCTGCCGCAGGTGTCGCAATCATACCTTTTTCAAGCTTATCCTCTATCGTACGGACTCTGTCTAAAACAGAAGTCTGATCCGTTTCCATGCTCGGACGGCACAACTTTATCAAAGCTATCTCAATCAGAATACGTTTCTGAGCCGCATATTTTATCTGACCGGAAAGCTCTGAGAAAATACGGATATATCGCATAATAGTATCCGGCTCTACCAGCTGTGCCTCTTCTTTCAGCCTTGCCAGATTATCGGAAGATATATCTATAATATCTTCTACCTCGTCGGATGCTTTAACAAGCAGAAGATTTCGCAAATACCATGTAAAATCGGTAACAAACTGTGTCAATTCTCTTCCCTGCATTACTATCTCTTCCAACAGAGAAACACATCCCAGAACATCCTGTTCCATTACACTGCGAAGCAGTCTGCTGAACACTTCCGTATCCACTGCACCAAGAACATCCAGAACTTTGTCATAGGTAAGCTCCTGCCCGAAATGAAAGGCAATACACTGGTCTAACAGACTCAACGCATCACGCATGGAACCGTCTGCCGTTTTGGCAATATAGCGGAATGCTTTGTCTTCTACTGCAATTTCTTCCTTCTGCATCAACTCACGCAGTCTGTCTGCAATCGTATCAATCGTAATTCTTTTAAAATCATATCGCTGACAGCGGGATAAAATCGTAATCGGAATCTTATGCACTTCCGTCGTTGCCAGAATGAAAATAACATAAGACGGCGGTTCTTCCAAAGTTTTCAATAGTGCATTAAACGCTCCTATGGAAAGCATATGAACCTCGTCGATAATATAAACCTTATATTTTCCTTCTGCCGGAGAATAAGATACTTCATCTACGATTTCTCTGATATTATCTACACCGTTGTTGGAAGCCGCGTCGATTTCAATTACATTCATGCTGACCCCTGCCGCAATCGCTTTACAGGTCGCACATTCACCACACGGACTTCCATCCGCCGGATTCTCACAATTTACTGCTTTGGCAAAAATCTTCGCAATCGTCGTCTTACCCGTTCCTCTTGTTCCGCAGAAAAGATAAGCATGTCCGATACGCTCTGCCTTAATCTGATTTTTTAACGTTGTTACAATGTGTTCCTGTCCTTTGACGCTCTCAAAACAATCCGGACGAAACTTTCTGTAAAGTGCTGTATATGACATTTTTTCCTCCTTGCCGCATGCACTCTATGCGACAATTTCATTAATCTCCAAAACTAATACCAATTGCCTTGGCTTCCTGAATAATCGTTGCATCCGGAGATACCATTTTTAATTTACCTGCAACTTCTTCAAGCGGCACTTTCACAATTTCTCTATTCTTATAGCCTACCATAAATCCATATTCGCCATTCAGAATCATCTTGCCTGCTTCTGCACCAAGGCGGGTTGCAAATACACGATCATAAGGACACGGGCTACCACCGCGCTGTGTATGTCCCGGCACGGTTACACGCACTTCCTTACCAGTTTTTTTCTGGATACGGTCAGCGATTTCATAAGAAACAGAAGGATATTTGTAATTCTTCATTTTCTCTTTGTATTCTTTCTTGGAAAGCTTCGCATCTTCTTTGGAAATAGCACCTTCTGCTACTGCCATAATCGTGAACTTGGAACCACGTGCTGTACGCGCATCAATCGCTTCAATTACTTTATCAATATCATATGGAATTTCCGGAACCAAAATGATATCTGCTCCACCCGCAATACCGGCATTCAAGGTCAGCCATCCAACCTTATGTCCCATAACTTCTACGATAAAAATACGTCCATGCGAAGAAGCGGTTGTATGAATACAGTCAATGCAGTCGGTTGCAATATTTACTGCACTCTGAAAACCGAAAGTCATATCTGTTCCCCACAAATCATTATCAATTGTCTTAGGAAGTGTTACTACATTCAAGCCTTCTTCACGAAGCAGGTTTGCTGTCTTATGAGTTCCGTTGCCACCCAGAATAACAAGGCAATCCAGTTTCAGCTTATAATAATTCTGTTTCATTGCTTCTACTTTATCAAGACCGTTTTCATCCGGTTCCCGCATCAATTTAAAAGGAGTTCTGGAGCTTCCAAGAATCGTACCACCCTTCGTCAGAATACCGGAAAAATCTGCTCCTGTTAACATACGGAAGTCTCCGTAAATCAATCCTTTGTAACCCTCTAAAAATCCGTAGATTTCTACATCTTCACCGCTACAGGACAAGCATTTTACAACACCTCTCATGGCAGCATTCAAAGCCTGACAATCTCCACCGCTGGTCAACATACCGATTCTTTTCATGTTAGTTCCTCCTTCAACATCCTATATTTTTTGCTAAAAGCCAATCCTTTTAATACACCCCAAACATATAAAATATGTTTTACAGCCCTATCAAATATGTTTCGCAAACATATTAAATAAATTATATAATATTTTAAAAAGTATCTCAATGCTTTCTTCGGAAAAAGCTTTCCAAAAAAGTCAGTTGGCAGTTGACGAACAAACTTTGAACCGATATAATTTGATATGTCATGAATTAGGAGGGTTGTCCGAGTGGTTTAAGGTGCAGCTCTCGAAAAGCTGTGTGCCGCAAGGCACCGTGGGTTCGAATCCCATGCCCTCCGTTTATAAGGCAGCCCGCCAGCGAGCTGCCTTTTCATTACTCGTTTTTAAACTTTTTAATCACTAACATATCAATATAATCTGTCCTTGCTCCTTTTATCAACTTATCAGCAATAGCAAAATGAAAGGAATAAAACATGAAACCGATTATCAGCAAAGAAAATGTAAAATCTTTATTTGAATCAAAATTTATTAAAGTGTTCGATTTGCAATACGAAGAAGGCAAACATTATTTTAACGCAACCAGAAGACCTCTTGAGAAACTTGTCGCAACCAAATCCGATGAAGAATTTCGTACTATGCTTCCTGATGCCGTAACATGTATTGTTATTCTGAAAGTAAAAGACGAAAGTCCTAAGCTTCTACTGACCAAGGAATATCGCTATCCGACAGGTCAGTTCTTACTAAGTCCTCCGGCAGGTCTGTTAGATGCCGAGGATGAAACCGAAGAAAATCCTATTCTTTCCGCTGCCAGAAGAGAAATTAAAGAAGAGACAGGTTTGGAATTACAAGAAAATGATTCTCTGTTCATAATCAATCCGTTACTTTTTTCTTCACCGGGAATGACCGATGAAAGCAACGGGCTCGTATGTGCCGTCATAAATCTGGATAACCTGGCATCGCTTTCACAAGAGGGCGCAGTTGGTACTGAATGCTTCGATGGTTTTAAACTTCTTACAATAGAAGAAGCCAGAGAAATGTTAAAAAACGGAAAAGATGAAAATGGTATTTTCTATTCTGTTTATACTTGGGCTTCTCTTATGTATTTTGTATCTGATCTATGGAGGTAACTTATGCTATACCATTACACTGACTTTGCTGCTTTCGATGGTATTATCCGATGCGCAGAGCTACGATTAAACAATATTCTGAATATGAATGATACTGCTGAAATGCGTTTGTTTATGAACGGTATCTGTAAAGCAGTCATTGAAAAATTAAAACTGGATGGTGAAAAAGAAAAAATCAGTAAAATTACTTCTTTTTTTGAAAATGAAATGGAAGAAGAATTTCACTATTCTGCCTATGCAGCATGCTTCTCCAAATATAGAGACGATGCCGCTCAATGGGAAAGATATGGTCACCTCGGACAAGGTGTGTGCATTGCTTTTCATGAAGAACTGATGCGAAAACTGATTGATGCTACCAGAGGTGCTATATCGCTTCAAACCGTATACTATCAAAAAGATATGGACGAGCATCAGCTTGTTGATGAATTTTATAATCTGATTAAAGAATCAAACAATTTTGCAGAGCATTTTTCCGCATTGCAGACGTTGATGAATGAAGCATGGGTACAATCCGCTGCTTTCAAGCATCCGTCTTTTGCAAGCGAAAAAGAAGTGCGTCTGGTCGTTTCTCCTTTTATCTCTGATGAGTTTGCCGTAGCACCTAAATACCATGTAGCTGCTGAACGAATCAAAAAATATTATCCGCTTGATTTGAGCCGAATGTGTGGCAAATGGAATATGACACTGTCAGATTTAGTAGGTGAAATTATCATCGGACCAACTTCTTCACAATCTATTCCGATTTTGCAGGATTATTTGACAGATTGTGGTTTGCCTGTTCTAACAGACAAAATCAGTATGTCAGAATGTCCGCTACGGAAACCGACTTCATAAGACATATAGATATAGATATAGCACAAAAGGGACTGTCTATTTCCTGACAGCCCCTTTCTCTTTTTATATTCTACTGTTGCTACCTTATTTATTTCACTGTTACAGAAGTGATGTGAGGGTTAACACCTTCATACCAATATAAGAAACCTTCCATATCAATTGTATCACCAATACTTAAGTTCTTAACTGCATTGTAAACTTCTGTGGAACTGTCACATAAATAAGACTCAATTGTAAATGTGTAAGTTGTTCCATCGATAGAAGCGTTGAAGTATAAGTCATCACCTTCCTGACCGGAACCATCCCAGCTGTAAAGGAATGCAACATCATTTCCTGCTTCATCCTGTCCTGCTGCTTCTACTGTCATACCTTTAAAAGATACGAATTTGTTCTGGTGGTTGATTAACTCATCAGAGTTAAGAAGTTTTGTAACGTCTTCTGCTTCCGCAACATAATTTCCTTCTACGATTTCAAAAGTTGCATCAATAATTTCGATTTCGCCAGCCCATTCTGCTTTGTATCCTGTAACTTTAATCTTAGTACCCACTTCTAACTTCTCATAGTCTTCTTCGGAACAAGCCATATCATACATGAAATATGCACCTTCTTTATCCTGTGCATAAACAGTTGCTTTGTCTTCCCACCAAGACTGTTTTGCCTGTACATAAGCTTCAATAACAACTTCTGTTTCCAATTCCGCTGCCATGTATTCTTCGTAAGTCATAACACCTTCTGATTTTACTTCTGCTTCCTCTGCTTTGGAACCACATCCTACACAAGCAAGTGCAAGTGTCAAAGTTAAAAGTAACGTTGTAAGTTTTTTCATTGTTCTCTCCTCTTCTCATTCTTTAGTATCAATAGTTCGTAGCCTTTTACTTATAAGCATCGAGATAAATTATACACAATTTTTCGAATAAAGCAAGTCTCAATCCTTATTTCTTCGCTTTTTTACTATCCCCAAGGTAATATACAGGAGAATACATATCCATGTAACAACCAAAACGGTCAGTAATATAACTGCTGTCTTCGGCAACTCACCCAAATCAACTTTATCCGAAGAAATCTGGCTTCTCTGACTACTCATCTGGTCAAGCCGGTATAACGACGTAATATCATCAAATAACTTCTCCATATATGCCTCATCAATCTCTTCTCCACGTCTGGCTGACTTTACAGTATTTTCTACAAGCTGCCCTGCCGCATTACGAAGTGATGCCGAACCGTTGAAGACAGGTGTTACAAACGTATCATCAATATTATCCAATAATAATTCTGTCGCTTCTATTTTTACATCATAGTAGGTTGCGTTGTCTTCTCCGCATCTGGAAAGATAATTCTGGTATTCTGCAGATTCCTGCGCTTTCGAGGTGACCGGTACATAGCCCTCTGTCTGCGCATAAGCAATCTGAACTTCATTGGTCAGAAGGTATTGCATAAATAGCCAAGATGCCATAACCTCCTGTGGGTCTTCTTTGTTAAAAATACAAACAGACGGTCCCTGCGATATCATCCGCGGATTTTCCGTATCAAATTGTGGAATCGGCATTACTACTGTCTCGAACTCTACAATTTTGTCCTCACTAATATCACAAAGTGGTGCATCGGTTCCCATCCATGTAGCTCCGGCTGTCGAATCAATTGCAAAAATACATTGCCCTGCATTCAGAAAATTTGCCGGATAACTGGAAATTTTGAAGGTAGAAAAAGCCTCACTCCTGCCATGCTCCGCAATGGTATAAAGCAATTCTTCTGTGGTATCGTTAAAAAG
>JAFSHK010000028.1 GCA_017440375.1 Lachnospiraceae bacterium
AGGCTAATTCGCATCAGGGAAGATGTTGGGAGCAGTTTACGGATGCGGTTATTCAGGCGGTAAATGCGCAGGATAGGCCGATTGTTTATTTTCTATGGGGTAGACCTGCGCAGAGCAAAATTCCGATGCTAACCAATCCAAAGCATTTGATTTTAAAAGCACCACATCCAAGTCCTTTGTCAGCGTACAGAGGTTTCTTTGGTTGTAAGCATTTTAGTCAGGCGAATGAGTTTCTTGAAAAGAATGGTGTGGAGCCGATTAACTGGCAGATTGAAAATATTTAAATGCTTTGTAAAATGTTATTGATAGGTTTTTGTCAATAATAGATTAGAAATTGATTTATCTATAAAATGAATTACTGATATCTATATAATCATATTTACAGATTGAATATTTTGGTGATAATATGACTATGTTGATAGAAGATACGAGGAGGAGAAAGAAATGAAAAAAGTACCATTTGTGACAAAGGAAATGATTGACGAAATCGTAAAAACATATCCAACCCCTTTTCATATTTATGATGAAAAAGGTATCAGAGAAAATGCGAAGGCTGTAAAAGAGGCTTTTGCTTGGAATAAAGGATTCAAAGAATACTTTGCGGTAAAAGCAAATCCTAACCCATTTTTGATTAACATTTTGCATGAGTATGGCTGTGGCTGTGATTGTTCTTCTTTAACGGAATTGATGCTCAGCAATGCGCTTGGTATCAATGGACATGATATCATGTTTTCGTCTAATGATACTCCGGTAGAAGATTATGCGTATGCGGCAAAAGTAGGTGCTATCATTAATCTGGATGATATTACACATATTGATTTCGTAGAAGGAATTCTTGGCAAATTGCCGGAAACAATGAGTTGCCGTTACAATCCGGGCGGTGTTTTCCAGATGAGCAATGGAATTATGGACAATCCGGGTGATGCAAAATACGGCTTTACAACAGAGCAGTTGTTTGAAGGTTTCCGTATCATGAAAGAAAAAGGGGTAAAACACTTCGGTATTCATGCTTTTTTAGCTAGTAACACTGTTACAAATGAATATTATCCGCAGCTTGCAAAACAGTTGTTTGAAGTAGCGGTTCAGTTAAAAGAAGAAACAGGAGCAAATATTGAATTTATCAATCTTTCCGGTGGTGTAGGTATTCCGTATACACCGGATCAGAAGCCAAACGATATTCGTGTGATTGGTGAAGGTGTTCGTAAAGTATATGAAGAAGTACTTGTTCCGGCAGGAATGGGTGACGTTGCTATTTTCACAGAAATGGGACGTTTTATGATGGGACCTTACGGGGAAGTTATTACAAAGGCAATTCATGAGAAACACACACATAAAGAGTACATTGGTGTAGATGCCTGCGCAGTTAACTTAATGCGTCCGGCTATGTATGGGGCATATCATCATATTACCGTACTGGGCAAAGAAGAGGCACCATGTGACCACAAATATGATGTGACAGGTTCTTTGTGTGAAAACAATGATAAGTTTGCAGTAGACAGAATGCTTCCGGAAATCGAGATGGGAGACTATCTGGCAATTCATGATAGCGGAGCTCATGGTTATGCAATGGGTTATAATTACAATGGAAAATTAAAATCCGCTGAACTTTTATTAAAAGAGGATGGAAGCGTACAGTTAATCAGACGTGCAGAGACGCCAAAGGATTATTTTGCAACATTAGATTGCTTTGATGTTTTCAATAAAATTGAGTTATAAGAGCATTTAAGAGAAAGATATTATATGTCTACCTGTGTATATGGTGCCATTTTTGCGGGAAGTCTTGACACAATCAAGGCTTCCCGATTTGTTACAAAATATAAACAGGTATTAAAATAATATCATGGAAAAGGTATTAACGCTTAGCTTTGGTTTTAGATTTGGCAAGAGAAATAGTATCTGAGGAAGAGAGAGATCTACGGTTGTTATATAGTGAAAATGGATTGATATTTTTTGAAAATTAGTATATACTATGTATATACTAATTTGTAAGGAGGTTCTGTATGCAAGCGCAAGTAAAAGAATGGGGAAATAGTCAAGGAATTAGACTTTCAAAAGAAATATTAAAAAGTGCAGGAATTGCATTGAATGAGGTTTTAGATGTTACAGTATCAAATGGTGTAATTACCTTAGTGAAACAATTTCGTCATAAAACGCTGGAAGAAAGAGCAGCAGAATTTAATGGAAAACTAATGCTTGATGGTGAATATGATTGGGGAGAACCTGTCGGAAGAGAGGTATGGTAATGGAACAGTTGCATCAAGGCGATATTCTTAAAATAGAGAATATTAAACATCCGGTATTGGTTGTTAGTAAAGATTTTTTTAATACCAGTGGTGAAATAATTGGATGTCCGATTATTAGAGATTCCATGCCGGGACCGCTTCATATATGGATGTCTACAGAAGAAAATGAAGGATATATACAATGCGAAAAAATTGCGTTGTTGGATTTATCTGTTCGTGGTTATAAGAAGGTAGATAGACTGCCAATTTCTGAAATGATTAACGTATCTGATGCTATTCAAGGTATCTTTGAATATATTTAATGATGTTACATAGAGAGAAAGCTTGAAAGAGCATTAATGTTGGACATATGTCCGGATATGGTGCGAAGAGGAAAAATTGAAGGACTAAAGACAACAATGCATAAAGGTAATGAATGCACTAATATGTAACCGGTCCATTCGAGAAGGGAGTGTAGGTGAATTATGGATGGGATAGTATATAGACGATTGGAAAAAGATGATATAAAAAGTGTATTATTATTTGGGAAGTGTCTGGATGGAGTGCATTTACATAATAATGGCGAAGAAACTGTCGAAGAAATTAGTAAGTATTTAGATAGAAATCCCGGTTTGAGTTATGTGGCGGTTTCTAATGGGAATATCGTGGGTGCAATTCTTTGTGGGCATGATGGCAGACGAGGTTATATGAATCATCTTGGTGTAAGTCAGCAATATAGAAACTGTGGTATTGGCAAACATTTGATTAAATTGGCAGAGGAGCAGTTGAAGAAAATAGGAATAAAAAAGGAAGCTTTATTTGTATTGTGTGAAAATAAAGCAGCACAACCTGTTCAACGGATGGTGCTGCTTTATAAAAAAGAAATAAAAAAGAGAAACACGAAAGTGCTTCTCTTTTTATAATGCCGGCGATGGGACTTGAACCCATACGTGGTTGCCCACAACAGATTTTGAGTCTGCCTCGTCTGCCATTCCGACACGCCGGCTTGTTCAACAACCGAGTTATATAATATCATAATTAAATTTAATTGGCAAGTAATTTTGTAAGAAAATTTATACAAATTTTTTCCAGAATTTACTAATGTAAATTTTTGTCTAATTATATACAAAAAAATAAAAATATGATATATTTGTTAAGAATTGCAATAATTTTGTAATAATTAAAATTATAAGATACAATTTGAACAATATACATAATTTAATTTTATGGTGTAATTCAAACAAAAGAAACTAGGGGGAGAACAAATGATTAAATTCTGGAAAAAAACTTTAGCCTTAGCACTTGCCGGTATTATGGCTATGGCTCCGGTGAACTATGCACAGGCAGCAAATACAGGAAATGCGATAGCGAAAGGAATAGATGTTTCAAAACATAATGGAGCAGTTGATTGGAATAGTGTTGCAGCATCCGGTATTTCTTTTGCTTTTATTAAGGCAGGAAGTACGAAGTCAGGTGTAGATCCATATTTCGATGCCAATATGAGAGGTGCGCAAAATGCAGGTTTAAAGGTCGGTGTTTATATTTACTCTTATGCAACGAATGTAGAGCAGGCACAGAATGAAGCAAATTTAATGTTGCAGTGGCTTTCCAATTATACCGTATCTTATCCTGTTGTTTATGATATTGAAGATTCCTGTCAAAGAAATTTATCACAAGAACAGATTCAGGCAATGGTTAATACTTTCTGTTCAACCATCGCATCCGCAGGTTATTATCCAATGGTATATTCCAATAAAAACTGGTTTAACCAGAAAATTGGAAACGTTGGTTATGACAAATGGGTTGCACAGTATGCAGATAATTTGGAATATGAAGGAGCATCTTTCTGGCAGAGTTCTTCTCATGGAAGTGTAGCCGGAGTAGGTACAAGAGTTGATATTAACTATCAGTTCAAGGATTATTCTTCTTTGATAGTTTCAGATGGCTTTGCAGATAGAAATGGTCAGACAATGTTTTTTGCAGGATATAAAATGCAACGTGGCTGGGTAGCATATAATGATAACAGATATTATTTAGATGCGAATGGCTTTTTGCAGAGAAATGGCTGGTTTGCAGATGAAAGTGGTACATACTATTTGACAGAGGACGGCAGTGTTGCAAGAGGACAGGTTGCATTAGAGGGTCAGAATTATTATTTTGATGGTAATGGTGTTAGAACCGCTGGTTGGGTAACTGTGAATGATAAAAAATATTATTACGCACCGGATACAGGAGCAATGTTGCATGGTTGGTTTGAAGATGAAACCGGAAAGTATTTCTTGGCAACCAAGGATGGTCATATGTTAGTCAGTGACGTTACCATTGAAGGCCAGGATTATTATTTTGCAGATAATGGTGTGATGCAGACCGGATTAGTAACGAAACCGGATGGAAAACAGTATTATTATGATGCAAATGGTATGTTGACAAGAAGTAGTGAAATTACGATTGACGGTGTACTTTACAAAACCGATAAGCAAGGTGTTGCAACGCCTGTTCCGGTAGAAGCACCACAGTCGGAAGAAACAATGGCAGAAGGAACAGAGGCGGTAACTGAAAACGCAGAGGTAGTGGCAGAACAACCGGCCGCATAAAAGACAGTAATACAAAAGAGTTGAAATGGCATTTCGGAGACGGAATGCCATTTTAAACTTTGCAATGGATAGCGTTATGGTATATAATAAACACTGTATGGGTTTCATCTGAGAAGGCAGATTTATGCCGGGGGATAAATATGAATTGTAAAGAAACAGAAAAAATGATTCCCTTATTTTTGCAAGATGCGTTAGATGGGAAAAATTTAGAACAATTTGTAGAGCACATCGGAAAATGTCCGGAGTGTAAAGAAGAGCTTTCGATTCAATTTCTGGTAGCAGAAGGTATGGAGCGCTTAGAAGCAGGAAATAATTTTAATCTACAGAATGCTTTGACAGAGAAATTAAGTGTTGCAGATTCTCGTATCAGAATACACAGAGGATTGCAGCATACTTTGATTTGTTTAGAGACAGCAGTAGCAGTCGCTATTTTGATTGCAATACTGGTTATATTCAGATTGTAGAATGATTTATCGGAAAATTTTTATAGTTTTTGAAGTATTTTTGAAATAATATTGAAAAGAAAGGGTATTTGATACCATGAGTCAGAAACTGGTTTTAATAGATGGACATAGTATTTTGAATCGAGCGTTTTATGGTGTGCCGGATTTAACGAATAGTCAGGGACTTCATACGAATGCAGTGTACGGTTTCCTGAATATTATGTTTAAAATCGTGGAGGAAGAGAAGCCGAATTTTTTGACGGTAGCTTTTGATGTGCATGCATCGACTTTTCGCCACGAGATATATAAAGAGTATAAGGGAACCAGAAAACCGATGCCGGAAGAATTACGGCAACAGGTACCTGTTATGAAGCAGATGCTTCAGGCTATGGGAATCTGTATTATGGAAAAAGCAGGCTTAGAAGCAGATGACATACTTGGTACGCTTGCTAAGCGTGGCGAGAAAGAAGGCATGGAAGTTGCGCTTGTTTCCGGGGATAGAGACTTGTTGCAGATTGCATCAAATCATATTAAAATCCGTATTCCGAAAACCAAAGGTGGAAAAACAGAAATCGAAGATTATTATGCTGCCGACGTAGAGGCCAAGTATCAGGTAAATCCGATACAGTTTATTGATTTAAAGGCCTTAATGGGGGATACCGCAGATAATATTCCGGGTGTGCCAAAGGTAGGAGAGAAAACAGCGACAGAATTGATGGTGAATTTTGGTTCGCTTGAAAACATCTATGCAAGAATCGATGAAGTTACCAAGAAAGCGGTGAAAGAATCGTTAATTAACAATAAAGAACTGGCTGATTTGAGTAAAGTATTGGCGACAATTAACGTCGAGAGTGATATTGATTTTTCCTTTGAACAGGCAAAAGTCGGAAATTTTTATACAGAAGAAGCCTACGTCTTATGCAAGCAGTTGGAATTTAAGAATTTCATGTCACGTTTTGAAAAGGACGCGGTGGTTATTAACAATCAGACACAATACTTCCAGACCGTAGAGGACTTCTCTCAAGTAGAAGAAATCTTTGCGAAGGCAAAAGAACTTTGTAGTAATAGCAGGGATGGCTATGGAATCGGACTTTCTGTTTTGCGGGATGGAAAAGATGAAGAGGAATTTGTGGGTATTTCTCTTGCATTTTCAGAAAAGGAAGTTTACTTCATTCCATGTCAGGGATTTGTGACAAAGTCGTATTTGAAAGAGAATTTAATTGCATTAGTAAAAAAAGAGTTATGTAAACTAATTGCGTGCGATATAAAACAGATTTATGATATGATAGAAGCTGATATGGGACAAGAAACAGACACGGAGGAAAATGTTGCAAATGAAACGGTTTGCGTGGATGTAATGGAGCCATATCGGGAGAAAAAGTATTTTGATATTTTGTTGGCGGCGTATTTGTTAAATCCGTTGAAAAATGATTATGATGCTGAGGCAATTGCAGGAGAACATCTGGGTCTTATGCTTCCGGATAAAGGACAGGTTTGCGGTAAGGCATCCATGATGAAGGTTTGGGAAGAAAAACCGCAGGAATTCATGGAATTTGCCTGTTTTCGGGCATATGTCTGTAAGATGGCACAGGAAGTTTTACAGACAAAATTAGAGGAGCAGGGAATGCTTGCTCTGTTGTATGAAATAGAAATGCCTTTGACAAAGGTTTTGTACGAAATGGAACAGTATGGAGTAATGGTTCGACCGGATGAATTGAAGGCATACGGAGAGGCACTGATCGGACGCATTGCAGAATTAGAACAAGCCATTTATGAACAGGCAGGTGTACAGTTTAATATCAATTCGCCGAAGCAGTTAGGAGAAATTCTTTTTGAAAAAATGGGTATCTCCGGCGGTAAGAAGACAAAGACAGGTTATTCCACAGCGGCAGATGTATTAGAGAAGCTGGCACCGGATTATCCGATTGTATCTGATATTCTGGAATACAGAGGTCTGGCGAAATTGAAATCAACCTATGCGGATGGTTTGGCGGCATTTATAGATGACGGAAACCGCATTCATTCAACTTTTAACCAGACAATTACGGCAACCGGAAGAATCAGTTCTACGGAACCGAACTTACAGAATATTCCGATGCGTATGGAATTAGGAAGAAGAATTCGTAAGGTGTTTGTTCCGGCGGAAGGTTATCTTTTCATGGATGCGGATTATTCTCAGATTGAACTTAGGGTTCTGGCACATATGTCTGAGGATAAACAGTTGATTGAAGCGTACCAGATGGATGAAGACATTCATCGTATTACTGCATCCAAAGTTTTCCATACACCGTTTGAAGAAGTAACGGATTTGCAGAGACGAAATGCGAAGGCAGTTAACTTCGGTATTGTTTATGGCATCAGTTCTTTCGGACTGAGTCAGGATTTAAGTATTTCCAAAAAAGAAGCGGCGAAGTATATTGAACAGTATTTTGCAACTTATCCGGGTATTAAGACATTTCTGGATAAATTAGTAGCCGATGCCAAAGAACAGGGATATGTAACAACGATGTTTGGCAGAAGAAGACCGATTCCGGAATTATCTTCCAGTAATTTTATGCAGCGTTCTTTTGGAGAGCGTGTTGCCATGAATTCTCCGATACAGGGAACCGCAGCAGATATTATTAAGATTGCCATGATTCATGTATGGGAACGTTTGAAGAAAGAAGGATTGCGTTCCAGACTGATTTTGCAGGTGCATGATGAACTGTTAATTGAAACATTTGCATCGGAGAAAGAAATGGTAAGACAGATTTTATCGGAAGAGATGCAGGAAGCAGCGAAATTATCAGTGGCACTGGAAATTGACTTGCATACCGGAATGACATGGTACGATGCAAAATAATATTGGATAAAGCAGAAATGACAAAAGAAGCAAAAAGTTGGCGGCAGAAGCAGATAGGATAATGATATGAGAGTCATTGGGATTACCGGTGGTGTGGGTGCCGGAAAATCAGAGATTTTGGCATATATCAAAGAGCATTATAATTGTCAGGTGATTTTGGCTGATAAAGTGGCGCATCAGGTAGAAGAACCGGGGCAGAAATGTTATGAGGAACTGATAGCTTTGCTGGGAGAAGATATTTTAAATCCAGATGGAACGATTCAGAAAGCAAAGATGGCAGAGAAAATTTTTGCAGACAAGAAAGTACTTGAAAAAGTGAATGCCATTGTGCATCCTGCGGTCAAAGAATTTATCATACAACAAGTCGCTGATAGGAAGAAGGAAGACAAACTGGACTTTCTTTTTATCGAAGCAGCGCTTCTGATAGAAGGCGGTTATGGACAGATTGTAGATGAACTTTGGTATATTTATACGAGGACGGATATAAGGCGGGAACGTTTGAAAGCATCCCGTGCTTATTCAGATGAAAAAATAGATCAGATTTTGCAAAAACAGTTGTCAGAAGAAGTGTTCAGACAGCATTGTAAAGTTGTGATTGATAATAGTGGAAGGCTGGAAGATGCCTACCGACAAATTGATGAGAAATTGGGGGACTATTTGTGTCAGATATGATGAAATTACCAGGACAATTAGTATTTGGTTTGGATATCGGAACAAGAAGCATTGTTGGTACGGTTGGATATCGTATCGGCGAGCGCTTTCATGTTGTTGCGCAGTGTATTAAAGAACATGAAACGCGAGCTATGCTGGATGGGCAGATTCATGATATTCATAAGGTTGGCATTACCATCAACGAAGTAAAGACTACTTTAGAGGCGAAAGTCGGAAGAACTTTGAATGAGGTTTGTATTGCGGCTGCCGGACGTGTGCTGCGTACAGTGACGACCAGTGTAGAATATGAATTTGGCAGTGACAAGGAAGTAACCGGTGAAGATATATATGCACTTGATTCTATGGGTGTAGAGAAGGCATATCAGGAATTTCTGGAAACCAATGATACAGAGATGAAATTCTACTGTGTAGGGTATTCTGTCGTACGTTATTACATGAACCATTATCCGATGGGGAATCTGGAAGGACATAAAGCCAAAGTAATTGGTGCGGATATTATTGCAACATTCTTGCCGGATGATGTAGTAGACGGCTTACATAAGGCAGTAGGTATTGCAGGACTTGAAGTAGCAAATCTCACCTTGGAGCCAATTGCGGCAATTCAGGTTGCGATTCCGGAAATGTATCGGATGTTGAATATTGCCTTGGTGGATGTAGGAGCGGGAACGTCGGATATTTCCATTACAAAAGACGGAAGTATTGTTGCTTACGGCATGATTCCGACGGCAGGTGATTCTCTTACGGAAGTGATTGCAAGACATTGTCTGGTTGATTTCACAACGGCAGAAATGATTAAGCGAGAAGCCGGAAGCAAGGATAGTGTTGAATATAAAGATATTATGGGATTATCACAAACGATTTCCAGTGAGGAAATTGGCAAAGTAGTAGAACCGGTTATCAAGGATATGACGAAGCAGGTTGCTGATAAAATCAAAGAATTAAACGGTGATAAATCTGTCAGTGCGGTCTTTGTTGTTGGTGGTGGCGGAAAAATGCCGGGTTATACAGAGAATCTGGCAGACGAATTAGGTATTCAGAAGGAAAGAGTTGCTGTGCGCGGCGAAGAAGTGATGCAGAGCATTGAATTTTTGGAAAGCGACGCGAAGAAAGACTCGCTTATGGTAACACCAATCGGTATATGTCTGACCTTCTATGAGCAGAGTAATAGTTTTATCTTTGTTTACTTTAATGAACAGAGAATTAAATTATATGATAATAATAAGCTTGCTGTTGTGGATGCAGCAATGCAGGCAGAGTTTGCTAATGATGGTCTTTTCCCGAAGAGAGGAAAAGAACTGAACTATGTTGTAAATGGCAAACCGCGTATTACAAGAGGTGCACTGGGAGAGTCTGCAACTATCACAGTAAACGGAAAGGAAGCGGATATTTATACAGAGGTGCATGCAAATGACAATATCAAGGTGATTGAATCTACCGCGGGTGAAGCGGCGAAAATGGATATCAATCAGCTTCCGGAATATGGTGCGACGATGTGTGTTGAAGTGAATGAGAAGAAAGTGGAACTTCCGGAGTTTGCTTTGGTAAACGGACAGTTGCAGTCGGGGTATTACAGTATTCAGGAAAACGACAATATTGAGTTCATAAATTATTATACCGTTAGACAGATTGCAGAGTTTATGGATGTAATCATCAAGGAAGATATGAACATCTATGTCAATAATAAATTGGCGACTATGGACACGAAGGTGTATGAGAATTTCTCCGTTATCTGGACAATGGAAGAGTTACAGTTATCCGACCGTGCAATTTATGATGACGGTATACCGGATACCTTTGAAGATTTGCAGGAAGAGTTGTCGGAAGAGTTGCAGGAAGCTTTGCCGGAAGATGATGGTATGATTCCGTTATCTATACAGGTTACGGTAAACGGTAATCCGATTCGATTAGAAGGTAAGGGTGAATATGTTTTCGTAGATGTATTCCAGTATATTGATTTCGACTTATCTTCACCACAGGGAACAGGCATTGTGACGGATTTAAACGGTAGACCTGCGCAGTACATGGAGCCGATTCGAAGCGGCGATGTAATACAAATTTATTGGAAAGATTGATTAGACTTATGAGATTATGTAGTATAGCCAGCGGAAGCAGTGGTAATTGTGTTTATGTGGGTTCCGATGCAACACATCTATTGATTGATGTAGGAATCAGTGGGAAAAGAACGGAAGAAGGCGTTGCTTCGCTGGGATTAAAATTATCAGAAATAGATGGGATATTTATTACCCATGAGCACACAGACCATATCAGTGGTCTTGGTGTTTTATCAAGAAAATACGGAATTCCAATTTATGGAACAGCCGGGACGATACAGGCAATTAGACAGACATCTTCTTTAGGAAAAATAGAGGAATCTCTTTTTCATTGTATCAAGGCAGATGAGAAAATTATGATAAAGGATGTGACCTTATATCCAATGCGAACGTCTCATGATGCAGCGGAACCGGTAGCATATCGTGTCAGTCATGATAAGAAGAAAATAGGAATTGTAACAGATTTAGGATGTTATAATGATTATACGGTTGCGTGTATGCAGGACTTGGATGTATTATACTTGGAGGCAAATCATGATATCAATATGCTTCAGGTCGGGCCATACCCTTATTATTTGAAACAGCGAATCTTAGGGGAGCGAGGGCATTTATCAAACGAAGCGTCCGGTAAGCTACTTAGTCAGTTGCTAAATGATCACATGCAGGCGGTTGTGCTTGGGCATTTGAGTAAGGAGAATAATTTGCCGGAATTAGCGTATGAGGCGGTAAGAGTGGAAATCACCATGTCCGATACCGGATACAAAGGGGATGATTTTCCTATCTACGTTGCAAAAAGGAATGAAGTTTCGCAAATGATAGCCATATAGCTGTCTGCTATGGGAGATTGATGGAAAAAACAAAATGATAATCATACATGAGGAGTGGAGGAAAACATGAAGAGAACAATTATTACAGTCGTAGGAAAAGATACCGTAGGTATTATTGCAAAAGTATGTACATATCTGGCGGATAATCAGATTAATATTCTGGACATTTCCCAGACTATTGTACAGGGATATTTCAATATGATGATGATCGTAGATACGAACCATATATCCAAAGATTTCGGGTTGATTGTCGAAGAGTTGAATCAGCTTGGTGAGAGCATCGGTGTTATTATTAAATGTCAGAAGGAAGAAATTTTTAATCAGATGCACAGAATCTAAGAGTGTGCGGAAATGAGGATAACATGATTAACATATTTGAAGTAGCAGAAACAAATGAAATGATAGAGAAAGAAAACCTGGATGTGAGAACAATTACACTGGGTATTAGTCTTTTGGATTGTATTGATTCTGATTTAGCAAAAGTAAATGAGAAAATTTATAATAAAATACATGAGGCAGCAAAGGATCTTGTAGCAACAGGAGAAGAGATTTCAAGAGAGTATGGCATTCCGATTGTAAATAAGAGAATTTCAGTAACTCCGATTGCCTTAGTAGGTGGTGCTGCTTGTAAAACATCCGAGGATTTTGTGTCAATTGCAAAGACTCTTGATAAAGTTGCACATGAGGTAGGTGTTAACTTCATTGGTGGTTATTCTGCCTTAGTATCTAAGGGAATGACACCGGCAGACGAACTGCTGATTCGCTCCATTCCACAGGCACTTGCTGTAACAGAAAGAGTATGCAGTTCTATCAATGTAGGTTCCACAAAGACAGGTATCAATATGGATGCCGTGAAATTGATGGGCGAAATGATTAAGAAAACAGCAGAAGCAACCAAGGAGCAGGATTCTCTAGGTTGTGCGAAGTTAGTTGTATTCTGCAATGCACCGGATGACAATCCGTTTATGGCGGGTGCTTTCCATGGTGTGACAGAGGCAGATAAAATTATTAATGTAGGTGTCAGTGGTCCGGGCGTTGTGAAAACAGCACTGAGTAAAGTCAGAGGAGAAAGCTTTGAGGTACTTTGTGAGACCATTAAGAAAACGGCCTTTAAAGTAACCCGTGTTGGACAGTTAGTAGCAAAAGAAGCTTCCAAACGTTTGAATGTACCGTTTGGTATTGTGGATTTATCTCTTGCACCGACTCCGGCAATCGGCGACAGCGTTGCAGACATTCTTTGTGAAATCGGTTTAGAATATGCAGGTGCACCGGGTACCACAGCAGCCCTTGCTCTGTTAAATGACCAGGTGAAAAAGGGCGGTGTTATGGCATCCTCCTATGTTGGTGGTTTGAGTGGTGCATTTATTCCTGTCAGCGAGGATCAGGGTATGATTGATGCGGTAGTAGCAGGAGCACTTTCCTTAGAGAAATTAGAAGCAATGACTTGTGTTTGTTCCGTAGGCCTTGATATGATTGCAGTTCCTGGGGAAACTAAAGATACAACCATTTCCGGTATCATTGCAGACGAAATGGCAATCGGTATGATTAACCAGAAAACAACGGCAGTTCGTCTGATTCCGGTTATCGGCAAAGGTGTAGGTGAGACAGTAGAGTTTGGTGGCTTGCTTGGTTACGCACCGATTATGCCGGTAAATCCGTTCTCCTGTGATGCTTTTGTCAATCGTGGCGGTAGAATTCCTGCTCCGATACATAGCTTTAAGAACTAATTTTGAAGCTTATCATAAAAATATAATAAGAAAACAGAGGCGGTAAAAGATGTCAGAAGCAAAGACGGAAACAAAAACACGTAAGATGACAGAAGGGAATCCGTTGACAACGGTTCTTCTTTTTGCAATACCAATGATTTTTTCCAATTTGTTTCAACAGTTTTATAACGTAATTGATACAATTATCGTAGGAAATCAGTTGGGGACAGACGCACTTGCGGCAGTCGGCAGTGCAAGCAGTATCACAGCGGTTTTTGTACAATTAGCAACCGGGCTTGCACTTGGTGGTTCCATTGTTATTGCACAGTTTTTTGGTGCGGGCAGGAATGAGAAAATCTGGCAGTGTACAACGACTTCCACGATTTTTTCAACCGGTGTAGCTCTTGTTGCAACGATTATTATTTGGATTTTTGCCAGACCGCTTCTATTGTTGGTGAACACACCGGAAGAAATTGTTTCCATGGGAGTCAGTTATTTGCGACTTTATTTTCTTGGGTGTGTTCCTATTTTTATTTATAATGCTCTAAACGGAGTGTATGTAGCCTTGGGAGATTCCAAAACACCGCTTCGTTTTCTGATTATTTCTTCGGTTATCAATGTCTTGTTGGACTTGTTTTTTATTATTGGATTACACAAAGGAGTAGGCGGTGCTGCTTTTGCAACAGCGATTTCACAAGTCGTTGCAGCAGCGATGGCAATACGCGATATTCCTAAGCTATTGTCAGAGTTTGAACGAGATAAGGAAATGCCGTTTTTTGACAGAAAGCTCCTTGCCACGATGTTGCGGTTTGCTTTGCCATCCGCTTTACAGCAATCTATCGTTTCTGTTGGGTCGGTGGTAGTACAGGCAACCATAAACAGCTTCGGTGCAGCGGTGATAGCCGGTAGTGCTGCCGCAGCAAAAGTAGTAAATCTTGCAACGGCAATTCCTATCAATTACAGCAATGCTTTTTCTAATTATGTAGGACAGAACATCGGAGCGGGTAAGTATGAGCGTATCTGGCCGGGGCTTCGTGCCTCGATTTTAAGTTGTGGTGCGTTATCTTGTTTTATGACACTTCTTTTTGAAGTGTTTCCGGAAGGAATTATCAGTCTTTTTGTACAGAAGGAAGAAGTGGATATTGAACAGGTTATGGCAGTAGGAGTTGACTATATCAGAGTGGTAGGTGCTTTTCTGATTGTCTTTTCCACTTTTATGATAGTTAAAGCAGTTTTTAAGGGCAGCGGTGATATGGGCTGGTTTATATGGGTTACGTTGTTAAGCTTCTTCATCCGTTTGGTATTAACCGTTGGTTTTGCAGATGTATTCGGTGTAGAGATTATCTGGTGGGCATTTTGCGCAGGCTGGACAATTGCTTTGTTAGTTTCTATTGCGAGATATTTGCAGGGTGGTTGGCGAAAGAAGAGCATTGTAAAGAGAGGTACATGAGGATGAATGGATTTGAAAGTGATAATATATGTAAAGCGTGTGGCGGGAATTGTTGTAAGACAATGGGATGCTCTTTGTCACCGGAAGATATGCTTGCTTCTTTAGAACAAAATGAAACGACGGCAGAGTCAATCGAAACACTTTTGCAAAACAGCTTATTTGCGATTGATTCGTTTCAGATGCGTGGTGGCGCTTTTTATTATTTGCGTATGCGACACAAATGTTTTACATTCATCGGAGTGGATGCTATGGGAGAATGTATTGCGCTTACAGAGAGTGGATGCAGTCTGCCGTTTGAGAAAAGACCTAAGGGCGGAAGGTTTTTAGAAGGCAAAGAAGGTCATCAGTGTACTCAGCATTATACGCAGGAGATGATGATAAAGGATTGGGAACCGTATCAGGATTATTTGCGGGAAATCTGGAATAAATGGCATGATAAAATGGAACGGGATGGTACGTTTGATAAGTGCGAAGAAGATTATATGCAATACCAACGTACCAGAGCCCGAAGAGTTTAAAGTATCTACCGGAAAATCTAAAAATAGATAGGGGGTTATTTCTGCGCAGCATGTTTTTTGATGGCTTCAAAGCTTTCAGGACTAATAACATGCTCCATTTTGCAGGCATCTTCGACAGCGATTTTTTCGTCTACGCCAAGATTAATTAACCACTGGGAAAGTAGCAGGTGTCTTTCGTACATAGTTTCAGCAATCTGTCTTCCGCTCGCCGTTAAGGTGATGAAACCATTTTCATCTACTTTGATATAACCGTTTTCGCGCAGATTTTTCATAGCAACGCTGACACTCGGTTTCTTAAAATCTAATTCATTGGCAATGTCGATAGAACGGACGTTGCCTTTTTTCTGTCCCAACATAAGAATTGTTTCTAAATAGTTTTCTGCTGATTCCTGTATTTTCAAGATATACTCCCTCCGCAAGTCATGATAAAATTGTACTCATAAGAATGAAATTATATATGTCAGTCTAACATAAATGGAAATTCTTTGCAAATCTTAGGCACACAATAATACAGATATCATAGAATGTTCATAGAGAAGTAAGATTTCTCCTTGCATTTTTATGATATCTGTATTATTATTCTCTTAGATGGAAAACGTTTTCCG
>JAFSHK010000029.1 GCA_017440375.1 Lachnospiraceae bacterium
ACTCTGCCATCTGGTGATTACATTTGCCGAAAAATCGCTACCCATATGACCGACTCTGTACAGGCAGAAATGAAGGAAGTGTTGAAATCAGATTCTTACTGTATCATTGAAACCGATACTTCTTCTGCCCTGCACAAAAAAGAAGGCTATCCGTTTGAACTACAATATTTAGTTTCTTTTTAGTTGGAACAGTATTTCTTCAAAACATACCCCATCTGTTTTCGGAATCTCCAGTTCCATAGATTTCAGAATACATTTTTTCACAAAGGCGGAAGCTTTTTTCACTGATTTGTCAAATGGAACTTCATTGATGCTGTCTGCTGCAATAATAGAAGAAAATACATCTCCTGTACCGCAACGCTCCGTTCCTACCTTATGGGTTCGTATCCATTTCGGCTCTTTGCCTTTTTCGAAAATATAATTGGCAATAAATTCCCCCTGTGGAATGCCGGTAATCACAATCTTCTCCGGTCCAAGTGCCGAAAGCTTCTCCGCCATCTGAAACAGTTCCTTTTTCTTCCAACCAATTTCTTTAAAAGGTGTATCAGTCAGTTTACAGCACTCTGTCAGATTTGGTGTTGTAATATCCGCAAGCGACACAAGCTGTTTCATTTCCTGACACATTTCTTCGGTATAAGTAGAATATAATTTGCCATGGTCTCCCATCACCGGATCTATCATAATATGCGTTTTCTCATTTGCAAATTCACGAATAAATTCTTGCACTATCTGAATCTGTCTTGCCGAACCTAAGAATCCGGTAACAATTCCGTCAAAAGAGAATCCAAGCTGTTTCCAGTTCTTAATATATTCCGGCATTCTATCTGTATAGTCATCAAAGAAAAATTGCGGAAATCCGGTATTATTAGATAAAATGGATGTCGGTATCGGGCAACACTGTACTCCGAGATACGATATAATCGGCAAAGATACCGTAATAGAAGCTCTCCCATATCCTGCCATAGCACTAATCACTGCCAGTTTCTTCTGCATTTTTCCTACCCCTCTTTCTATTCCTTGTTCACACTATCACTTATTATGGCACTAAAAATGAGGAACTGCAACTGCAATTCCTCATTCTGTTACGATGCTACTCAGCGAGAATAATTTCTTCTGCCATCGCAAGCATTTCCTCTGGTGTAATTGTTAGATCAAACCCAAGCAGATTATAACTAATACCCTCTTTTTCCCAAGTAACAGAAGAGAGCATTGAAATTTCTACCTCATCGGAACCAACGGAAATAAAATAATCATCTCTGTTTTCATTCGCCATGTCCTCTTCTGTCAATTCATAATCTGTCGGAACACATTTATAAGTATATAAGTCATATTCTACGGTAATGCCTTCGCATTCTCTTACTGCATCCGGTGTCTTTGTATCTTCAAACGTTTCTATCGGCTTCTCTATATAGAGAGAAATTTCCGGCTCATCGGCTTTTTGGTACTCAATCACTAACTGCTCAAAGGTATAGGTTGTTTTTCCATTCTCATCCATTGCATCTACGCCTTGCTTCTCTGCACCGACAAAAGTGTATCCGTTACTGAATTGCTCCACGCAATCTACTTCATAGCCCAATTTTTCTTCTGCCTCTGCTATCTTTTCAAAGGAATCATATTTTCTATATTTCGTGAAATCTAAGCTACTTTTGAAACCTTCCGTTTTACCGACAGCATACCCCGCTCCCGTTAAAAACAGGCACGCTACTGCTACACCGATAACGACTCTTCTCATGCTAAAATGCTTCATCCTTTTTTCCTCCTGATTTTGATATATTTCTTCATCAATTTTCTGTTTCATTTGATTTGAAACCAAAATGCTCCCACACTCTTCCTGTAATGCTGTTTTTATCTTCTGTTCAAAGTCTTGTGCCATTTTCATACAAAATTCTCCTTTTCCTCTTCTAAGATTTTCTTCATCGTTTTCCTTGCTGTATGAAGTCTGGATTTCACCGTTCCTTCCATACATCCAAGTAGCTTCGCGATTTCACCTACTGAACATTCATTATAATAAAACAGAATGACTACCGTCCGCTGCTTTATTGGAAGTTCTCTAATGACAGCATTCAACTTCCTTCTCTCTTCTAACTGCATTACCTGTTCTAAGGAAGAAATTTCTGTTCCGTTTTCCATTCTGTTAACAGTCTCTTCATCGGGAAATTCTCTGCTCTTCTTTTTCCCCATTCGATAGGCTGTTCTTACAAGAATCTGCATCATCCAGGCTTTAAATCCACTATTGCTTTTTAGCTCTGTGCTATGCAGATATACTTTGACAAATGTCTCCTGAACAACATCTTCGCTATCTGCCAGATTTCCTGTGATTAGATATGCTGTATGAATTGCTATATTCTTGTATTTTTCATATAAAGCATCGAAGGCATCTTTATTGCCGTTTTTCATCTGCTCTACCAGAATTTCTTCTTTCATTTCTTCCTCCGTTAAAAACTAATTGTACGCTAATTTGCCAAAATTCTTTTGTATTGCTTTGTAATTTTCTGACTTTTATTCGGTGCACCTATATATAAGAGTCTGTTGTGTGAAAAAAGGTTCATTTTTTGTAAATATTTCTTTTATTTCCTTGCTATATTAACAGAATTTAATTATAATAGAAGTAAACCTTTGAGCCACAAATATTATTTGTAACAAAAATAATTTATTTGAAAACTCAAATCTAAGAAATAGGAGAAAACTACTATGAAGAAAAAGAAAAAACTTGGTATTATCACTATCTTTATTGCAGCCATGTTAGTTCCTGCCATAGCAGCAACCATCGGTTGTATTATCATGGCAACATCTCACATGACCGAAATGACTGAAGAAGAAATTGAAACATGTCTGATGTCCACTGCCTACGCAGTACAAGAAACTTTTAACGTTATTGATGCCGGGGAATATCGTTTATCCGGTAATGTCCTCTACAAAGGTGAGACAAACTTATCCGACCATCTTGAAATTGTTGACCATCTGAAAGAAAAAACAGAGATTGAATGTACTTTCTTCTATGGTGATACTCGTTTCATGACAACCGTATTAAATGATGACGGTTCACGTGCATTATTAACAAAATGTTCTGAAGAAGTAAAACAGAAAGTTTTAATTGAAGGTAACACTTATTTTGCAAGAAATATTACCATTGCAGGTAGCGATTATTATGGTTACTACATCCCGATTGAACAGAACGGTTCTGTTATTGGTATGCTTTTCACAGGTATGCCAAGTGCTGATGTAACAGCTGCCATTAACGGTTTTGTAGTATTCATTCTTGTTGTTGGTGCAGTTATCGTTGTACTTGCAGCCATTGCTGCCATCTTAGTTGGTAGACTAATTGCTACAAGAGTTACTGCTCTTCGTAATGATACCGTTAAGCTTTCCGAAGGACATCTGGATTTCCAGGTTTCCAACAAAAATGCTATCCGCGAGTTATCTGAACTTGCCGATGCAGCCGAAACACTTCGTACTCAGTTAGTAGACGTTGTACAGATGATTTTGAGTTGTGCAAATACTGTTGATACTTCTGTTTCTCAAGTAGATACATCACTTGATAACTGTGCAAATGCTGTAAAAGACTTGAGTACAACAATGGAAGAAATGGCATATGGTGCACAAAGTATGGCTGGTTCCGTTGAAAAAGTTGCTACCGATATGGATGAAATCTCCAACAACATTACAGATATCGCAGATAGCGCTCAGGCAACTAAAGATGTTACCGAAACCGTTACAACCGTTAGCAATACAGCTAAGAAGAATTTACAAGACTTGCTTGATGCAAATACATACACAACTAAGAGTGCAGATGATGTAATTGAAAGTATTTCCAGTGTAAGCGATGCAGTACAGCAGATTACTACTGCCGCTAAGATGATTATGGATATTTCCGACCAGACAAACCTGTTATCCTTGAATGCAAGTATTGAAGCTGCAAGAGCAGGTGAAGCAGGTAGAGGATTCGCAGTTGTTGCAAGCGAAATTCAGACATTGGCAGAACAGTCCAACTCCTCTGCACAACAGATTCAGTCTATTATTGAAGAAATCACTTCTAAGACCGAACAGTGTACTAAGATTGCAGGCGAAATCCATGAAGCTGTTGGTAAAGAAGCAACTGCACTGAATGATGTAAGCCATAGCTTTGATGATGTCGCAAATAACATTAACGATGCTTCTTATGCAGTTGGCAAGATTGCAGAAAATGTTGAAACAGTTAATAGAAACAAAATCAGTATCCTTGATTCTGTTAGCGATTTATCCGGTATTTCCGAAGAAAATGCTGCTTCCGCAGAAGAGACAAATGCTTCTACAGAAGAGGTAAGAGCTAACATCGAAGACGTTGCTCATCAGGCTGCTGAATTAAGAGCAGTTATTGACCAGTTGAATGACAGCGTTGCATTCTTCAAATTATAAGAATCACCTTGTGATTACAGAATTTGAAATCATAGAATTTAAGCCGATATCCATTGGATATCGGCTTTTTAAATCAATAAAATCAATAAAATCAATAAAATTATTTATTTCTCTTGACATTTATCTTATAATTCTATATAATAGTCTTTGTTGTGAAGCAATACAACTCTTATGTGTGCTTAGCTCAGCTGGATAGAGCGTTTGGCTACGGACCAAAAGGTCGGGGGTTCGAATCCTCTAGCGCACGTTAAAAAGACTCTTGATTTTATCAAGAGTCTTTTTATTTTACTACTATTATTTCCTTTTATTTTATTGAATATCAAGTTCTGGTGGCACATCTATTTCATCAGAAACATATTTACCGTTTTTCTTGCGCTGTCGCACACATTCTGATAAAAGATATTCTATTTGTCCATTCACAGAACGAAAATCGTCTTCTGCCCAAGCTGCTATCGCATCATACAACTTTGTTGATAACCTAAGCGGAACTTGTTTTTTTCCTGTATCGCACATCTATTTCACCTGTCTCATTACTTCGTTGCCTACTATAAGTGTTTCTTTCATATAATTTTTAATACAAGCTGCCGGAATTTACAATTGGCTGTGCATCATGATTACCGCAAAGTACTACTAAAAGATTAGAAACCATTGCTGCTTTACGTTCCTCATCTAATTCAACTATCTGCTTCTCATTCAAACGCTCCAATGCCATTTCTACCATGCCTACTGCACCGTCGACAATCATCTTTCTAGCATCAATAATGGCGGATGCCTGCTGTCTCTGTAACATAACTGCTGCAATTTCTGTCGCATATGCCAGATAAGTAATACGAGCTTCTACAACCTCAATACCTGCTTCTTCTACACGAGACTGAATTTCATCTTTAATTCTGGATGCAACAATCTCACTAGAACCACGTAAGCTTCCCTCATCCGCCATACCATCGCCTGTTGTGTCCACATTGGGCGCTACGTCATAAGGATAAATGCGAACAATATTTCTCAATGCACTATCGCACTGCAAGGATAAAAATTCTTTGTAATTGTCTACATTAAATACAGCTTTGGCAGTATCCACTACACGCCACGTTACTGCAATGCCGATTTCAATCGGGTTTCCCAGACAGTCATTAATTTTCTGACGACTGTTATTCAAAGTCATAATTTTCAAAGAAATCTTCTTACTCTCTGCTTCTATGGCTGTTCCTGTTGTCTGATTCGCTATTGCCAGAACAGGATTAGCCACATTTTTGACATCTCCACTCTGATTCAACTTCGTCTGAGAAGCCGGATTCACACTGACACAGAACGGATTTACAAAATAAAATCCATCCCCCTTCAATGTACCAACATATCTACCAAACAATGTAAGCACTAAAGCTTCCTGCGGTTTCAATACTTTCAAACCAAGTAATAAAATCCATGCCACGCATGCTACAATGATACAAGCTATCAGAAGTATAGGACTTCCGCCTTCCTCAATCATAATTCCGCCGATAACAATACCAATAACAAGAGCAATGTATAATACGATTACTCCCAACAGCACCAGCATACCGTGTTTTTTTCCTTCTAAAATCTTTTCCTGCATATTTTCCTCCATTCCGATGCTTTCAGCTTCCCCTTTTCATCTGCGCATCATATGTATTTCTATGTGATATCAAAATCATATCACATTCATTTCATATGTCAAGTACAATTATAAAAAAAACCGCCGGTTAATTTATCCGACGGCCAAATAAAACACTATACAATTTCATATCCTGCTTGCGCCAACACCGCTAACGCCTTCTCATAGTTCTCTGCCTTGGTCAATATGTAATCGGTATTATAAGTGGATACTGCAAAAATACCAATCTTATTTTCTGCCAGAATTGTTGATATCTTAGATAAAATACCAATCAGAGAGAAATCCAATTCTCCTTGAATTCGAAATGCTCTCCACCCATCTTCCCTATCAGTAACATTATTCGGTACACATTTCGTACTGCATACCAACGAAAGTTCTTCATCTGTTTTACCCACAAAACAATATTCCTGCTGCCAGTCAATTCCTGATACATCTTTTACCTTGCAAACCGAAAAAGCTTCTTCAATTTGTTTCAGTTCCATCTTTTCTTCCTCACTCTTCTGTCTTTACGCATGCGATAATTTCGGGAAACGCATATGTTCTTTACGATATTCCTGCCATACGTCTCCTTTCAAGAATAACGTACAATCTTCTTCTCTGAATGAAATTTCATCAAATTCATTCTTGTTGAGTGGTGTAAATCCAAGTTTTACTCTCTCGATTCCATTTCCAAATGCCGCAATCACTTTCTCTAACGTAACTACATGGTCAGCATATACAGCAGTCAACAATAATTCCTTACCATCTATCTCTGCTACAACGTACGCGTCTTCCTCTTCTACATAATAGACATTATCTTTCATAAAACCGGAAAGATAAAACATAGCAAGCTGTGTGTTGTCTACCATCTCCAAGCGACCGTTCGGCACACTCTCCTTCATCTTCTGTACTAGGAAATTCCAGTTCTCCTTTGTTTCCATCGGTATGTTTTTCGCACTAAAAGTATGCTCACTATTATATACCTTTTCCTTTATTAACTGAAATTCCTGTGCCGGTTCAAAACCAAATTGGGGATAAAAATTAAGAACTGAATCATTCCCAAACAAAAAGAATCCGTCTACCTGTCCTTCAAAATCGTTATCAATTTTCTCCATCAACATACGAATATATCCCTTATTCCGATGTTCTTCATAAGTCATAACGGTTCCAAGCTGAATGAAATTATATTCTTTCTCTGCCATACACATTTTCATACGATTGACAGAAACATTTGCTATAATTTCTCCATCCAGCAAAATCGAATATGGGTTATATCTTTCTGTCCAGAATCCGTTCTGATACCAGCTTTCAAAATCAATTCCAAAGGTTTTCATAGCAAGCTTATTAAAGCTATGACGTAATACTTCATTCTCTCTATAATCTTTTACAATGGCACATCCCATTTTTATTATCGCTCCTTGTCAAACACTCTCTTTCGCTCATTGAATCAACTCATACACCTTATCCAGTGCCTCCGTAGAACTCGTCTCATAATCCGGCATAATCGGCTCTCCTGTCTTTGTCTGGTCAATACGATACCATCTCTTATGCGAAACAGTCATTATTAACTTCGAATTGGGCATCTGGAAGGTCAGTATATCTCCATAACTATCCGGCAGATTACCGGATGGCTCTCCGACAACTGTTCCTATGTCATTATCCATAATCAACATTGCAAAATCCATAGCTGAACTATAGGACCAAACATCCGTTAAGACAAAAATCTCTCCGTTAAATACCTGTTCCTTTTTTTGATTAGTATGCTTGATATCTTCATTTTTCCATAGATACCATCCAAAACGTACAGCATTATCCCAACTGTCATATTCATCCACATTTAAGTATGTAATAAATTCATTGGCTACCTGGGAAGAGCCGCCTCCATTTCCACGCAGATCGACCACAACATTTTGAATATCATTTGCAAATACTTCACCAAAAAAATCACCTAATACCTTTTCATATTCTTCATTATGGATGCATGATTTCAATGTAAAAATA
>JAFSHK010000030.1 GCA_017440375.1 Lachnospiraceae bacterium
AATATCAAGAAGCTTGCTGATTCTTCCAAGGATACTGCAAGTGACAGTGATAGAAACAAAGAAGAAATTCAGACGGCAATCAATGGTTTGTTAGCTGATGCAGAGAAGTTGATTTCTGTTATTGATGGTGTAAATGTCAGAGTTACCAATCTGGCAGCGTCAACACAGGAGATTGCTGCTTCTGCTGATATGGTAAGCTCGATTTCTTCGGGATTAAGAGAAAAACTGTCTCATCTCAGATAGGACAGAGCAAAGTTTAGAAGTGTAAAGATAGAAAAAGGTAAATGAAAGTGATGTTGTATAAATAAAGTTGACACCCTAAAGCACAGACTGTAAAGAGATACCCCGCAGAAATGTCAGAGTCAAAAGACCTGATTTTCTGTGGGGTATCTTTATAATTCTGTCAGAAATCAGCATTAACCGATTTTCCCTTTTAAAATTTGAATAATTGACTTTTAATAGTTAGTCTTACGAAAGAAGTGGCTCTCAAGCGAGATAATATTCAGTTTATCAAATAACAAACTTTTTTCTTGGAAAATTCCATTTTTTATGAAAATATGTTATACTTACTTAAAATATAGAAAATTGTGTGTTATCAAAAAAACAGAGGGAAGGTGTTTTATGAAATACAAGGTTTTATTATTTGGGAGAAGTCAAGCAATTGTAGATGATTTTTTCAATCATCTGGGAATTGATTACGAAGTTCAGACCACTTCATTACGTTATGCTGACATTTTGAGCCATTTAAAATTCTATATGCCGGATGTGCTGATTTATTGTATGCACAAGGAAGTGGCAAGTACATGGTCTTCCATGCCTGCAATCAGAACTAAACTGGAACAATTTGGGGTTCCCCTTGTCATTATTGGAAATGAGGAAGAATGTGAGCAGTTCCAGAATGCAACAATCTCGATGGCCGGACTTGTTTTAACAAAACCACTCCAGATTCGTACAATCGGTGAAAGGGTAAGAGGATTTGTGAAAACCTGGAAGGAAGAACATCCACAGGTTACAATGGAGGAGGTTTCAAACGATCAGGAAGAAAGTCCCGAAGATATTTTAAAAAACACTATTCCTGTAAAAAAACATATTCTTGTAGTAGATGATGAACCGATGATGTTGAAGTTGATTAAAGAGCAGCTCAAGGAATCTTATACTGTTGCAACGGCGACAAGTGGAAATATTGCACTCAAATTTCTTGAAAATAAAAAAACGGATTTGATTATTCTGGATTACGAGATGCCAAATGAGAGCGGTGCAGAAGTATTGCAAAAAATTCGTGATAATGAAGCGACGTCAAATCTGCCGGTAATTTTCCTGACCGGTGTTACGGAACGAAAGAAAATCGAGAAGGTGTTAAGCTTCAAGCCACAAGGCTATCTGTTAAAACCAATAGAACGAGAAAAACTGCTTAAGATAATTTCCAATACACTGAACAGCTTCTAACAAAAAGGAGGAGCGGTTATGAATGAAAATATCAGATTGGTTGATTTGGTGAAAATTGAGACATTGCAACAGCTTCAGGATGCTTTTTCAAATATGACAGGAATGGCTGCCCTTACGACGGATGAGTTTGGTGTTGCAATAACAAAAGGAAGTAATTTTTCTGATTTTTGTACTTTGTTTACACGACAGACTAATCTTGGTTGTTCCAGATGCGAAAAATGTGACAAATACGGGGCAGAACTTGCATTAAAAAGCGGTAAATCAATTACCTATTTCTGTCATGCCGGACTGGTTGATTTTGCTGCACCAATTATGGCAGATGGAAAAATGCTGGGTTGCTTTATTGGTGGACAGGTGCTTACCGAACCTGCGAATGAGTTTTATGTTCGTAATATGGCAATAGAAATCGGTGTAAATCCGGATGAATATGTCAAGGCTGTCAGAAAAGTGAATATTGTTCCAAAAGAAACCATAGATAGGGCTGCTGATTTTTTATATGTCATAGCTCAAATTCTTTCTGATATTACCTATAGCAGGTATCTTGCATATCGCGCAGGCGAAGAACTGGAAAAGGCGGCAAATATGAAGTCGGACTTCCTTGCCAATATGAGTCATGAAATTCGCACGCCTATGAATGCAGTTATTGGTATGGCAGAGATGGCATTACGCGAGGATTTGCCAGACAATGCCAGAGAATATATAAATGAAATCAAAATTTCCGGCAAGACGCTTCTTACCATTATTAATGATATTTTGGATTTTTCAAAGATAGAATCGGGAAAAATGGATGTCGTGCCCGGAGAGTATGAGCCGATGTCGGTAATCAATGATGTTACCAACATTATTATGACAAGATTAGAGAATAAAGACCTTGAATTTATCCTGGATATAAAACCGGAAATACCAAACAAATTGTATGGTGACAGCGACCGGATAAAACAGGTGATATTAAATATTGTCAATAATGCCGTTAAATTTACACGAAAGGGACGGGTAATTCTTAAGGTTGACTTTACCAGAGTATCCGAATATATACTTATATTGCATGTTTCTGTCACGGATACCGGTATAGGAATAAAAAAAGAAGATTTATCAAAACTGTTTCAATCCTTCCAGCAGTTGGACAGCAAGCGTAACCGGAATATCGAGGGGACCGGTCTTGGACTAGCGATTTGTAAACGCCTTCTGACACTTATGGGTGGACATATTAATGTAGAAAGCGAATATGGAAAGGGAAGCCGATTTTCCTTTAGTTTTCCGCAAAGAATAGTGGATAGCACCCCAAGTATTTCGCTTGAAACCGAAAAGCAAATTGTTGCAGCTACATTGATATATAATGAGTTTGTTGAAGAAGAGTTAAAACATTCCATACAACGGTTGGGTGCGGAATGTATCGAATTGCAAAAAGAGGATGATTTAAATAGCCAGAAAATGGAAGGTGTGTCTTGTCTGTTTGTTGACACGATTCACTTTAGCGATAATGTAAAATGGTTTGCAGAAACGAATCCTCATATCAAGGTAATTCTAATAATAGGTCCAAATGAAAGAGCTAATATTGAGCTTTCAAATGTAAGAATAGTTAAAAAACCTGTATATACTTTAAATGTTGCCATGATTTTTAATGGGGAAGTGGTACATTATGAACATGAAGCCGGAGAAAATGTTTTTGATTTTATAGCACCGGAGGCTGAAATTTTAATCATTGATGATAATGCAATCAATCTTACGGTGGCAGAAGGACTTCTGGAACCGTTAAAGATGAAAATAGATACGGCAGTTAGTGGAAAACAGGCAATTGAAAAGATTTCGAAACGAAAGTATGATATAATTTTTATGGATCATATGATGCCTGAACTGGATGGCGTGGAGACAACCCATATTATACGTCGTTTTTTTCCACAGTATGATGCTATTCCTATTATTGCACTGACGGCGAATGCGGTTGACGGAACCATGGAAATGTTTATTAAAGAGGGTATGAATGATTTCGTTGCCAAGCCAATTGAACTCAAGATACTTGTTTCCAAAGTAAAAAAATGGCTTCCGCTTGAAAAAGTACAAAAGAAATTTACGTGGAAGGAAAACGAGCATGTTGACGAAACGAGCAACTTGCCACAGATTGGCGATTTAGATGTAAAAATGGCATATCATCTGCTTGGAAGTGAAAAATTATTCTGGAGTGTATTAAAAGATTACTATCGTGTGATAGAAACAAAATCAGATACCATTAAGAAACATGTGCTTGCAGAAAACTGGCCTGCATATACAATAGAGGTACATGCGTTAAAGAGTGCATCGAAACAGATTGGTGCCATTGAGCTTTCAAAGAAGGCGGCTGAACTGGAACAGGCAGGAAATGAATCTAATGTCGAACTGATTTATGCAAAAACAGACATTATGCTCAGTAAGTATCGGGAATATATAGAGGTATTAACTCCATACTTTACTGAGAATGAACAGGAAAATACTGTAAAGCTAGAGGTTTCGCAGGAAAATCTTAGGGGATTTTTTGAAAAACTTCGTTTGGCAATGGATGATTTGGACATGGATGCAATGGAATGTGTTATGGAAGAGATGAATCAGTATTACTATGTCGAAGGGCAGCAGGAATTGTTTGAAAAATTAAAGGAAGCGGTTGCTAATATCGATGTTGAAAATTGTGAGTTTCTTCTGCAAAAATGGGAGAGGGCTGTCGGGGAATAGACGGTTTTGGACAGGGCGGATAACGGTTCACATGAGCCGCACCCGCCCTGTCTTTTTTGAATTTGGAAAACAGAAAATTAGAAATAAAGATACCTCTGCAGAAATGTCAGAGTCAAAAGACCTGATTTTCTGTGGGATATCTTTATTTTTTTATAATTCGGTCAGAAATCAGCATTAAACGATTTCCTCTTTTTAGTGCTTTAATAACCCAGTTCTTCGCCAACAAAGTATACTTTAATTCTACCGGTATGACCGCTTCTTCTTGTAACAACAATCTGGTTGCAGAAGCAATCAGGTGAAAGACAATCATGGCAATGGCCTGTTGTACCACAAGGTATTTTCCTATTTAAGCGGATAGCATTTGCAGGAGATGCCATATTTCGTACTCTCGCAACACCACTTGAAACATCAGTAACAATTTTATTCATGCCGACAACGATAATTACATGACTTGGTCCCTGAATCAGACAAGCAACACGATTGCCGTTTCCGTCAATGTTGATTAATTCTCCATCTAAGGTGATCGCATTGGTACTCATAAGATAATAATCAGCTAAAACTGTTTTTGAAAAAAGTTGTCTGGATTCTTCCGGTGTTTGGGCAGTTGTGCGGTCGATGAGTTCATAGGAACCGTTATGTATTGCATCCATCAGACCACACTCTTTTAATGATTCGCTTCCGCCCCAACTAATAACGCTTCCTTTCGGAATCGACTCTGTAATGGCGTTAACGCATTCTTCGCATGTCTCGAAATAATAGCCTTCCATATTGCGCTTTTCCAGATTTTTAATAATTGACTGTGCTTGCAGAGCATAGGCGTCTTTTTTATGTGACATAGGTACCCTCCTTAATTTTTGTTTGATAATAGTATAGCATCGTGACAGATAGCCGCGCAAGAAGTATAGTCAAAATATGCATAAAATGGGAAAAGTGTGAAAATAATTCATGTTTTGGAATAAAATGTAAAAATTAAAAGAAAAATAAAAAAATGTGTTGACAAATTAAAATCACATGATATAATAAAGACATAAACAAACAAATTCACATAGATGAAGAAAAACAAAAGAAAGAGAGGTACGGTCCACCAGAAACGTAAAACATAATCCATTTTGAAGTACAAAAGAATAAGAAAACAAAAGAAAAAGTTGAAATCGAGACAAAAATGAAATCGTAATCAAGTACAGAAGAAAAAGTGACGCAGAACAAGAGAGAAAAGAAGATAAGTCGTTACAGTATGTGAATACAAAAGAGAAATGGAAAGAGTACGAAAGAAGAAAAATGGAGGTAAAGACCATTGGATAGTATAGTTTAGAAGCGGGTGTTAATCGAAAGGATTGATGCCCGCTTCTCATGTGCGTTTTTGGTAGGTAGTTTTTTTCAACATATAAAACTCTTTTGGGTAAATAAAAATGTAATATAATAAAAAATAGGGGAAAATAACAGAAAAGGAAAAATTATGTGGTAAAAAGGGGGAATATAGGTTATCATATACTATATATAGTAGTAATGATGGGATATTTTGTGGTTAGATGGGAGGTTTATCGTGGGAAAATTATTTAATCGGGCAAAAGGATTTTTTGCGGAGGAAGAATTTGACGATGATGAAGATATTGAGGATGATGAAGATATAGAAGAGGATGATGAAGATATAGAAGAGGATGACGAGGATATTGAGGATGACGAGGATATTGAGGATGACGAGGATATTGAGGATGACGAGGATATTGAGGATGACGAGGATATTGAAGATGACGAAGACATCGACGAGGAAGAAGATGTTGAGAACGACGATGACGATATAGACGATGATGAAGATGAAGATATCGATGAAGACGATGAAGAGGATGACATAGAAGAGGAATTTGATGAGGACGATGAAGAGGATGAAGAAGACAGACGTGAGTATCGTCGCAGAAGACGTATCCGGAATCAAATTATTGCTTATAGTGTAGTAGGGATCTTTTTGGCAATTTTAGTTGGTGTTGGAATTTTAATCGGCTATCGGGTTTCTACATCCATAAAGGAAAAACGTCAGGCAGAAGAATTGGTACAACAGATGGCACAGCAGGAAGAAGAATCGACAGATTTAGTCATTGAAGCGCCACCGGAAATAGAGGAAAGCACACTTGATGAGCAGTTAGAAGAAATTGTTAATAGTTGTATTGCGGAAATGCCGTTAGAGGATAAGGTGGCAGGTTTATTTGTTGTTACGCCGGAAGCCTTGACCGGGGTTGGTACGGTTACACAGGCGGGAGAAGGAACACAGAACGCATTGACGGAGTATGCTGTGGGCGGCTTGATTTATTCAAGTAAAAATATGATTGATAAAGAACAGCTTACTGAAATGCTCAAGAATACAACTCCGAAGAGTAAATATCCGATTTTTCTTGCAGTGGATGAAGAAGGTGGCGAGATTAGTCGAGTAGCCAACAGTGATATTGAAGTTACTCAAGTAGGGGATATGGCGACCATTGGAGCGAATGGTGATCCGTCAGTAGCGTATGAAACCGGTGTTACAATCGGTTCCTATTTGAGTGAATTGGGATTTAATCTTAATTTTGCACCGGTAGCAGATATTGCGGTGGCTGATAGTGCCGTATTAGGAAATAGATCTTTTGGAGAAGATGCTGGTGTTGTTACGGATATGGCTGTTAATGTAATTGAAGGCATGGAAGGTACAGGTATCAGTGCATGTATGAAACATTTTCCGGGGATTGGTTCTACAACCGAAGATACACATGACGGAAAAGTAGAAATTACAAAAACACTGGATGAAATGAGGGCTTCCGAATTTATTCCATTTCAATCAGGAATTGAAGTTGGCGTAGACAGTATCATGGTGAGTCATGCGGTTGCAGTCAATATTGATGCACAAGGATTACCGAGTTCATTGTCAGAATCGGTTATTACAAATGTACTTCGTGGTGAATTAGGATATGATGGTATTGTTATAACGGATGCACTTGATATGGGAGCTATTACAGAGTATTATACATCAGAAGAAGCAGCAGTTATGGCGATTGAAGCCGGAGCAGATATGCTTCTTATGCCGGAAGATTTTGAGGCAGCCTATAATGCTGTTTTGACTGCGGTACAGAATGGAACTATTTCAGAAGAAAGAATTAATGAATCTCTTAGAAGGATTTATCGTGTGAAGTATGCAGATAAGTTAGAATAGGGAAAAAGAATTGATACAGTGGTTCTTGCATAGCCCTGAAATTGTGTAAAAATGATATATTTTTATAATTATACAAAAAATTTAAAAAATTTTTAATTTTAGCGTTGACAAAAGAAATCATGTGTAGTATTATAATACTTGTCCGAGGGATACAGAAGAAAAAACGAATCGGACAAGCAATATGCGCGAGTGGCTCAGTTGGTGGAGCACGACCTTGCCAAGGTCGGGGCCGCGGGTTCGAGTCCCGTCTCGCGCTCTTGAAAAGCCTAGTAAATACTAGGCTTTATTTTTTTGCGTTGCATAATATATTGGTCAGGCGCACCGATAGCCTACATGATGGAAGCAGCGTAGTGTCTTAAAACTTGGACAAGGGTTTGAGTATAATCGCTTTTAGTAGAATCGAGATATTAGTAGAATCGACTTGTTTTTATTGTTAAAAAATATCATTTATAGTATAATATCTTTAACTAACAATAAGACAAATGTCACGTGATAAGTGAGACGGAATGGAGATACGTATGGCAGAGAAAGATACAAGAAAAATCGATAAAAAAATGTTTATTTGCTTTTGGTAGTATCAATTTATTACGTAATCGGAGTTGCAAGCAAAATCCTTGAGGGCAATTGTTTCATGCCGTTTGTGGTTGGAGCGGCTGTTTGTTTCGTATGTATGATTTTAATTTACTTTTCAAAAAATTTATTCCCAAATAGGCAGATTGCTTATGCCATGTGTTTGTTTTATGGTATTGAAACATTGCTATGTACATTTGCATATAGTGAATATTCAGTAATGTTATATCTTGTAGTAATGTTGATAATGGGAATTATGTATCAGAATAAGAAGTTTTTGATATATGCAGCCATTATATGTGTAATTATGACATTAGCTGGTGAGGCAGTTGGGTGCGTTTTTCTTGGATGGGATTATTCAAAAGCAGGATTAAGTATTTTCATTGTTACAGCCATTGCTGTTAGTGTAATTATGTCATTTTCACATGTGCAGCATGTAAATGCGCAACAGTTTGAACAGATTAATTCAAAGTGTGATGAAATCAATAGTGCAAAAGAAAATATTATGTCATTGAATAAGATTACGTTGGATTCTATACAGGAAATGACTACATATTTGAATGATAGCAAGCAGTCTTCAAAGGAATTAGACAGTTCAGTGGCAGATAATGTTGAATCGATAAGCAGTATTTCTGCTGACCTTCAGGGAATTTCTAAGATAATTCATGGAACACAGCAAGGGCTGGATGATTCTTTAAAACATTTAAGCGAAATTATTTCAGATACAGAAAAATCATTGCAAATGACGCAGGTTTGCAATGTTGATGTACAAAATGTAGAGTTGAATTCAGGAAATATAGAAAAGCTTGTTGATGATATTCGGGAAGATACAAGTGTATTAAACCAGGAAATTTCTAATGTTAATGATATTCTTAACATAGTGAGAGAAATATCTGATGAAATTAGTCTTCTTTCTTTAAATGCGATGATAGAAGCAAGTAGAGCAGGCGAATTTGGTAGAGGATTTTCGGTTGTGGCAAATGAGATGCAAGGACTTTCTGAAAATAGTTTAAAATCATTAAGTAAGATTACAGAAATTATTGAAGTATTTGTACAAAAAGCAAATAGTACAATAGAAGGAATTAATAATGTTAATACGGAGTTGATAAATCAAAGAACAAGTATTGATAATGCAACCAAGAATATTTCTGATTTAGCTGATTATATGGAGAAGCTGGAGAAGAAGATTAATACGATTGTATTGCAAATTGAGGAATCTATTAAAGAGAACAGCGCGGTAGCAGAACAGATTACAGAATTAAGTGGTGTCTCAGAAAAGGTTATGGTTGCTACAGAATCACTGCGAGGAATTAGTACAGATGTTTATGAAAAATCAGAGAAGATAGACGACCTTGCTTCTAAGATTAGTGAAGAAATGCAAAGGATATGTTAAGAAGCGAAATAAAAGTCGAATTGCAGAGTTGCAATTCGACTTTTCAATGTGTTAGGAAAAGTTTTGAAATGGAGCAAAATATGGAATTTGAATATTATGTACGACAACAACTAGAGCGGCATAAGTCGATACAACCACAGGACATTGTTAAGTTGTGTTATCAGGCAGCTTATGGTGCAGAGCACATGCTTGCAGATATGGAGGCGGCTAAAAAATATTTTTATACAGAATATGATTCTGTTTCTGCAAAGAAAGAAGCGTTATATGAAGAAATATCTCAGGATATATGCAGAATCAATTTGTCAGCGTGGAAAGCAAGCGGTATGCCTGCCAAGTGGTTGTTTCATATGTTTATACAGTCGACAAAAGAATTGCGTGGTAGCAAAGAAATGTTTCTGTGTTATTTGCAAATAGTAGAAGAGATACTGAACGGTTCAGAATTTTCGCTTTCTCTGGATGATTGGAAGGAGTATTTGATAAGTTATAGGACAATGGGTATGCCGGCAGTACATCATAGTGAGAATTATCGGGTAAGTGAGTGTCCGGCTTATCGAATTGTAAATCAACGTTTTTTAAAGATATTGCCGATTCTTCAAAGGGCTGTTCTGCTGCCTGAAAAGAATAAGACAAAAGTGATTTCAATTGATGGGAGAGCGGCTTCCGGAAAGTCAACGATGGCAGAAATGCTAGGAGTAGTGCTTGATGCCGGAGTCATTCATATGGATGATTTCTTTTTGCCAATGGATTTAAGAAGTGATAAGCGATTTGCAGAAGCGGGAGGGAATATTCATTATGAACGTTTCCGGGAAGAGGTTCTGCCGAATATCGCTAGTCCCGAAGGATTCAAGTATAGAGTTTTTGATTGTAACCAAATGGATTTTGGTGGAGAAAGACAGGTAGATGAATCTGATTGGCGTATTGTTGAGGGTTCTTATAGTCATCATCCGAAATTTGGAGATTATGCAGATTTGCAAATTTTTTGTAATATAGGTAAAGATGAACAGAAAAAGAGAATTATTGCGCGTGACGGTGAAGGTATGGCTGAGGTATTCGGAAAACGTTGGATTCCTATGGAGGAAGAGTATTTTAGAACATATCAAATACGAGAGAGCGCAGATTTAGAAATTTGGCTAAGTTGAAATAAGGAGCTTTTTTTGATATACTTTTGGTAATATCATTGGCCTATGCGGTTAGCAGTGCAGTGAAATTTTGCAGAAATCGAAAGCGATATTTGAGACGCAGGAATAGGAGTGAAGCATGAAGAAAATTTTGGTAGTAGATGACGATGCAATGAATTTGCGTGTGGCGGAATTTATTTTAGGTAAAGCGGAAGCGTATGAGATATTGAAAGCATCTTCGGGAGAGGAATGTTTGGAAGTATTGGAGAAGGAGAGTATTGATTTGGTGCTTTTAGATGTAGAAATGCCGGGAATGAATGGTATTAAAACATTGGAGATCATCAGAGAAAAGCAGGAAACAGCAAATCTGGCGGCGATGTTTCTGAGTGCGGATGAAGCAGTGACAACGAAAGAAGCAGCAGAAAGACTTGGTGCGCTTGCTTTTATCAAGAAACCGTTTATGCCACAGGATTTGTTGGATAATGTAGCAAAAGTGTTTGCGGAGTAGAGATATGCATAATGAATTAACACAAAAAGACATCGAGAAGATGCAAGAGGAAATAGAATATCGCAAATTGGTTGTGCGTAAAAATGCCTTAGAGGATGTGAAGGAAGCAAGAGCGCATGGGGATTTGAGTGAGAATTTCGAATACTATGCAGCGAAAAAGTTCAAAAATCAGAACGAGAGCAGAATTCGCTATCTGGAGCGCATGATTAAAACCGCAGTGATTGTGTCGGATGAGTCTGCGGAAGACGAGGTAGGCATGAACAATACGGTTGAGGTCATGTTTGAAGAAGATGGTACAACTGAGAAGTATAAACTGGTAACGACGGTACGCGGCAATTCATTGGAAGGTTTAATTAGTACCGAATCGCCGATGGGTAAGGCTCTTCTTGGCCACAAAGTAAATGATAGAGTTTATGTCGAAGTGAATGCCGGATACGGTTATTATGTAGTGATCAAATCCATTGAAAATACGGTGGATGATGGAAGTGATAAGCTAAGAAGTTTTTAGCATTATGTAAACCAAAATAAAAGTGCTCAAGGGAAATCTCTTAAGAGAAATTTCTCTTGGGCACTTTGTTGTCCTACTTACTCCGTTTCACGTAATCTTTCCACAATTGATTTTCTGGAAGAATAACGGTAGGTTATGAGTGGAATCAGAATTCCTAAGATAGCAAAGAACGGTGTAACAACGAAAAGCGGTAATAATGTCAGCTTATAGGAGAAGAACCAGACTATGTTCTCAAGAAGAGAATACAAAAGCGGGGCAGTCACAATGATAAGGAGCGTGGAAAATAAAAGTGAGCCGAGCGTAAAAATAAGTCCTTCTGTTACGAGCAATGTATTAAGCTGTTTACCGGTCATTCCAACAGATTGCAGGATTGCAAATTCGTGATGTCTGGCAAGAATACTGGTCAAGATGGCATTCAGGAAATTTAAAATACCAATCAGCCCAATGATAAAGCTTAATGAGGAGCCAAGAACGAGAAACATATTCTTAAAGGATTCAAATTCCGAGGCATAGGTCATTTTGCTTTCATAGTTATACTGTGGCATGATTTTTTCTGTATAATCGGCTAAAAAAGCTTCCATATCGTTTGTATTATCTTCTTCCATATCAAAGGTATAGTACATGATGGCAGATGTACCGGTATCCTGTTTGAAGGTTTCTGCATTTAAGATAAACTCGTCTTTGCCATAGTGCCGATAACTTAAGGAGTGCGGAACAGTCACAGTTGCGGCAACTTCATATTCTTTTGCTGTGTAACTGCCGTCTTCCTTATTGTAGTGGATGGTTACGGTGTCACCGAGTTTTGCCCAATTGGAATTATATTCAGGATTTCCATAGTCATCGGTAAGATAAACGGCGGCGATATAATCAGTGCTATCATATAGTTTCGTAATGTCACCTTCCAAAACGGTTAAGTTATCTAAACAAAATTGTTCCATACCATAAAGCTGTGCATAAATTTTAAACAGACCTTGATGGGAATCCAATTCCTTTATGATTTCATCCAGTTGTTCCGGTGTACAGTACTTTTCGTGTTTAGCACGGTAGTGCTCTTCCGTGATTAATTCACAGGATGAGATTACATTGCCGTAAGTTCTTCCGCCGTTTGATATTCCTTGTTTGGAAGTAACGGCTTCAATTACTTCTTCGGGAAGTTGCTGGTCAATGTCCCAGAAAGGAGGTCCCGGATTGAAATAATTAGAATCCGCAATAATATAATCGGTAGCTATAAGATTGCTGACGTATTTATTAAGGTCAAATCCGTTTGTAAAAGTTACGGTCAGATTAAGCAAAACAATAGCAAGCGAAAGAGAAATAATGGTTAGAGAAGTTTTCTTTCGATTTCTGCCAAGATTAGCCCATGCCATTTTCCATATGGAGGCACCGGATTTTGCTTTTCGCATTGTTTTTTTGTTGTGTATTCCTTCTGTATAGCGTACGGCTTCTATTGCGGATACTTTTGCTGCCATTTTACCGGGTTTACGACAGGAAATCACAACTGTGATCAAGGAAAACAGTGCTGCACTGACAAAAATCCATGGACTGAAGGAGAGGGATTTTGACGGCAGCCCATTCAGGTTACGCATGATAAGTGGAGAGAATACAGCGCCAACTCCATAGCCAAGCAACAGTCCGATTGGAATTCCGATAGCAGACAGAGTGATTGCCTGAATGAAAATAATGCGTTTCAATTGTTTTCCGGTAGTTCCGATGGTCTTTAACAATCCATAGAAGCGGATGTCAGTGGAAACGGAAATCTGAAATACATTATAGATGATCAGATATCCTGTAAAAATAATCAACAATAATATGGCAATAAGAGAGAGTGAGGTACCCAAATCCATCTGACCGGCTAATTGGGCATTGATATAGCCCCAATTGACCCCGATTGCGATATAATTATCATCTGCTATATTGGTCCCGGCCTGGTAGCCATGATGCTCAAGAACTTTAACAAGATTCTCTTCGATATTTATGGAATTCTGAAACATGACTTCCATGTTATATAATCCCGTCATGCCATCCAGACCTTGTGTATTCAGTTTATCGAGAATTTCATCGACACGACTTTCGGGAATCAGAACATGACTGGCAATAATCGCTTCATCATATTCCCAATAACCACAGAGGGTAAAAGTCTCCGTCGTTTCTACTCCATCGACATAAAAACTAAGTGTAAATTCTGTGCCGATTTCCGGTTCTATACCAAGCAGTGATAATACGCGGGTATCAGTTGCAGCTTCTCTTGTATTTTCCTTTGGCATACTCCCTTCCTTGGCAGATAAAAACATCCACTTACTGCTGTTGGTGTCGGAGTAACTGATTTCGACCTGAAATTTGGAAAAAACTTCACCGGAAGCAAAACCAAGAACTTTGCGTAATCCGTATTCTTTTATCAGAGAATCATCTTTTAGCTCATTCACCTGTTCTTTGGTCAGATATTTGAAGGTACCGTGTGAATAACCGCCTACCTGCCGAAAAGTGGATTGTTCATAACTGTACACAATGGACATAGTAATCGTAAAAAGGGCTGTAAAAAGCAAGGTAGTCAATGTAATAGCCGCAATGGAAATGAGGTTTCTGGTTTTTGCAGATTTCATGTTTTGCAGACTGATATGACGAATACATTTTTTGTTAGAAACATTTATTTTCATAACGTATCAATTACCTGCCTTTCCTAGAGTGTTTGCGTATTGCTTCCGGTAGAATGTGAGGTTACAATTTTACCATCTTCAATACGGATGATGCGGTCGGCAAGCTGTGCAATTTCTTCATTATGCGTAATCATAACAATGGTCTGTCCAAATTTTTGACTTGTAATTTTTAAAAGTCCCAGTACATCCTGAGAAGTTTTGCTGTCCAGATTTCCGGTTGGTTCATCGGCGAGAATGATAGCCGGTTTAGAAGCAAGTGCACGGGCAATGGCAACTCTTTGTTGCTGACCGCCGGATAAATTGTTTGGAAGGTTTTGTAGTTTTGATTGTAAGCTTAATGTTTCGATAATGCTGTTGATATAGGCTTCATCAACGGCATGACCATCCAATTGAATAGGTAAGACAATGTTTTCATAAACATTCAGCACCGGAACCAGATTATAGTTCTGGAACACAAAACCTATCTTACGTCTGCGGAAGATAGTAAGCTCTTCGTCTTTTAACGTAAATATGTCTTTGCCATCGACGGTTACGTTGCCGCATGTAGGGCGGTCAAGCCCACCAAGCATGTGTAACAAAGTGGATTTTCCGCTGCCGCTTGTACCGACGATTGCAACAAATTCTCCTTTTTCAACCGATAAGCTCACACCGTCTAATGCATGAACTTCGTTGTCTCCGTTTCTATAAATCTTTTTCAGATTTGAGGTAGATAATATGGTCATCTTTCTTCTTCTCCTTACATGAAAAAATACAAAATCTGTATTGCAAGTATTTTGCTTACAATACAGATTTTATCGTATGATTCTTTCCAAAAACTTTCCGGTGAAAAGAAATTCTTACGGTTTTGAAAGATTTATAGGAAGGTATACAGCAAATTGGGAACCTTTTCCGGGAGAAGAGGTAAGTTTGATATAGCCGCTTTCTTCGGAAATAATTTTACGGGCAAGATATAGACCGATTCCGATGCCATCTTCGGTATGAACATCCGAAGAACGATAGAAGCGAGAAAAAATTCTAGGTTGTTCTTCTTCCGCAATGCCCATTCCGGTATCGGATATTTTAATACAGCAGAATAATTCGTAAGGAATGACGTCGATAGTAATGCCGCCATGAGAAGTATATTTTATAGCATTGTCTACAAGGTTACAGAGTGCTTCCGCAGTCCATTTTGCATCGAAAACAGCTTCAGCTTCCGTTGCATTCAGCGTAAAAGAAAGTCCCTTGGTAGTAGAGGAAGCGGCAAATTGCTCCTTTATTTTTTCTAACATAGGCATGATAGGCTGCTTGCTTGGAGCAAGGGTCAATATTCCCGTTTCTAAGCGAGATAATTTGACGAGTGAGTTAATTAGAAACTTGAGCTTCTGTGCTTGTGCATTTAAGGCATGGACATAATTCTGACTTTCGGCAGACAAATTTTGTTCTCCCAGTAGTTCAGAATAGAGCAGAACATTGGAAATCGGAGTTTTGGTTTGATGAGAAATATCAGAGATTAGTTCTTTGATTTTATCCTTTTCGGCAGCTACATTTTGTGCGGAGAGTTCGCAGGCAGTCAGATAATGACTGAGTTTAAACTCCAGTGCAGAGTACATCGTTTCGTCGATTTTGTCGGTCGTAAAAGTACCGTTTATCGCTCGGTCCAACATCGCATCCAGATTTTTCATGATTTTTCTGGTGTGCAGGTAATTTCTAAGAGTAAAGATTATGCAAAATAAAATGCAAATACCGGACAAAATATAGGGAATAAGTAGCATAGTTTCAGTCATAAGTGTGAGTTCCTTTTTGGTGTTTGTATGGGGTGAGGCAAAATCAGTTTTCAATAAAATTAATCTGCAACAGTCCAGGAATAACCGATTCCATAGATTGTTTTAATATAATTCTGTGCCGAAAGCTTGTCGCGAAGTCTCTTGATGGAAACAGAAAGAGCATTTTCATCTACATAAGCAGCACCGTCTGTCCAGATGCGGTCGATTAAGGTATTGCGTGGAATCGTATTTCCGGCATTTTCGACGAGAAGACGAAGCAGTTTCTGTTCCGTTTTACTTAGCTCAATGGTAATTCCGGCATGTGTAAATTCCATTTTATCAAAATCGAAAAGATAATTGTCTTGTACAAAACGGAAACCGGAGGAAGCAGCCTCTGTTTTGCGAAGCTGTGCATTGACTCTGGCACGGAGAATTGCAAGACTAAAGGGCTTGGTAATATAGTCGTCAGCGCCTTGTTCTAATCCTGCAACAATGTCACTTTCCAAATCATTTGCAGTTAGTAGAATAACCGGAATATCCATGCTTTGCTTTATTTCTTTTAGAAAATCAAAGCCATTTCCATCCGGGAGATTGATATCTAGCAGGATAAGAGAATAATTTTCTTTTGCCAGATGTTCTCTCGCGGTACGAAGGCAGTTACAGCTTTGTGTCTGATATGAGTCGGAAGAAAGCGCACGACTAAGACCTTCTGCAAGAGAAATATCGTCTTCTATAATCAATATCTTTTTTGTTAAAGTCATATTATGTAAACCTCTTTAAAGTGATTTCAAGCATAAGCTATTTCACACTATTATACTGCACTTTGCTTTCGATGTGCAACCAGGCTCTTTTTTGGAAGGTTCTTTTGCATATCCGCTTTTGAACAAGCATATGGTATAGGTATAAGAGCATGACAAGCCATCGAAAGAGCATCTTATAGAAAACGGGCAATAGGAGGAAACAGATATGTATGAAATGAAGACGGCAGCAGAGACGATTAGATTGCTGCAAACGGATAAGGAAAAAGGATTGGACAGGCGGGAGGCACTGGAACGAAAGAACAAACAGGGAGCGAATCGGCTGAAAGAACAGGAAGGAAAAAGCATATGGCAAATGATTCTGGGACAGTTAAATGACCCATTGATTTTGATTCTCGTGATAGCGATGGCAATTTCACTTTTGCTTGGAGAAATCGGGGACGCCATTATCATTGTGACGGTTGTTGTTTTAAATGCAGCCATTGGTGTAATTCAAGAAGGTAAGGCGGGAAAAGCGGTAGAAGCTTTGAAAAAGATTTCTTCTCCGCAAGCAACCGTGATACGAGAAGGAAGGACCATGAAAGTGGCGGCAGAAGATTTGGTAACCGGTGATTTGGTTGTTTTAGAGGCCGGAAATATGGTACCTGCTGACATGCGATTACTTGAAACAATCGGGATGCAGATAGAAGAGTCTACCCTAACGGGAGAGTCTGCACCTGTGGAGAAAAATGCAGATTATATAGAAATGGTACAAGGTGACAACAGTTGTGAAAATATGGCATATATGTCTACTTATGTGACGAAAGGAAGAGGTATGGGTGTTGTCACGGCTATTGGTATGGACACGCGTATCGGTCATATTGCAGATATGCTTCATGCCACGAAAGAGAAAATGACCCCTTTACAGGTAAAACTGGGTGAACTGGGGAAAATGTTAAGTATTCTGGCAGTTTTAGTTTGCGCATTGCTTTTTGTCATTGCCGTTTTGCAGAAAAGAAATATCGGGGAAATGTTGTTAACTTCGGTATCGCTTACGGTTGCGGCGGTTCCGGAAGGACTCCCGGCAATTGTTACGATTGTACTTGCACTTAGTGTATCTCGTATGGTTCGAGCGAAGACGATTGTACGAAAGTTATCTTCCGTAGAGACATTGGGAGCAGTAGACATTGTTTGTTCTGATAAAACAGGAACATTGACCCAGAATAAGATGACTGTCCGGGAATGTTATGTGGATGGCAGAATGATAGAGCAGGAGAAGTTTGCAAGTGTTTTTTCCAGAGAATTGCTGCGAGGTGAAATACAGACAGAAAGTAGTTTGACGCATTTTTTGCTTGGATGTGTATTGTGTAATGACGGAGTGTCTTCTTCGGAGGGCGATTTTGGCGACCCAACAGAAATGGCACTTGTTCATATGGCGCAGAAGTGTGGGCTTGATATGAAAGCCATTCGAAGTCGTTTTCGCCGTAAGGAAGAAAAAGGATTTGATTCTGAGCGAAAAATGATGACAACCTGTCATATGATGGGAAGTGCAAATGGTTCGCATCCGCTTGTGGCTTATTCCAAAGGTGCGGCAGAGCAGGTATTGGAAAAGTGCAATGCTTTTTATCAGAATGGGCGAAAACGTGGTATGAGTGCAGGGGCAAAAGCAGCGCTCTCTCAGGTTTTAGAAGAGTTAATGGGAGAAGGAAGGCGTGTACTTGCAATTGCGATGGAACCGGATGGGAAAATGACGGAACGGGATATGATATTCCTTGGTTTTGTTAGTATGCAGGACCCGGTCAGACCAGAAGCGGTAGAAGCGGTAGAAGAATTTAAAAGAGCAGGAGTAGTAACGGCGATGATAACCGGTGATCATCAGAATACCGCTTTTTCCATTGCAAAGGAGCTACATATTGCTTCTTCGCCGAAGGAATGCATTTCCGGCAGGGAATTAGATACAATGGATGAAAAAACATTTCTGAAAAAATTACCTCATTTGCGTGTATTTGCAAGAGTGACACCGGAACATAAGGTGCGTATCGTAGAAGGCTTTAAGAAACTAGGCAAGACGGTGGCAATGACAGGAGATGGTGTGAACGATGCCCCTTCTTTGCAGGCAGCGGATATCGGTATTGCGATGGGCAAAAACGGAACGGATGTAGCCAGAAATGCAGCAGATTTTGTATTGATGGATGACAATTTTGCAACCATACATTTGGCAATACGCGAGGGAAGAGGCATTTATGAGAATATCCGCAAGTCAGTGCTTTTCTTATTATCCTCCAATCTGGGTGAGATAATGACAATGTTAGTAACTATTATTGCAGGATTTCCGAGTCCGTTAAAAGCAAGCTTCATTTTATGGATTAATTTGATTACAGATTCCCTTCCGGCACTTGCACTGGGGGTAGATGATAATGAAACAGATTTGCTCATGAAAGAACCGCCCAGACGAAAGGAAGATTCCTTATTCGCAAAAGGCGGTCTGTTGTGTGTATTATGTTATGGTTTTGTGATTGGAGGCGTAAGTCTGGCGGCTTTTCTAAAAGTGCCTTATGACAAATTAGTAGCGGAAGGATTACCATTAAGTTTACATAACATAATACAAAGTTATCAAATATCCGCAGTTCTTGCAAAGGCACAGACACATGCTTTTATGGTACTTGGAATGAGTCAGCTTTTTCATGCAATTGGTATGCGTGATGTGAATCGTTCTATTTTTAAGATGAATCATAAGAAAAATCCTTATATGCTATTGGCGGTAGGAGTAGGTCTGTTATTGCAAATTGCAGTAACTGAGATTGAACCGTTGATTCGTTTGTTTGGAACCATCAAATTGGATTTGATGGAGTGGGCGCAGTTGCTTGCATTGTCTTTAACACCGATGATTGTGCATGAGCTGCTTGTTGCTGTTTATTACGGAACAGAGAAAAAGGATACGAAAAAAAGTGCACAAAAGGAGGTTGCAGAAGAGTCTACGTTAGAGTGCATAGTGCCAGCAACAGAAGAAACAGTCCGCTAAGCCAGGAGAGATCAAAATGGCTTCTTTTGGAAATGAGTAGTCCAAGTCCAAAACCGAGAAAGAAAAGAAGAAAATGAAAGATGACAGCTAACAGGAAAAAGGATAGTAAGGAGTTTACCTGACAGGAAAATGCCATACTGGCAATCATACTGTCTAAGGAAAGTGCCAGACTTAAGAAGAATGCTTCTTTGGCACTTAATACCTGAATGTCCTGTTTATTAGCATCTTCCGGAGAAAAATAAATAGTAAATATAATATTAAGCTGCTTGATTTTACACGCCCAGTTTCCGATGATACTCGGATATTTTTTTGCATAATGGCGTATCAGACTTTCCAGAAGCTTAGTACAACCTAAGAGAAAAAGGAGCAGAAAGGAAATGGTAGAAAACAAGGCAACCGGAAAAAGGGAAAATAATACAGAACCAATTTGCGTCATAAGCGTAATAGTAATCGAGGGAATAAAAATCAGATAAATGGCGGCTAGTGGTTTAATATGGACTTTGGAAGTACCATAGGAAAGCCCGGCAGTAAAGGAATCTATGGAAACAGCAAGCAGAAAGAGTAACATGGAAAGAATTGAAAAAATCATAATGCTACCTCTGTATTGAATAAACTTGTGATAAAATATTTTTAATTTATCCTATGCAAAAATATGGAAATTGACTGTACGGTTTTTGGGAAAAATGGTATGATAGATAAAAGGAGGCATGCTTATGGAACTAATGTTTATTGGAGCCGACCATGAGGTAACTGGCAGTTGTCATTATCTTCATGTCAATGATAAGAATATTTTAGTAGATTATGGTATGGAGCAGGGAACACAGGCATTTGAAAACTGTACGCTTCCGGTGGAACCTGCTTTGATTGATTATGTTTTTCTGACACATGCGCATATTGATCATTCAGGTATGCTTCCGCTTCTGTATGCAAGAGGTTTTCGTGGTAGTATATATACAACGGATGCTACGGCAGATTTGTGCAGCATTATGTTACGTGACAGTGCGCACATCCAGATGCAGGAAGCTGAATGGAAGAATCGAAAGGCGAAACGTAGTGCAAATAATGCATTGATTGAACCGCTTTATACCATGGAGGATGCAGATGGAACAATTAAAAGGATTGTTCCTTGTGAATACGAAAAAGAGATTCAGATTTGTGACGGAGTGAAAATCCGATTTACGGATATTGGACATTTGCTTGGTTCGGCAAGTATTGAGGTATGGGCTACCGAAGACGATGTGACGAAGAAAATTGTGTTTTCCGGTGATATCGGTAATGTTGACCAGCCGTTAATTAAGGATCCAAAGATAACTAAGGAAGCAGATTATGTTGTGATGGAGTCTACTTATGGAGACAGATATCACTCAGATACCAAGCCGGATTATGTTGGTGAACTGACAAGAATTCTGAAAACAACCTTCGATAAAGGTGGTAATGTAGTCATTCCTTCTTTTGCGGTCGGCAGAACCCAGGAAATGCTTTATTTCCTGCGTCAGATTAAGGAAGAACGAAGAGTAGAAGGACATGAGAACTTTTTAGTTTATGTAGATAGTCCGCTGGCTGTTGAAGCAACAGGAATTTTCCAGAAAAACATTGCAGAGTGTTTTGACGAGGAAGCAATGGCTCTGGTGCAAAAAGGAATTAATCCGATTACGTTTCCGGGGCTTCGTCTGGCAATTACAAGTGATGAATCCAAAGCAATTAACTTTGAAAATACACCGAAAGTTATTATTTCTGCTTCCGGTATGTGTGAGGCGGGTCGTATCAGACATCACTTGAAACACAATTTATGGAGACCGGAATGTACGGTACTTTTTGTTGGTTATCAGGCAATCGGTACGTTGGGGCGTGCGATTGTAGAAGGTGCGAAAGAAGTAAAGCTTTTTGGCGAGACAATTGAGATTCGTGCACAAATAGAGAAATTAGTAGGTATGAGTGGTCATGCGGACAAAGGCGGTTTGCTTCAATGGATAAAAGGGTTTGAAACCAAGCCGGAGCGTGTTTTTGTTGTGCATGGTGAAGATGGTGTGTGTAAGCTTTTTACCGAGTGTTTGAAAATAGAGCATGGCATCAAAGCATATGCACCTTACAGCGGTACAAGGTATGATTTGATAGCGAATGAATTTATTTATGAAGCAGAACCTGTGGTACTGAAGAAGAAAGCACATGCAGTATCTGATGTCTTTGCAAGACTTGTTGCAGCAGGGCAGCGACTTGTGGCAGTTATTTACAAGAACGAGGGCTGCGCGAATAAAGATTTGGCGAAGTTTGCAGACCAAATCAATGCACTTTGCGATAAATATGACAGATAGCAGGAGAAACAGAAATGAGTTTAGCAGATACAATATTCATTAATATGTGTAAGGATATTCTGGAGAACGGAACCAGTACAGAAGGCGAGAAGGTAAGACCGCATTGGGAAGATGGTACTTCGGCATATACAATTAAGAAATTTGGAGTCGTGAATCGTTACGATTTATCAAAAGAATTTCCGCTGATTACACTTCGCAAGACAGCACTCAAGAGTGCAACGGATGAAATGTTGTGGATTTGGCAGCAGAAGTCAAATAATATCCATGATTTGCATAGCCACATTTGGGACGAATGGGCGGACGAAGACGGTTCTATCGGCAAAGCATATGGTTATCAATTAGGCGTTAAGCATCAATATAAAGAGGGGATGATGGATCAGGTTGACCGAGTCATCTATGACCTGAAAAATAATCCGTTCAGCCGCCGTATTATGACGAATATTTATGTGCATCAGGATTTGCATGAAATGAATTTGTATCCCTGTGCTTATAGTATGACTTTTAATGTTACACAGAAACAAGGGGAAGAGAAACTGACGTTGAATGCTGTTTTAAATCAGCGTTCTCAAGATGTATTGGCAGCAAATAACTGGAATGTTGTACAGTATGCGGTATTAGTGCATATGTTAGCCCAGGTTTGTGATATGAATGTAGGTGAACTTGTGCATGTGATAGCAGATGCGCACATTTATGACAGACATATTCCGATTATCAAAGAATTGATTGAACGTCCCACTTATGAGGCACCGACATTCTGGTTGAATCCGGATATTAAAGATTTTTATCAATTCACCAGAAATGATGTGAAAGTGGAAAATTATGTAACTGGTCCACAAATAGAAAATATTCCGATTGCTATTTAAATGGAGAAGGAGAACGCAAGATGAATTTAATTGTTGCAGTAGACAATAATTGGGCGATAGGATGTAAAAACAGTTTGCTCGTTAGTATCCCAAACGATCACAAGTTTTTCAGACAGGAAACAACCGGAAAAGTGGTTGTGCTCGGAAGAAAGACTTTGGAAACATTTCCGCAGGGGATGCCGCTAAAAAACAGAACCAATATTATTCTTTCTACGAATCCGGATTTTAAAGTAAAGGATGCGGTTGTAGTACACAGCAAAGAAGAATTGTTGGAAGAATTAAAACAATATAGTACAGAAGATGTTTATATCATTGGTGGGGAAAGTGTGTATCGTATGATGCTCCCTTATTGTGATGTGGCGCATGTTACAAAAATAGACCATGCCTATGAAGCAGACGCTTATTTTCCAAATCTGGATGAACTGGAAGAATGGGAAATTACTGCTGATAGTGATGAACAGACCTATTTTGATATTGCTTACCAGTTTGTAAAATACGAACGCAAGAAATAAGAAAGGGGCATTGGTAGATTATGGGTGAAGACAAGAACCAGGAAAAGAAAAATGGCTTTACCTCCAAATTGGAGAAACAGGCAGTATCCCTTCTGCTTGCCAAAGAACAGTTAGAAAAGAAGAATATTGAATTGGAAAGTGCTATGGCAGATGCCAGAAAGGCGACTCATGCAAGAGACCTTTTCCTTGCAAATATGTCCCACGAAATTCGTACGCCAATCAATACAATTCTTGGATTAAACGAATTGATTTTGCGAGAGAGTCAGGACGAAAATATTAGAGAGTATGCACTGGATATTAAACAGGCAGGAAGTATTTTGTTATCTCTCATCAGTGATATTCTGGATTTTTCACAAATTCAGTCCGGAAAGATGGAGATTCAGGATGGAATTTACGATATCAGTTCTGTAATGAATGATTTGATTAACAGTATTTCGATTCCGCTGCGTAAGAAGAAACTTCGTTTGGAATTGGATATCGCATCGGATATTCCGTATAAGTTATCCGGCGACGAAATACATCTTCGTCAGATTATTGGTAATCTTCTATCCAATGCAGTCAAATATACAAAGGTTGGTAGCGTTACATTACATCTTACTTGGAAACAACATTCTGAAGAAGAAATTCTGTTAGAGATAGCAATCGAGGATACCGGTATTGGTATTAAGGAAAAAGATATTGAAAAGATTTTTGGTACCTTTAACAGACTGGATATGGAAGCAAGCCGTGCGGAGGCAGGAACCGGGCTTGGTTTGGCAGTTACGAATCGTTTGGTTGAAATGATGGGTGGAAAGCTTGAAGCTAAGAGTGAATATGGGAAAGGTTCTACCTTCTCATTTGCCGTTGTGCAGAAAGTAATTGATAAAGAACCACTTGGTGATTTCAAAAAGCAATACGATAATAGCGTGCGTAATTCAATTAGTTATAAGGAAAAATTCATTGCACCTCTCGGAAAGATTCTGGTTGTGGATGACAATGCAATGAACTTGGCGGTTGCACAAGATTTACTGCGTAAAACAAAGTTGCAGATTGATGTGGCAACAAGTGGTGAGGAATGTCTGGAGCTTATTAAGCGAAAAGAGTATCACTTGATTTGTATGGATCATATGATGCCAATTATGGATGGTGTACAAACCTTACATGCGATTCGGGAATTAGAGGGAAATCCCTCGAAAGATGTTCCGATTATTGCACTGACTGCCAATGCAGTTATCGGTGCTCGTGATTTTTATTTACAGGCGGGCTTCGAAGATTATCTGACAAAGCCGATTGAACCGGAGAAATTAGAAGATATGTTAATCAAATACCTTCCGAAGGAATTGGTATATATGACAGAAGATACCAATGAAGAAATTACGGAAGGATTTGAAACAGTCGGCTTAGATGAAGAACGGTTAACAGATATTGGTATTAATGCGGAACATGGACTCAAATACATGGGTGGAAGTAAAGTGCTTTATGAGAAAGTTCTACGTGATTTTCATGATATGTTGATTGAGAAGGAAGAGCAGTTAAAAGCCATGTTGGACAAAGAGGATACTTCCGGTTATGCTATTATTGTACATGCACTGAAAGGTAATGCAAGAAATATCGGTGCCGATGAACTGGCAGAGCTTTCTTTTGAATTAGAGAAAAAGAGCAAAGCAGGCAGATTGGAAGAGGTGGAAGTACAATCACCGATATTGTTTGGCATGATGCATACTTTAGGAGAAAATCTGGAGCTTTATCTTGGATATGGTGCGTTCGAACATAAAGAAGAAGCAGAACCGGAAGAAGTTGAAAAAATTCCGTTTTCAGAGCAAGCATGGAAAGAGAAACTGCAGGAATTGCATAAGAAGCTGGATGATTTTGATGGTGAAGGTGCAGCAGAATATCTTAGTCAATTAAAGAAATTTAAGCTTACGGAATCCAATGCAAAGTTACTTCGTATGTGTGAAAAGGCAGTAAAGGATTTTGCATATGATGTGGCGATGGAGATTGTAACTTCTGCGCTGTAGACTTGACTTTTGAGGATAAAAGTATAATATAGAGTATAAGCGTTTTTTGAAAGAGATACTATGAGGGAAAGAAGGAGTAAGAAACATGGAAAAGAAAAACATTGACTGGGCAAATCTTGGCTTCGGCTATCAGGAGACAGACAAAAGATTTGTAGCAAATTATAAAAATGGTGCATGGGATGAAGGAGCACTTGTTTCTGATGCAAATATCACAATCAATGAGTGCGCAGGTGTATTCCAGTATGCACAGACTTGTTTTGAAGGTATGAAAGCCTACACAACAGAAGACGGACATATCGTTACCTTCCGCCCTGATTTAAATGCACAGCGTATGGAAGATTCCTGTAAGAGACTGGAAATGCCGGTATTTCCGAAAGACCGTTTTGTTCAGGCGGTTATCGATACCGTAGCAGCAAATGAGGCTTATGTACCTCCATACGGTTCCGGTGCAACTTTATATATTCGTCCGTATATGTTTGGAAGTTCTTCTGTTATTGGTGTTAAACCGGCAGAAGAATATCAGTTCAGAATTTTCACTACACCGGTTGGACCATATTTTAAAGGTGGTGTAAAACCACTTACGATTAAAGTAAGCGATTTTGACAGAGCAGCACCGAACGGTACAGGTCATATTAAAGCTGGTCTTAACTATGCAATGAGCCTTCATGCAATCGTAACTGCGCATGCAGAAGGTTATGACGAGAATATGTATCTGGATGCTAAGACAAGAACTTATGTCGAAGAAACAGGTGGTGCAAACTTCTTATTTGTAACAAAAGATAATAAGGTAGTAACACCGAAATCTGACAGCATTCTGCCATCTATTACACGTCGTTCTTTGATGGTTGTAGCCAAAGATTATCTTGGACTGGAAGTGGAAGAAAGACCGGTTGCGTTAGAAGAATTGAAAGACTTTGCAGAATGTGGTCTTTGCGGTACAGCAGCAGTTATCTCACCGGTAGGAAAAGTAGTGAATCACGGTAAAGAGATTGCTTTCCCAAGCGGTATGACTGAAATGGGACCTGTAACAAAGAAATTGTATGATACTTTAACAGGTATTCAGATGGGTCGTATAGAAGCTCCTGAAGGTTGGATTCAGGTTATTAAATAAAGAGTGGACAGTAAAAAGGATTAGGTTGTGTATATACACACAATTTAATCCTTTTTTAGGGAATAGGAAAGAACCCAAGCAGTTAGTGTGAGGAAAGGTTTGAAAATGAGTGATAAAATAAAGGAGCAGTATCCATATCTTTATGAGACACATTTGCACACATTGGAGGGAAGTGCATGTGCACATTTTTCCGGGAAAGATATGGCCAGAGCTTGTAAAGAATATGGTTATGCCGGTATTTTTGTAACAGACCACAATTGGGGCGGGAATACCGCAGTAAGTAGAAAATTACCCTGGGATGAATGGGTAAATGAATTTTGTAAAGGATATGAAGGCGCAAAAGAAGAAGGCGATAAAATAGGTTTAGATGTTTTCTTTGGCTACGAAGCAGGCTATGCAGGAACAGAGTTTTTGCTTTACGGAATTGATAAAGAATGGATGCTTGCAAATCCATCTCTTCGGATTGCAAACGTGGAAGAGCAGTATCAACTTGTGCATGAAAATGGTGGTATGGTAATTCATGCGCATCCGTATAGGGAAGAGGATTATATTCCTGAAATTCGGCTGTTTCCGGAATGGGTAGATGGTGTAGAGGCTGTGAATGCCATGCATTCGAATACGAAAAGTCATGCACATAATGAACCGGAATTTGATATAAGAGCAATTACTTATGCCAGAGAGCATAAACTACCGATGACAGCAGGCTCTGACATTCATTTTACGAATTTGTTAGGCGGTGGAGTTGCGTTTAAACGCAAACTGACATCTGGAAAAGATTATGTCAATGCGATTCTATCCGGTGAAGATTACGTACTGACAAATGGGGAATACTGGTATGATAAAGAAGGTAACATACTTAACAAAGTAGAGAAATGATGAAGTGCCAAAGTAAAAAAGTCGTTAGAATGAAAAGTGTTATTTGAAAAGTGTTATTTGAAAAGTGTTATTTGAAAAGTGATGAGAAAGAAGAGGCAGATGAAAAAGACAAAACGAATTATAGTATGGATGCTCTGTATCTGCATGATAGTATGCAGTTTGAGCGGCTGTGGAAATAAGAATGGTGAGAGTGTAAAGGTCGTTTTGACAACAGGCTTTGAGAAAGATGAGATTTTTCGTATCGAGTCGATGTCCTGCACACTTCCTGAAATTATGGTATATCTGACAAATATTCAGAATCAGTATGAAAGCGTTTATGGAGAAGAAATTTGGAATACCAATTTGGAAGGTGTGACGTTAGAGGAAAATGTGAAGGATATTGCACTTGCGCAGATTGCTCAGATAAAGACGATGAATTTGATGGCAGAGCAATATGAAGTGACATTGACCAAAGAGGAGAAGGAACAGGTTAAGAATGCAGCCAAAGCTTATTATGATTCTTTGAATGAAACAGAAATTGAACTCATGGGGATTACGGAAGATACTATCGTAGGTTTGTATAGTGAATATGCACTTGCGAAAAAGGTATACCAATATATTATCAAGGATGTTAATCCGGAAATCAGCGACGATGAAGCAAGAACGATTACCGTTCAGCATATTTTGTTGAAAACCTATGCTTTAGACGGAACCGGTAAAAAGATAGAATATACGGATAAGGCGAAACAGGATGCTTATAAAACAGCCTGTGAAGTATTAGAAAAAGCACAAGCAGGAGAAGATTTTGATGAACTGATACGTCATTATAGCGAGGATGATAAAGCAACCTACTCTTTTGGAAAAGGTGAGATGGATGAAGCATTTGAAAAGGCTGCATTTAATTTGGGAAACGGAGAAATCAGTGATATTGTAGAAACAGAATACGGATATCATATTATTAAATGTATCAGTACATTTGATAAAGAAGAGACAGACAGTAACAAGATTAAAATTGTGGAACAACGCAAGGAAGAAGTTTTCGGACAGGAGTATGATGCTTTTGTGGCAACATTGACACGAAAGTTAAATGAAGAATTGTGGGAAGAAGTTCGCTTTATCCATAATGAGAATGTTGTTACAGCCGCTTTCTTTGATGTTTATAATGACTATTTTGAATGATAAAAAGCGATAGAAGTATGCAGTTTAGAAAAAGTTTAGAAATCTGATAACCCAGTTTTTACAAGGGTTTCAAGATGGTTATTAGCACTCGAGCCAAACGAGTGCTAATTTTGTCTTGACTTTTCAGTTTAGCAGGATTACACTTTCTTTTAGATGAAAAATCTTATAAGACAGTTATGTAGTTAGAAAGGAATGTGATTTTTTATGGCAGTAAAACACGGTAACTTATCAATCAATAGCGACAATATTTTTCTGATTATCAAGAAGTGGTTATATTCTGACCATGATATCTTCTTTCGTGAATTGATTTCCAACGGATGCGATGCAATTACAAAATTGAAGAAGCTTGATATGATGGGCGAATATTCTTTACCGGAAAATTATAAAGCGAAGATTCAGGTGATTGTTAATCCGGAAGAGAAAACATTAAAGTTTATTGATAACGGTATTGGTATGACTGCTGAGGAAGTAGAAGAATATATCAATCAGATTGCTTTTTCGGGTGCAACCGATTTTATCGAAAAATACAAAGATAAAACGAACGAAGACCAGATTATTGGTCATTTTGGTTTAGGTTTCTATTCTGCATTTATGGTAGCCGATGAGGTACATATTGATACCCTTTCCTATCAGGATGGTGCCAAAGCGGTTCATTGGGAATGTGACGGTGGTACTGAATATGATATGGAAGAAGGCGGCAGAACAGAAGTCGGTACAGAGATTACCCTTTTCATTAATGAAGATTGTCTGGAGTTCTGCAATGAATATAAGGCAAGAGAAGTGATTAAGAAATATTGTTCTTTTATGCCGACAGAGATTTATCTTTCGAAAGCAAATACAACAGAAACACAGATTATTACAGAAGCTGAAAAATTAGATACAGATACTGTAATGGAAGAAATTAAGAAAGAAAAAGAAGAGGACGAGCAGAAGTTAAAGATTGTTAAACGTCCGGAACTACTGAATGAAACACAGCCGCTTTGGGCAAAACACCCGAATGAGTGTACTAAAGAAGAATATCTGGAGTTTTACCGCAAAGTATTTCAGGATTACAAAGAGCCTTTGTTCTGGATTCATTTGAATATGGATTATCCTTTCAATTTAAAAGGTATTCTGTATTTTCCAAAAATCAATATGGAATATGAATCTATTGAAGGAACGATTAAGTTATACAACAATCAGGTATTTATTGCTGATAATATCAAAGAAGTTATTCCGGAATTTTTACTTCTGTTGAAGGGTGTTATTGATTGTCCTGATTTACCGCTTAATGTATCCAGAAGTGCCCTTCAGAATGATGGTTTCGTGAAGAAAATTAACGAATACATTACGAAGAAAGTAGCAGACAAGCTTTCCGGTATGTGCAAGACTGAGAAAGAAGAATATGAGAAATATTGGGATGATATCAGCCCATTTATTAAATTTGGATGCTTAAAAGATGGTAAATTCTGTGAGAAGATGACCGATTATATCCTCTTTAAGAATCTTGATGGTAAATATATGACACTTCCGGAATGTCTGGAAGTAAATAAAATTGATCCGGACGAAGCAGAAGAATCTGCGACCGATGAAAACGGCGAAAAAGTAGAAGCAGAAGTAGTCGATGAAAATGGAGAAAGCATTACCGGAGAAGCTGCAGAGAACGAAGAAGACAAGAAAGAAAAAGTTATTTATTATGTAACAGATGAAAAACAGCAGAGCCAGTACATCAATATGTTCAAGGCTGCTAAAATGGATGCTGTCATTCTGACACATAATATTGACCAGCCTTTCGTTTCCCAGTTAGAAGCAAAGAATGAAGGAATTAAGTTCCAGAGAATTGATGCAGATTTGACAGATACTTTCAAAGCGAAAACTTCCAAGAAAGCAGAAAAAGAAATGGAAGAGCAGGCAGAAGAAATTGCTGCAATTATGAAGAAAGCCTTGAAGAAAGATGCCATCAATGTGAAGGTTGAGAAATTGAAAAATAAGAAGATTTCTTCCATGATTACCTTATCTGAAGAAAGCAGAAGAATGCAGGATATGATGAAAATGTATTCTATGCAAGGTATGGGAATGGATATGGGCATGTTTGGCAAAGAAGGCGAAACATTGATTCTCAATGCAAACCATCCGTTAGTTCAGTATGTGTTAGAGAATAAAGAAGGCGAAAATGTTACAATGATTTGTGAACAATTGTATGACCTGGCTTTGTTACAGCAGGCACCACTTGAGCCGGAAGCAATGACTAAGTTCATTGCAAGAAGTAATGATATTATGATGTTATTAACAAAATAAAACTTTTGTGACGAGTACAGAGTACCTGCATACAATAATTAAGAAGAATGTTATTGTATGCAGGTATTTATATGAGCGAAAAAATAATGCGGAGCACGCAGATGGAAGGAGAACAGACTGGCGGGCTGCAAATAAATGTTACCTCAGATATCGGCTTGATACCGATTCGGAATGCAGTGATTACCATTGCTTTTACCGATGCACCGGAAACAACGCTGGAAACGTTGGAAACAGATATTTCCGGTCAGGCAGAGGAAGTACAGCTTTCGGCACCGCCATTTGAATATAGTCAGGTGCCGGAATCTCCAAGACCATATTCGGAATACAATCTGATGATAGAAGCGCCGGGATATGAACCGGTTATGATATCCGGTGTTGAGGTACTTCCTGACGTAACAGCAGTGCAGAATATTCGAATGACACCGCTTGAAACCTCAGGAGAACCGGAAGAAACAATTGTTATTCCGGATCACACCTTGTATGGTATTTATCCACCCAAAATTCCGGAGGATGAAATTAAGCCGATGGATGAGACCGGAGAGATTGTTTTGAGTCGTGTTGTAGTGCCGGAGTACGTTATTGTTCATGATGGTGTACCAAATGATTCTAGTGCACCAAACTATTATGTCAGATACAAGGATTATATCAAAAACGTTGCCTCGTCCGAAATTTATGCAACTTGGCCGGAAAGCTCCATTTATGCAAACATTCTGGCAATTTTGTCTTTTACATTAAACAGGGTATATACGGAGTGGTAGCGGAACAGATGGTTTTGAGTTGTTTCCTACTTCCGGTGCAACTATTAGCATAAAATCGATGAAAATAGTAGTACATTTAAGTACAATGAATAATTTTGTTGATAAGGAAGTTGAAATAAATATAATGTATTCCTTTCAGAAAGATTTTGTGCTATTATAGTATTTGTAAATTTGACATTTTTATACAAAAAAATATTTTTTAAGCATAGATAAGTGATAGGGGAGGATAAAATGAGCAAAATCAAAAAAACAGTCATGATGTTGTTGGCAACGGTGGTTGCGGTAGTAGTAGCAGTGGGAGGTGCGGTGTTGCCAGAAAGTAATACGATGCAGGTTGAGGCATCAGGCCGCTCGGTTACCATTGATACCTGCTTGATTTCGGGAACAGACGTGGTATGTCAAATTAGTGCAAGCAGTGTTCCAACAAGTGATGATGGAAAATATTATATTTATGCAGATGAAGTTTATCAGGATGGCACAACAGGAAGTGTGGTTGCGACTATTGATGCTGGAAAATCTGTTACGGCAAGTTTTCCGTTAAAGTATAATACGACAGAGTCTAATTTGAGTCGTAAGTTTCTGGTTGCCGTAAAGCGTAATGGACAGATGACACAGGTAAGTGATGAACATTACATTACGAATCCGGAAGTAATTGCAGCACATACTTCACCTAGAAAGCCGGCAACCATTAAAGGTATTTTACCGGATCTTACCAAAGCTTCTAAAGAAGAATTACAGGCACTCGGTGTTTCGCAGGTTGTTTACAATATGTATATAGACGATATTTGCTCGGATGCATCTGTTCCGGGGGCAATTCCTTTTAAATACAATGGGCAGATGTATTATTTTGACAGCAATATGGTTGGTAAATATGATTCCATGATTAGAAGCTTTAATGTTTATGGAATGCAGGTTACCATGGTTCTTTTAAACCGTGGCGAGGGTCTTTATTCACAGGATTTGGTTCGTGCTGATGCGGTAGAAGCTGAGTGTCCGGGATATGCATTGAATGTAGAGGAAGCAGCCGGAGTGAATCATTTGAAAGCAATCGGTGCATTCTTGGGACAGCGTTATTCCGGTAAATTTAACTTTGGTCAGGTAGATAACTGGATTTTGGGTAATGAGGTCAATGCAAGAACATCATGGTGGTATACCAATTCAGAATCATTAGATTTCAACGTAAATATTTATGTGAAAGCATTCCGTATTATTTATAATGAAATGAAAGGTATGAATGCAAATGTTCGCATTTATAATTCCATTGACCAGGAGTGGAATCGTAAATCCAATCCGGGAAGTTTTCTGGCAAAAGACTATTTAGATCAGTTTAATTATTATATGAATCGAGAGGGAAATATTGATTGGGGGCTTTCCTATCATCCATATAACTCTCCGTTGTATGACCCTTACGCATGGAACGGACCGGCAGTATGGGTAAAAGATGATATTACAACACCATACATCACAATGCAGAATATTGATATTTTGATTGATTATATGCATCAGGAACATTTCCTGAATCCGGCAGGTGAGGTTAGAAGTATTTCCATTGCAGAAATCGGATATACATCCAGTTTTGGTGATGCGGCACAAGAGGCATCCATTGCCTATGGTTATTTGAAAGCAGCTTCTCTTCCGGATGTAGATGCATTTTTGCTGTTCCGTCAGACAGATGATGCACATGAAATGGAAAGTAATCTGGCACTTGGATTATATGACCTGAACGGAAATAAGAAACCGGCATATTATATTTATCAGAGTCTTGGCACAGCAAACGAAGCGACTGCCAAAGCAAGAGCATCAGAAATTATCGGTATGGACATCGACCAGATGATTCGTGAGGGAATTATGTGGACTCGAAATGGCGATGGAGTTGTACAGTAAATAGATTGTTTGAAATGGTTATCATACTTGAAAGAGTGTGGTAACCATTTTTTATGTGCCTAATATGTGTGGACTTTTAAAACACTTTTATAATTCTGCATAAAAAAATGCTTTTTTGGAATAAACGGAGAATTCATTTGTAGGATAATCTAAAAAAGTAAATGTATAGGGGAAAAGTACTGCTATGAAGTAATACTCTGAATACAGCCAAGCTATGTCACATAGCAATAGAAGTAAGAAAGTGTACCCAGAGGATAACAGGTGGTCACTAAGTCAATCGTGCTCAAACATCAAAACAAAGAAGTAAAAGTCACAGTAGAATTTCCTATACAGTCAGATAAGGTAGCAGAGCAGGAGTTTATCGGCAGGCTTAAAGAAATGTATTTAAGAAAAATCGGCATAGAGGATAGACAAGGGGATAATTCGTCGAGATCAGTTTCCTTCGCAAAGAGACAATCTATAGAAAGCGGTAGAGAAGCATGAGCAAGAAAGTAAGAACCCTACTAAGAGTATCATCAAAACAACAACTACATGACGATGATATTCCGATGCAGAGAGCAGAAGCAGAGGAATATATTGTGAAACGTTCCGATTGGGTATTTGACAAAGAATATCTGGAAAAAGCTGTATCAGCATATAAGAATAGTGTGGCTGATAGAGAAATCCTACAAGAGATTTTAGAAGATGCTAAAAAGCAAGAGTTTGATATATTGCTTACATATATGTCTGATAGAATTGGGAGGCAGGAAGAGTACAGCTTCTATGTTGCAACGTTGAATCAGCTTGGGATTGAGGTTTGGACAATAAAGGATGGACAGCTAAAGACCGAGGAACACATTGATAAGCTATTAAATTACATACGCTTCTGGCAAAACGAAGGGGAAAGTAAGAAAACCAGTATGAGGGTTCGTGATGCACAAAAGGAAATGGTGTTGTCTGGAAAGTTTGTAGGTGGAAAAGCCCCTTTTGGTTATAAATTGATACCCTCCGGAGAAATCAGCAATCATGGTCGCTTGTTAAAGAAGCTGGAAGTAGTAGAGCGAGATGCAGAAATTGTCAAAAAGATGTATTATTTAGCAATTTATCAAGGCATGGGATACGAAAAAATTGCGAAAACCTTGAATGCAGAAGGTCTACCAGCCATTACAACTAATGAATGGAAAGCTTCAACGATAGCAAGTATTTTAAAAAATCCGATTTACATGGGGTATTATGCACTAAACAGACGAGTAAATCAAAGTGGTAATAATTTGAGTGGACTTCAAAGATTGGATCGTAGAGAATGGGTTTATTCGGAAAAACAGATTCCGGAATTAGTAATTATAGAGCCGCAGATGTGGGAGAAAGCGCAGGAAATCAGGGAAGCAAGAAAAGCAAAAATCAATGCTTCCAAAGAGGCGTCTTCCAGACAATACGAGGAACAATACAATGTCCCTTTTAGTACCAAGGGAAAGTTAGTCTTAATCGGTTTAACATATTGTGGGTATTGTGGAAAGCGATTGAAGAATGGAAGCTATTGCAATCACTGGACAATAAAGTCCACTGGAGAGAAGAAAGTAGCTTTTACCGGGAGATATGTATGTTCCGATAAATGCGCTATACGCAACTGTTATTCTCAAAATTATCTGGAAGGGATTGTGTTTGAGATTATTGAAGGTTATATGAAATATCTGAAAAGTGTAGATGTCACGGCAGAACTGGACAAAATACAAAAGCGAAAAAAATCCAGTATAGAGAAAGAATTACAGGCGATTAAAAAAGAAACGAAGAAGCTAAGAGAAGATATCGAGACTCTGGAGGAAAAAATACCGGAAGCCATTCGTGGAGATTATTATTTCAGTGCAGAGAAATTATCTTCCTTAATCAAAGAAAAGGAACAGCAGTTAACGGAATTACAGCAGAGTGAGAAGGAAATCCAAAGGAAGTTACAGAAGACAGAGTTAGCAGGCAGTGATTTGGAAAAGCTTATCACTAAAATCCCAAACTGGAAAGAAGAATTTAGAAATGCAGATACAGCAACAAAACAAATGCTACTATCCTCTTTAATTGATAGAATCGAAGTGAAAGATAGTGACATAAAGATAAAATTCAAAATCCGACTGGAAGATTTTGCGGACTTTGAAGCTGATATAAGAAAAGAAAATTCTGTACTCAAATCTATTGATTCCGAGGTAGGGAGTACACCACTCATTCGTGGTTGCAGGAGTTTGATTATCAATGAACTAGTGATTAAGATTACTGGAAAGACTTCCTACGAAATAGAATACCGATAGAATGGACAAGCTCCTAGAAAAAAGAAAGACAGGCACGAAAACCTGTCTTTCAAAATGTAAGCATTTATAATCTAAAACTTTTGCCGAGGTCACTCGGACACATTCACTTTATGGGGTGGGGTTACCACCCCTTATATGTATTGTATCATACAAAATTTTGAAATGCAAATCTTCAACAAACTGAAAGTTATGCGTGTATCTTACTTTTTACATTGTTTCTGCATCCAACCATTCCTTACTTAGTTCTCCACAATTCTCGCATGTTAAAGAAATACTAATCCACTCAAATGCATCTACCCAATCTTCTACCGAAAATGAATCATCAGTCGATAAACATTCGTCAATAAAATCTTCCTTACCTTGAGATGAGATATGAACAAGAACCTTGAAACAATCTTCTTTACAATTAGAACAATGATACTTATTATATGGCAACTCTCTATTAAGAAAGTCATCTCCACATACAAATCCATTCCAACCATGTTTGCCACTATCGAATATTACATATTCTTTCTTGCATTGCTTACATAAAATTTTTACCATTAATTGCTCATTACTTTCCCATATTTCAAAATATTCATTTCCACATGAACACTTTATTTCTCCTGTTACTTCAAATTCGTTATTATCATTTCCAACAGGGAAAAATATATCTTTCAAATGTGTTGGTACTGGCAATTCCATAGTATTATTCCTCCATCAAATTCAATTTTTACTTTCTTCTTAGTGGAACAAGTTATTATCCACAATATATTTTAAATTACATCTATTTAACATCCATGATTTATTCCTTGCCCCATTTTGATATTGAATAACCTGTTCTTTATATTCGTCAGATAACCCCTCATATATTTGTTGTGCTTTATCTTTAATTATTTCCTGACCTAAATTATCTGCCACAAAGTCAAGATACACATTATATTTTTCAAACCCTTCAAAGAAAAGATATCGTATAGCTGCATTATAATCTTCATCAAATCTTTTTACCAAATCCATCGCAGTATCTCGAAATCTTTTTTCTAATATATTCTTCGTTTCAAGCAATTTACTTTCCGTTGATATATCATACCAATACCCATCTGTGGGATTATAACTCATAGATGCTATTACATTGTCAACTGGTAATTTTCCATATTTTTTATAAATAATCCTCAAATCGGCATTTACTTCGATACTCTGCCCAGATGCATTCCATTTTGACGAGAAAAAGTTTATTTCAAACACAATGTCTTTTACTGTTTTCTTCAAAATACCACTTTTTAAATACTTAAAGCCAGTTACTGTTGACAACTCACATATTAATCTTGTTTTCGTTTCTTCAACACTTAAAATATTTTCCATTTTTTCTCCTAATAACCCATGTGAAACTTCAAATTTTCCAAAGAGAATTATATCACACATTCCCAGAAATAACTACCGCTATTTTAGGTACGAAGTAATGCTTGTATCGATACGTGTGTGCCCCAGACAATTCGAAATAATCCATACTGAATCACGCTCAAAAATATTTCCCTCTCGGTCTTTATAATATGGACTTTTAACTTTTTCTTGTCGTGGAGGGTAGTAAGTTAAGTATTCATCTCTAAGCTTTCTGTTATTCTTTAGTGTATTATGTAGTGCTTGTGCGTACTCTCTACGCAAGCCATGCACATCTATTTCCTTTGGGATATGCTCAAATATTTTTTGTTGTCCATTTTCTTTTGCTTTGTCTATGATAGCTTTTATTTCCTGTACTTTATCTGGATGAACAAGAGCAAGGCGGTCACGTCCACCTTTGCTTTTTCTTATATCAAGAAAGTAATGTCCATTTTTCTCCACCAGACAATTAACTGTTAATCTTGTTGCGTCACATCTACGACACCCTGTTGAAGTAACCATAGTAAAAATGTCTTTATATTTTCCTGTTCTGCTTATGTGTTTATCGTTTGCGGTTTCAAGTCGGCTTCTTGTCACGTCTTTACTATGGCGAACAGGGAGCGGAATGTCGAAGCTGTGTCCGTATATCATACCAAGTGCAGAACGCTCCATTTTAAGCGTATAGAGCGATTTTCCTTCGTCTAAACGTGTTTCTATGTATTCTTTAACATAACGCTCTGTATGAGCCAATGAGCCATATTTAACACCTTTATCCATAAGCCACCTTGCATATTCTTCTCCAACCTTGCGATAGGTGTCATAAGTATCAAAGGAATATATTTTATAGGTGCTTTCGCCAAATTTCTTTTCCTGTTCAATTTTATCTGTATGCTTACTTTCTCCGTATGCGATTTTATCAGCTAACGAAGAATGAATTTGATTTGCTATTGTTTTTCTTCCCAATTAAAAACCTCCATGTTCTATATAATCTTGTTAAACCCGAAAATATCGGTGGTAGGCTTTTATTTACCTGCTTGCCCTTGCAGGCTTTTTCTTCTCTCTATATAAAATGCCAATCGGCATATTGCTAAGTTGTTATATGGGTAAACTTGTGAAACACTATACTAAGAATATCCGTAGTCATGGATATATCAGAAATACTTACACCTATATTATATAGCATAGAATTGATATATCCAAATATACAAGGCTTATAAGCGTTTACATACTACATAAAATGTGTATGTAACGATATAAGCTAAGGTATGGGGGCGGGCATTACCCTCATAGCCAAGCAGAACATTTTCAATGCAAATCAGTTCCAGTCATGTCACCGCAAATCATTACTTTACCAGACATATCATTGCAGTTCATTACATTATAAGAATACCTTTTGCATAATAAGGGAGTATTTATAGCTTCCGCACGGAATATTAGATGAAGTACCCATAAAACAGGGCACTTCACAAATTAAAAATTAAATTCGTTAGTGAAATCTTCGTCATCGTCATATTCGCGTGCAAGTTGTTGGTAGTAAGCATCACGTTCGGAATCTTCAAATTGTTGAGTTTGATTTTCTGTTATTGACTTTTTCTTGGCATTGTTTTGTTTACTCTTTCTATCTCGACTTCTTCTGGCTTGTAACATTTCCCAGTTGTATATTTGCTGTATATCTGTTAAGTATTCAGAATCATCATAATGAAAAGTTCTGATAACTTTTTCTTGAATCAAAGTATCAATAATAGGTAAACATTCTTCTTTTAAAACACCCCATAAGGGTAGACATTCTGCAATATCTTCTTTAGTAACGTTGTCCCATTTTATATACCAACTTGTTTGACACATTCGTTTTCGTAGGTATAAGTAAACTATCATAGTTTTACTGTTTTCTTTAACTAATTTACGAAAAATGGGATTATTGTCAAACTCGTTTACTTCAACTGTGATATAGTCCATTGTTTGCTCGTAGCATACACCTTTTTCACTTTTAATAGGGTGTTTTTTTGCCAATTCATCAAATATATTGTTATCAATGATTTTATATTTTTGGATTTTTCCTGCCATAATTTTTCTCCTTTCTAGGAGAGAAGCACTAGGCTTCTTCTCCTGTTGAGTTTTCAATAGTGTTTTTAAGATGTTCTATAAGTTTAAGATATTCTTTTTTTGTTTTGAGATAGACACCCTCAAACAATGCCACAGCCAAAAGAGGCTGTTCTGCGACAATAAGAATGTCTAATAACTCTGGTAGCGAAAAAGATTCGATAGTAAAAAGAAGTGCATAAAAGTCGAGCTTTGGATTTTCTGTTGCATGAGAGCTATCATCAACAAGCGAATGAAAAACTGAACAGAATAAAGCTACAAATTTGATACTGGTAACATCGAGTAATAAATTTAAATTTTTTGGCATAGTTTATATCTCCTTTCATAAAACATGGTTTACGTGTTACATGCTAGCCACTTTTTGTGAGCTTGCATAAGATTAAAAAATATATCCCCTCGTTGAGAGGATATATCTATGATATACCATGTTTTTAAATTTGTCAACCACTTTTTATGAGCCCTCTGTATTTTCTTATAAATCGATTGGTCTGGTAGATAAATATTGTTCTATGTTACAGCAAGTGTAAAAGTCCGTTGCTTCATTCCCTGCATTTATCCAATTTTCAAACTGATTGATTAAGTTTTCGTCATATAGTTTTAAACAACGTGCAAGCTCTTTCTTACCACCATGGTGTTTCAGTTTTAAGCGTTCATAGTCAATAGGGAATATCATAGGTATCTTATTATAGATACATGATAACTCTAAATTATTGCTATCTTCGCACATTTGCATGAGTTTTTCAAAGTTCTCTGGAACTGGTCTGTTTCTCTTTACAAGGCTTGATATAACAAAATGTTTCTCCATGAGTTCCAATTCTTCCTTATAATTAACTGTCTGCTCGTAGCTGTCTGCTTTCATGTGAAAGCCATTCTTGCTACAGCCTGCCATAGCCACTGCCATTTTCTCTGGAATTTTGAAAAGCTCATAGAGCCAAAAAGCCACACGGAACGAGGTTGTATATCCGCTACCGATACGACCTCTGTTGTCTTGAATGTCTCCGTCCTCTAAACCATTAACCAATTCAAAGGCTCGTTCATATTCTATCGGAGAACGTGGCTGAAAGCCGAAATCACAAGTGCTGTATTCGGATAAAGCACTTTCCCTTGTGTAGTCTGGAATGAGTACCCCGATATTCGCTTCTCGGAATATTCGGTAATACTTCTTTATATTATCACAGCTTCCAAAAGCATTGATTGAGGTTACTACAATGACCGTGCTAAAAGGTCTGGTATAACAGCTCTTTGCTTGTTCTACGATACAATCCAACTTGTAGTTCATTCCTCTGCGTGAGCTTGTTATCACATCAACCTGCAACATATCGTCTGGCTTGAATACCATATTGTTTTCTATAATACTATATTCTGGATTAAGTTCTCTATCTTCAATAGGAAGAAACAAATCTTTATATGCTAACGCTGTATTCTTGTAATCGTGGTAGAGCTTAGTGTTTTCAAAGTTGGCAATAAGCTCCTCTTTTCTATGTCCTGTGCGAATGCTTGCATATCCATATATATGCTCTGGCATTGTATACATATATCGAAACTCTCCTTTCTGGATTGATACCTACATTATATAATATCGCTCTCGATAAGTCAACCCACAAAAAGTGGTTGACAAAACAAAATTCTCATGATAGCATATAGTTATACCACAAAAAGTGGTTAATCAAACGCAAGGAGGTTGAAAATATCAGAGAAAGGAGTTGATGTCCAATGGTTAAGAAAACCGAATGTGACAAGCTCCCTAATAATAATATTGTAAAGAACGATATTGATGTGGAGCTGTCAATGACTAATACAACCTATCAGCAAACAGAGATTAAAAAGGGTGGAATGAAAGTTATCATTGAATGTCCCGACTATTCAGACGAGGACGACAAGATAAAAGACGAGGTGCGACTTATCCTCGTTAATGCCTTACAGGAACACCTAAAGAAAATCTCATAATTATACAGCAGGGGAGTTTTCCCCTGCTCCGAAGAAAGGAGCGTGTTATATATATGAAACGAGTAAGAATGTTATTACGAGTGAGTTCAGACCAACAGCTTGAAGCCACAGGTGACTTATCCATTCAACGACAGATTTTGCAGGATTTCATTTCTAAACAAGATGATTGGGTGCTTGATACTAAGGAATATTTTGAGGGAAGCAAAAGTGCCTACAAGAACACCGCAGAGGAACGAGATGTACTACAAGAGATTTTAGAGGACGCAAGGAACAAAGAGTTTGATATTTTAGTCCCCTATAAAGATGATAGAGTTGGACGTCTCATGCTTAATACTTCCTTATATGTAGTAAACTTAAAACGATACAACGTTGATGTGTATTCAGTAAAGGACGGGTGCATATCTCCTAAGTCAGATGATGACATAGAGGGAATGATGATGTTAATGTTCCGTTATGCAAATGCCCAAAAGAGCAGTAAGGACACAGGAATGCGTGTTAAAGATACCGCACAGAAATTAGTACAAGGCGGAAAATTCATGGGTGGTTCTGCTCCATTTGGTTATACACTAGAGTTTTCTGGACAAATCAGTAAGCATGGACGAGCTCTCAAACATCTGGTTATAGTACCAGAACAGGCAGAGCTTGTAAAACACATTTACAGCCTGTCATTAAACAAAGAATATGGCTCGGCTAAAATTGCTAAGGAATTGAACTTAAATGAAAAGCATAAGACGTTAGCACCAAACGGAGTTTGGAAAGGTGGAACAATTACGAGTATACTTACCAACCCAATCTACGCAGGGCATACAGCCTATAAAAGACGAGAACGCATAAACGGACAATATCACAGATTAGACAGTAAGGATTGGATAACTTCCTATGAAGCTAACGAAGAAATTACTATTATTGATAGTGACACATGGAACAAAGTACAAGATAAGCGTAAACAACGCAACGATAAATATATTAAAAAACTTGAGAATAAAGATGTTACAGTAATTAGGAGGAATGACGGAATGTTACCTTTAGTAGATGTATTGCATTGTGGTTATTGTGGTTCAAAAATGGTTAATGGTAGCAAGTACAACTATTGGACGATTAAAGGAACTGGCGAAAGGCGAGCAAGCAAAATTCCTATTTACAAGTGCCAAAATGCTTGGCAGGGTGTACCCCATGACAAAACAAAAATGCACAGAGCCGATTTACTTGAACCAATCGTGTTTGAAGCATTATCTCAATATATTGGTAAGCTCCAAGAAAATGAAAACGTATTTGAGCAGATTGAGCAAAACCACAATTCTGAAAAGAAACAGCTTGAAAAGCTAGTTAAGAAAGAAAAACAGGAACTTGCAAAGATACAGAAAAAAATTGATGTAATGGAAAGCAACATTCCAAATGCTATGCTTGGCGAATATCCACTTTCTTTAGAAGAGCTTGTTTCTATCATAAAGAAGCATAAGGAACAACTGGAAGCACAACAGGAAGTGGTAAAGCAAAAGGAATTAGAGTTTAAAAATTCTTCTGTGAGTGCTGATGATTGGAAAACACTACGAGAGCAAATACCAACATGGCAAGAAGTTTTCCTTAACGCAGATGTGGCAACTAAACGAGTGTTAGTAAATAAGTTAATAGAGCGAATTGATGTTAAGAAAGATGAAGTCGTTATCCGCTTCAAAATCAATCTTAACGATTTTTTTCAGCAACCCCGAATGAGTGGTGAGTTCGAGGTACCGGAATCAAGGCTATAACTTCACTATCACATCTTCGACAGCCTATGATCAGAAATGGATTTACGGTAGGAATACGTTTGAAAATATTGACCGTCTGGTGGATTCCATTTTTGCCAATTTCCTTTCCAGACCGGGGGTAAGACAGCCAATTTTTACATCTTATTGCGATGGCAAAAGAGTCACTTGTGATGGTCTCAGCCAGTGGGGCTCCAAGTATTTGGGAGACGAAGGATATTCGGCAATTGAAATTATTCGTTATTATTACGGTAGTGATATGTATATTAATACAGCGGTTAGTATTTCCGGAGTACCGTCTTCTTTTCCGGGCTATAATCTAACGATTGGTGCATCCGGTGATAAGGTAAGGCAGTTGCAGCAACAGTTGAACCGGATTGCACAGAACTTTCCGGCGATTCCAAGAGTGACAGTAGATGGTATCTATGGGCAGGGAACTGCAGAAGCAGTAAGAGTTTTTCAACGAGTATTTGGTTTACCGGCAACAGGTATAACAGATTATCCAACGTGGTATGAAATTTCTAATATCTATGTAGGAGTCAGCCGAATTGCAGAACCAAATTGAGAAGGTCCCACTTTGTTTGTTTGCACCTTGCAGAGTGTACCGGAAGAATGGTATAATCTGATTAAATATGAGCAAAGCGTGGTGTGGAATTTGAAACAGGTCATTCGTGAAATATTAGATGGAAATTTTAAGTATGATAATGGTTCTTTGGACTTTTCATGCCCGCGTATCGAGTTATCTGTTCATGCCGGTTGTGTGGAAGAAGGTTCTTTTACGATTTATGGACCACAGGGATGTGTCACAGAAGGGTATATTGTATCTTCTGATTTGCGAATGCAGTGCATTACACAGTCTTTTGGCGGAAGTCAGGATGAAATTTTTTATCGGGTTGATACATCCGAGATGGAAGCCGGAAATGAAATCAAAGGTGCTTTTCATATTGTATCGAATCAGGGAGAGTATTATCTCCCTTTTTCTGTTGCTGTGATTGATGATGTAATCGAATCAAGTCTTGGACCGATTAAAAATCTTTTCCATTTTACGAATCTTGCCAAAAGTAACTGGGCAGAAGCTGTTAATTTGTTTTATAGTGAAGAATTTGAACGTGTTTTTACCGGAAATGACAAACAGTTTTTCTCAGCATATAAAGGACTTTCCAAGATACATGGCAATGAGCATAATATGGAAGAGTTTTTGTTAGAGATAAACAAAAAGAAGCCGGTAGAGTTTATACCGGAGGAAACAGAGATCAAAATAGAAGATCCCATTGCTTTATCACGATATGCGCTTGTTATTAACAGGAATGGATGGGGCTACACTTCTTTACGTATTGAAACAGAAGGGGATTTTTTGAAGATAAATGAAGAACGGGTTTCGGAAGATGCGTTTTTGGGTAATTTGTATCGTTTATATTACTATATTGATGACACCAAGCTGCATGCGGGCAATAATTACGGATGTATACGATTGATTCATTGCGAGCAGGTTATAAACATACCAGTTACAATAGTAAATCATATGAATCAGCGTAGTGGCAGGAAGATTTTGGGGCTTCGCAAAGAGAAAAAATGGACTTTAATGCAGTTGATGGAATATTATCAGGCATTCCGTTTGAAGAAAATCAGCACCAGAACATGGATGCAGGAAACAGGAAAATTAGTAGAGCGGATGCAACAACTGGATGACAAAGATATAGCGGCGAGATTGTTTCGGGCGCAGTTGATTATCACAGAGGAGCGATATAACGAAGCCAGATGGATATTAGAGCAGGAACGTGAGAAAGTGGAGGCATTACAGGAGGAACAGCCGGCGCTTTGGTGTTATTTTCTTTACTTAACAACGCTTTATAGCAAAGAGGATAGTTATGTAGATGAGGTGGCCAGAGAGATATCCGGAGTTTATGAGAGAAATCGTGGGAATTGGCGGATTGCATGGTTACTTTTGTTTTTGTCTGAGGAATATACGAAGAGTCCGACCAGAAAGTGGGGCTTATTAGAGGAACTGTTTAAATGTCATTGTACCAGTCCGATGATTTATGTGGAAGCATGGCATTTGTTATGTATGAATCCGGCAATGCTTTTAAAGCTGGGCGAATTTGAATTACAGATTTTGAATTATGCAGTAAAGCATGAATTGATGAAGGATGAAATTGTCTTGCAGCTTTTATATCTGGCACAGAAGCAGAAAGGGTATTCGGAACGTTTGTTTCGGATTTTGTGTGTATGCTATGAGGAAAGACCGCAGAACGATATCCTTCATGCAATTTGTACTACTTTAATAAAAGGAAATAAATATGGCAGCAAATATTTCCGTTGGTATCAGGCCGGTGTGGAGCAAAATCTTAGGATTACAAGACTGTATGAGTATTATATGATGTCAGCTACGCTGGATGAAAAAGCTACTTTGCCGAAAATGATTTTAATGTATTTTTCTTATCAAAGCGATTTGAGTTATGAAATTACGGCATATATTTATGCTTATGTGTACAAGCGTCAGGAAGAAATCCCTGAAATTTTTGCAAGTTATCTGCCGGCAATTGAGCATTTTGTTGTGGAACAAATTAAGCGTGGCAGAATTAACAAAGACCTTGCCTATTTGTATCGCCATATTATTAAGCATCCGATGGTAGATGAGGAAAATGCGGAAGAGTTAATGACGCTTTTGTTTATGAATGATATTACGGTAGAAAGCGATAATATCAGAAAGATTATTTTGGTCTATCCTTATTGCATGGTAGAGCGTGCGTATCCGGTGGTTGGCAGGAAAGCGCAGGTTCCGATTTATGATGCAGATTGTAAAATTGTTTTGGAAGACGTAGAGCATAATCGTTATACGAGCAGTGTAGCATATCAGGTAGAGAGACTGATTACGACCGGAAAACTCTCTATTATGGCGGCACCTTTTATACAAGAGCATCTTGGTTATAATATTTATACATGTTTTGATCACAAGAACATTGTAATGATACATGAAGAAAATGTAGAGCGATTTAAGCAGTTAGCGGATTCAGTCTTGATTGCGGAAAGTTATCGGCAAGAGATTCGTTTGAAGCTGGTGCAGTTCTACTATGAAAAGGATAGAATGCGTGAGTTAGATGAATATCTTCTGACATTAGAGCCTGAGATGATTGCGATTGGTGACAGAAAAGATATTGTGCGCATTATGGTGCTGCGAGGCATGTATCCGGAAGCTTATGAGTGGATTCGTGTCTGTGGTCCGTATGGCATGGATGCGAAGGTACTTGTGAAATTGTGTAGTCGCTTATTAGAACAGGATGAGTTTGAAGAAAATACCTTAATGACAGGTGTTTTACATTATGTTCTGAAAAAGGGAAAGTATGATGAGTTGGTATTGCAGTATCTGGTGAAGTATTACGATGGAAATATCAAAGATATGCGCGATATCTGGAGGGCGGCGAAAGACTTTGGCGTTGATACTTATGAATTGAGTGAACGTATCCTTGTACAGATGTTATATACAGGCTCCTATATTGGTGAGAAAACCGATATTTTCCGTTCTTATATCAAGGAGGGGGGAAAAGATAAGCTGATTGCGGCGTTCCTGTCTCAGTGCTGTTATGATTATGTGGTAAAAGAAAAAATAACAGAGGTATTTTTCATTCAGAATATTATGCAATTGTATCAGAAAGAAATTCCGTTACATCTTGTATGCAAGATTGCATATCTGAAATATTATGCAGAGAATCAACAGGAAATTACCGAAGAAATGAAAGCGAGTATTAAACTGTTTTTGCAAGATATGATACAGGAGAAGATTGTATTACCGATGTTTAAAGAATATCAGGGATATCTTCCGGCACTGGATCAATATCTGGATAAATCAATTCTGGAGTATCGTGCAAAGCCGGGGCATAGGGCAGTTATTCATTTTCTATTGCAAAAAGGGGATGGAGTCGAGCAGGAATATAGCAAGGAAGAGATGCAAGAGGTGTTTGCAGGAATCTGCGTAAAAGAATTTATTTTATTCTTTGGGGAAAGACTGCAATACTACATTACAGAAGAGGAAGACGGCAAAGAGCAGTTGACACAAAGCGGTACCATCAGCAAGAGTGATATTGGAAATACTGTTTTAGAAAGTCGATTCAGTATGCTGAATGATATTATGATTGGTAAAACGCTTCAAGACTACGATACCGTAGGTAATCTGTTAGAAGAGTATTATAAGAAAGATTTTATGGTGGATAAACTGTTTACCATGCTATAAGTGAGGAAACAAGTATGTTCTTTGAACGCAAGGAAGAGGAAAAAGTACATAAAGGCAGTGTTTTAGTAGGTTACGATTTGGGGGATGATTTTTCCCAGATTAGCTACTGCATTTTCGGTGAAGAGGATGTAGAAAGCGTTGCGACTGTGGTTGGTACGAAACAGTATAATATTCCGACAGTATTATATAAACGAAAAGGGGTTAATCAATGGTTCTATGGCAAGGATGCAGTGAAAAATTGTGGAGAAGACGGAACCTTGGTGACCAATCTGGTTGAAGCAGCCAAAAAGGGTGAGGTGCTTTCGATTGATGGAGAAGAATTTGATCCGATTGCTCTGCTTACATTGTTTTTGAAAAGAAGTCTGGGGCTCATGAGTTTTATTGCAACTATGGATAATATAAATGCGTTGATGTTTACCGTGGATAATCTCGATGACAGGATGGTTGATGTTTTGGCGAAAGCGGCTGTCAATCTAAACCTAAAGACTTCCAGAATTTATTTTCAGAGTCATATGGAGAGTTTTTATTATTTTGTACTGCATCAACCGGAAGAGTTGTGGAACTATCAGGTACTTGCCTGTGAGCATAATGGCAAGCGATTGAAAACGTATCGTTTGGAAGAGAATAAGAAAACGACACCGATTGTTGTATTGATTGAAGAACAAACCTATAATACATTAGTTTTACCGGATGAGCAGGAAACAGAAACGATTAAGAAGGATAGCTATCATCTGGCAGATGAAAAGTTTTTGGACATTTTGCAGAGGCAATGCGAGAATCGAATTGTTTCGACAGCCTATCTTCTGGGTGACGGATTTCGGGATGGATGGGCAGAAGAGGCATTGCGTTTTCTGTGCCGGAATAGAAGGGTTTTTCAAGGAAATAACCTATTCAGCAAAGGCGCTTGTTATGGGCTTGTTGAAAGAATAGAGCCGAGTAAAGTGGGGCAAGAGCATATTTTCTTAGGACCGGACAAGCTGAAAGCAAACATTGGTATGAATGTAAAAAGAAGGGGAAAAGATTCCTATTTCGCTTTGTTGGATGCCGGTGAGAACTGGTTCGAAGTGCATAAGGAATGTGAATTTATTTTGCCGGGTGATGAGAATAAGATTTCTTTTGTTGTTACCCCGTTAACCGGAAAAAGTGCAGGAAAGCAGGAAATTGTTCTGGAGGATGCTCCCATTCGAAAAGGAGCATTTTGCAGATATCAAATGGAAGTCAAGATGGTTTCAACGGAATGTGTAGAGATAGAGGTTACAGATTTGGGATTTGGGGAATTATTTCCATCTACCGGAAAAGTTTGGACAAAGCAATTTACGGTAGCATAGACTGGATCAGATTTTAGAAAGGAACGCCGAAAAGGCATGGTCAGAAGCATGAGTAGTATCATAATGGGAACAGGAAATTATGCAGAAACTCCATATTTTTTTGAAAAGACTTATGTAAACCTCTATTCGGTAGAAGAGCTATGCTATTGTCTGGTAGAAAATGCAGAACTTCTGGACCAGGATATTGTAAATGAAAAGCTGGCACGTTGGCTGGATGAACAGTGTGATTTATCACAACTTGCGCACGCATTGTATTCGTTAGTGAATCAGAAAGGTTCGCCAAGCGCTTATGTAGGAATGATTCTGGAATATGTCGGACTTTATTCCGCAGAGGAAGTTGTAAGGATTGAAAATGTTATTAAGAACAATGCAGGTTTAAGCCCGTATGAAAAACAGAAGGCGAAGGCAGATTATATGTTGCAGAATAAGAGATATGTTATTGCGATGGAACAGTATGATGCTTTGTTAGCGCAACTGCCGGAGAAAGAGATTGAGCTTCGTGGAAATGTGAAGCATAATCTTGGAGTGGCAAATGCCAAGCTTTTTATGTTTGAACATGCAGCGGAAGAATTTATGGAAGCATATCGAATTAGTGGGAATGCAGAAAGTCTGCGTCAGCATCTGATGGCACGCCGTATGTATAGCAAGGATAAAGATTATATTGCTTACATTGCACAGAATCCGAATTATCATGAAGTATCCTTGCAGGTTGAGAGATTGGTGGAACAGGCGAAGGGACAGTTTGATGCGACAGAAGAAAACAGAATGTTGTTCACGTTACAGGTGTGCAAAGAAGAGGGAAGTAGTACAGCGGGAAATACTGTTCCGTACTACCGGGAAATTGAAAAATTAACAAATTCATTGAAAGAAGCCTATCGTGATAGTGTTGCGAGGTGAATTTGCAAAGACAGGGGATAAATATGAATTGGTTTAAAAAAATATTTTCAAGATGGAATAAAACAATAGAAGAGCCGGATTATGAGGAAGAAGGGGATTGGGAAGACACCTCTTCGGAAGATAAGCTTGATTTAGGGAATCGGGAAATACGAGAGGAGTATGTTCGTAACTGTCTGGAGAGAATAGCCGATGCTTCGAAAGAGTTAGAAAATCTTACCTTTGAATACAATACCGTAACAGCTTATCTGAAGGATATGGAAGAGATTGAAGCATTGCCGGAGGAAGAGGCAGAGGAACTGAAAGCTTGTGCGAAGAAGCTGGAGTTTTTACAGAGTAGTCGTGATGATTATATGTATCGTAAACGCCGGATGAGTGACGAACGTTTTCATCAGATGGAAAGAATGATAGATGAGGTGGAAGAAGGCTGCGAAAAATTAAGAAAGGCAGAAGATTATCAAGATCTCATCAAAAAGGATTTGAGCCGATTAGAAGGAGAAAAACATGCTTATCTGTATCGTAAAAGTGAGTTGATGGGCGCGATTGCAGATACCAAAGGGATGGCTGTTATTTGTATTACAGCACTTGGACTTTGTATTTTATTACTTCTATTCTTACAGTTTTTCTTAGAAATGAATACGGAAGCAGGTTATCTGGTAACAGCAGGTGTGGCAGCAATTGTACTTACGATTGTTTATGTGAAGCATGCGGAAGCAAGAAGAGAATTGAAGCGAGTTGAGCTTGGCATCAATAAGATTATTCTTTTGAAGAACAAGGTAAAAATTCGTTATGTGAATAATACAAACTTACTGGATTATCTGTATTTGAAGTATGACGTATCCAGTGCAGAAGAATTGGAGAAGCTGTGGCAGAATTATCATGAGGAAAAGGAAGAACGTGAGAAATATAGACGGGCAGAACTTGAGCTTGATTTTAACCAACAGGAATTGATTAAGATTCTGAAACGTTATCAGGTGAGTGATCCGGCAATCTGGCTGCACCAGACGGAAGCTATTCTGGAACACAAGGAAATGGTTGAAATCCGTCATAATCTGATTATCAGAAGACAGTCCTTGCGAAGAAGAATGGACTATAACAAAGAAGTAGTAGCAGGAGGTTCTCAGAAAGAAATTAAAGAACTCGTGAATCGTTACCCACAATATGCAAGAGAGATATTGGAAACGGTTGAAAAATACGAAAAGAGTATATAGTTTAGTCCCAAAACGAAGTGATGATGCAGAATAAAAAGGAAAATTAGGAGATAGAGCATGAGTACAGACAGATATGTAAGTCCGTTATCAGAGAGATATGCAAGCAAAGAAATGCAGTACATCTTTTCTCCGGATATGAAATTCAGGACTTGGAGAAAATTATGGATTGCTTTGGCAGAGACAGAGATGGAATTAGGTCTTAGCCAGAACGGTAGGCCTGTTATTACAAAAGAACAGATTGATGAATTAAAAGCGCATGCAGAAGATATCAACTATGATGTGGCAAAGGCAAGAGAAAAAGAAGTTCGTCATGATGTCATGAGTCATGTATATGCTTATGGGCAACAGTGTCCGAAGGCAGCCGGTATCATTCACTTGGGTGCAACTTCCTGTTATGTAGGAGATAATACGGATATTATTGTTATGCGGGAAGCACTTAAACTTGTGAAAAAGAAACTGGTAAATGTGATTGCAAAGATTTCTGAATTTGCAGAAGAATACAAAGAATTGCCAACACTTGCCTTTACTCATTTTCAGCCGGCACAGCCGACTACCGTGGGAAAAAGAGCTACGCTCTGGGCACAGGAATTTTGTATGGATTTAGAAGATTTGGATTATGTGCTTTCTACTTTGAAGCTGCTTGGTTCTAAGGGAACTACCGGAACACAGGCATCTTTCCTTGAGTTATTTGACGGCGAACAGGAAACCATTGATAAAATTGATCCGATGATTGCGAAGAAGATGGGCTTTGAGAAATGCTATCCGGTATCCGGTCAGACCTATTCCCGTAAAGTGGATACAAGGGTCTGCAATATTCTTGCCGGAATTGCAGCATCTGCACACAAGATGTCTAACGATATCAGACTCCTTCAGCATTTGAAAGAAGTGGAAGAACCTTTTGAAAAGAGCCAGATTGGTTCCTCTGCTATGGCATATAAGAGAAATCCCATGAGAAGCGAAAGAATTGCATCTTTGTCTCGTTTTGTAATGATTGATGCTTTAAATCCTGCCATCACTTCTGCAACACAGTGGTTTGAAAGAACATTGGATGACTCCGCAAACAAGAGACTTTCCATTCCGGAAGGATTCCTTGCAATCGACGGTATTTTGGATTTGTGCCTGAATGTAGTAGATGGTCTGGTAGTATATGAGAAAGTAATTACGAAACGCTTGATGAGCGAACTCCCGTTTATGGCTACCGAAAATATTATGATGGATGCTGTTAAGCTGGGAGGTAACCGTCAGGAACTTCATGAGAAGATTCGCGAACTTTCCATGGTTGCAGGTGCAAATGTGAAAAAGGAAGGTAAGGACAACAACTTATTAGAGTTGATCGCGAATGACCCTGCTTTCAACATGAGTCTGGAAGATTTACAGCAAACAATGGATCCGGCAAAATATGTCGGACGTGCGTCAGTACAGGTTGAGAGTTTTTTAAAAGAAGTGATTGCACCGATTTTGGAAGAAAACAAAGAACTTCTAGGTATGAAGGCAGAGATTAATGTATAATTTATATTTTTTAAGATATATTATATAATAGAATTGATTTGATATAGATATAGATTATAACACACATAACAAATATTGATTTTACTTATGGATATATATGTTTTATACTCATAAAGTAAGAAACAAGGAAGGATGGGTTTTTTACAAGCCCATCCTTTTGTGGGTTATAAGGATTTGTTTCAGACAAGAAATTTGATGCAAGAATTAGGAGGAAAAATCATGGTTAAAGCAGTAGTCGGTGCGAACTGGGGTGACGAAGGAAAAGGTAAAATTACAGATATGATGGCAGAAAAGGCCGATATTATTGTTCGTTTTCAGGGTGGTGCGAATGCAGGACATACAATCGTAAACAATTACGGAAAGTTTGCACTCCACACATTACCTTCCGGAGTTTTTTATGACCATACTACAAGCATTATCGGAAATGGTGTAGCGCTGAATATCCCAATTCTTTTCAATGAAATTAAATCTATTACAGACCGGAATGTTCCAATGCCGAAGATTCTTGTATCGGACAGATGTCAGGTGGTGATGCCGTATCATATTCTGTTTGACCAATACGAAGAAGAGAGACTGGGCGGCAAATCCTTTGGTTCGACCAAGTCCGGTATTGCACCATTTTATTCCGATAAATATGCGAAAATTGGCTTTCAGGTAAGTGAACTTTTTGATGAAGAATTATTAAAAGAAAAAGTAGAGAGAATCTGTGAAAGCAAGAATGTTATTTTAGAGCATTTGTATCACAAACCATTGATTGTGCCGGAGAAATTGTTGGAAACACTTCATGAATATAGAAAAATGATTGCTCCTTATGTATGTGATGTTTCTGCATATCTGGATAAAGCAATCAAAGAAGATAAGACTATTCTGCTAGAAGGACAGCTTGGTACATTAAAAGACCCTGACCACGGTATTTATCCGATGGTAACATCTTCGTCCACGCTGGCCGCATATGGTGCTATCGGTGTTGGCATTCCGCCCTATGAAATCAAACAGATTATTACGGTTTGTAAAGCATATTCCTCCGCAGTAGGAGCGGGTGCTTTTGTATCCGAAATTTTTGGAAAGGAAGCTGATGAGCTTAGAAGACGCGGTGGTGATGGTGGTGAATATGGTGCCACAACAGGTCGTCCTCGTCGTATGGGATGGTTTGATTGTGTCGCTTCCAGATATGGGTGTAGATTACAGGGCACAACCGATGTGGCTTTTACGGTATTGGATGTACTTGGTTATCTGGATGTCATTCCGGTTTGTGTTGCTTATGAAATTGATGGAAGACCAACTTTTGACTTTCCGGTAACACATAAATTAGAAAAAGCGCAACCTCTTTTCGAAATGTTACCGGGCTGGAAATGTGATATACGAGGTATCAAGAAATATGAAGATTTACCGGAAAACTGCCGTAACTATATCGAATTCATCGAGGAACAGATTGGTTATCCGATTACTATGGTTTCTAATGGTCCGGGGAGAAATGATATCATTTACCGTGAGAGTAAGTTTAGTAAATGAGAATTTGAAATCAAGAATAAGGATAGAAATTGGAAAGGGAACCCACACGTGGTTCCCTTTTTGAATGATAGTAGTAGCATTCCGCTCGTGAATACTGTTCTTGTGCAACTATGGTAACATGAATTATTACATTTGTCTACTTATTTTCGTCAAAATTATCCAAAAATTTTGATAATTCAGTTGGGTTTATAAAAAATGATATTGGTCGAGTAGGGTTTGGAAATTTTCGAGCTGCTGTTGCATTTGATTCATATTGGATTGAAGAGAGTCGCGCTGTGATTTTAGTTTATCGATATATTTCAGTTTATCATTATATTTATTTTCAAGACTTTGGTAGTGGTGGTATAAAGAGAGGGATAAAGAAATTGCTTTATCTATTTTTTGCATTTCTTCTATGGAAAGATTAGTAATATATTCTCCTAGTCGAGCTTTACTAACACATGTAATGTTGCCAAGAAGAACATTGCCATCAAGAATTGTGTTTCCTTGCTCATTTAACTTTGGGGAAATAGGAACTACAGTAGATAAAGCTGATTGTGTATGCGTGATGGGAGCAACAATAGTATTAGGAGAAGACTTGTTTGCTGAATTACTCTGTAATATTACACATGGACGTTCTTTACACTCTTCACTTCCGATGCCTACACCAAATTTGCAACGATATACTTGACCACGAAATATAGTACGATTTTGAGCAGAGGAAGCCATAGCGTTTAAATACAATTTATCTTTTGCCATTCTAAATATTGCTGCGTTTTCTTTAAATCAATGTTCATTTGTATACTCCTTTTTATAGATGTGGGGATAAGGGTGAGAAAAATTACTTAAAAAATGTTTATTAGAGAATTATATGAATGTTCAGAAGTAATTTGATTACCATTATTCCGAAATGTATTTTATAATATATCATATTATTGTTTGATAATCAATATTTTTTTGTTTTGGATAGAGTAATAAATCTTCCCTAGACACTTCGATTATACCATGTTATTCTGATATAAGATACGTTTATAAAAGAGGAGTGCGTATGATAAACAATCTGGAATATTACAAAGTTTTCTATTATGTAGCAAAACACAAGAGTCTTACGGTTGCGGCAGGAGAACTGGCGATTTCGCAGCCGGCAGTCAGCCAGTCGGTGAAACAATTGGAGAATATATTGGGAGCAAAGCTTTTTACCAGAGCCTCCAAAGGTGTGAAACTGACGAAGGAAGGGGAACTACTCTATGATTATGTGGCAAAAGGTTACGAGCAGATTGAACTTGGTGAGCGGAAATTGCAGCAAATGTTGAATTTGGATTTGGGGGAAGTGCATATCGGTGCCAGTGATATGACACTGCAATTTTATTTGTTGCCGTATCTGGAGAAATTTCATGAAAGATATCCGGGAATTAAGGTTAAAGTGACGAATGCACCGACACCGGAAACTTTGCAGAATCTTCAAGAAGGAAAGATAGATTTTGGCGTGGTCAGTACCCCTTTTGAGGCAAAGGAAGAACTTCAAGCAATTGTGGTACGGGAAATAGAGGATATTTTTGTTGCCGGAAGAAGATTCATTCCGTATAAAAACAAAATGTTAGATTTACAGGAACTAGAAGATATGCCACTTATTTGTCTGGAGGGTGGGACAAGTACGCGTAGCTACATGGACTCCTTTTTACAGAAAAATGAAGTGGAGATTAAGCCGGAGTTTGAGCTTGCAACCAGCGATATGATTGTGCAGTTTGCACTGCGGAATTTAGGAGTCGGTTGTGTAATGCGGGATTTTGCAAAAGAGTATTTAGAGTCCGGCAGATTGTTTGAGTTACGATTTAATCAAATTATTCCAAGACGACATTTCTGTGTGGTGACGGATGCAAAGAATCCTGTGTCAGTGGCAGCAAGGAATTTGTTGGAATTGGTATACGAAGCATAGAAGGATAAAGATAATATGAAGTGACCTCACATTTGTAGATTCGTGGATTTACCTGTAAACTGTTAATTGAGAGATTAATGGTAACAGGAATTACCGCATACAAAAGGAGGTCACTTATATGAAAAGAATAATACGAATCGGGATGGA
>JAFSHK010000031.1 GCA_017440375.1 Lachnospiraceae bacterium
ATAGATTTCTTGAAATTTTCGATTCCCTGTATCACAAGGATTAGATGGCTGAATGCCTTACGAAATATAATGAAGTTATTTATGCTTTGATAAAATATTATCACAAAACAGAATAAAAGACAAGAATTTCTTCCTGCCTTTTTACTAATTTTCATGAAGCTAATTTTCATGAATTATCATTATTCTTGGTAAAATCCATCTCACACATTTGTATTTCCTCCGCAATTAAAATAATTTGCACATTCTTTGCACCTCGACTAAATCTTATTTTTTTATATCTAATCGGGGCGATTTTTACTTATTGCCCGACCAAACTTGCTTTTTCTCTTTTTAGTCGGGTTCGTCCTTTCCTTACTGCCCTACCATTCTCGCTCTTTCTACTCTTTAGTCGGGTTCGTCCTTTCCTTATTGCCCCACCTGACTTGCCTTTTTCTATATTTGCAAACACAAAAACCGTACATGTATCATTACACATACGGCTTTAGCTTCCACAATTGTCAATAAATAATTCACTTCTTACATTTCACTTTGTTCTAATATAAATAATACACATCACAATATTTCTCACTATACTGCAACTCATATTCTGCCACATTTACATTGCTGTTCAAAATTCGCTGCAATTGAGTCTGTGCATCTGCAGAATTACTCAGATAAACTACTAATTCCTCACTATTTGCTACCTTACTGTCTTGTATCAGCTCAGTACTGCTTTGCCCGGCGAAAAATACACCATCATACTCAAGCAATTCATTCGTACAATCCCAAACACACCAGCTTTGTCCTTCATCATAAATATAAACGACCGGTGTTTGATTTGCCGCCTGTTCCCTTGCGAACTGCACTTGCTGCGCATCTTCCGGATATAAGAAAACAACACGGTCTGAAAGTAATCCACTCAGATTGATGACCACACACAAAATTGCCACTGCTGCAAGCAACCAATTATTGCGATTACTCTTGATAGTCTTATTTCCTTCTTCTCTGTCATCCACAAAATCAACCTGCTCACCCTTTTGCAAAATTCCACAAGTCTTGCCAAGCTGTCTGATTGCTTCAAACACAAGCAGAACTATCATTCCATAAATCGGTGTCTGATAGCGCACGGAAGTATTTCCAAGCAATAATCCTGTTTTGGATACCACAAGGAAATATCCGACTACGGAAAATAACAGCAACCAGTACATCTTATAAGTCTCCAACGCTTTCGCATAACCTCGCTTGCTACCGCTTATGCTTCCTTGCTCATTTCCTACTTCTACACATTCCTCGTGCTGCTTTGCATCACTGCTGCTCACTGCTGTGTCCCTGCTTCTCTTCCCCAGCCCAGTCAGGAATAATAATAAAATCACCAGTAAAAAGACCGGTAGCGTTTTTCCAAATACATACTCATCTAAGATGCTCCAGAAGAACTGCAAACGTTCAACCGTATTCGACAAATCAAAGAAATTGTCGGTTGCCTGTGCACCACGCTGTCCTCGGAACATCTGTCCCAAGCAGGACGGATAGGTTATATAGGCAAGCACAAATGCAATCGCAAGACTTACGCCATAACGAATACAGTTCCAAAGATTTCTGTCATTCCATAACAAATACAGACAAAATCCTGCTGCCATGAAAAATAAAAAGATAAAATAATAATATTGTGTCAGGAATCCCAAATAAGTTACCACCGCAAGCGGCAACAAAAATCCTTTCACAGAAAGCTTGTCCTTCGACTGTTTATAATTTTCCAATGCTTTCACATGCAGAATCGCACACAAAAGAACAAACACGGTCAGAAGCGCGTACATCCGAATGAAAACCACGCTACTCATTACCGCCGGAGTGAAACCATAAAACAGGCACACTAGCCAGGATATTTTTTCATTTCCTTTGGTAATCTGCATAGCAAGATGTCGCAACAAAAACATGCTGATTCCAAATGCCACCAGATTGATGCTAAGGCCAAACCATTTTGAAAACCGTCCCGGAAACAAGGAACAAACTGTATGCAGAATCCAATAATAAACCGGTGGATGCACATCCCATGACTGTACCAGTTTTACCAAGCCATATTGAAAACCCTGTCCTTCCAGAACAACATATTCATTGTAATAATCCTCTCTATCCATCCATCTCTGGTCTTCCACCCAGAAGCCATTGGTACGCGCAGTAGAATAGTAGGAATAATATTCGTCTTCATGAAAACCTTGCTTCTGGCAACAAAAATAAACTGCTGTGAGCATCTGCGCACACCAGATTATTAAGAAAAGAATCAGCCATATTCTGCTTTTCCCACTTCTAGTTTCTGTCTTCATTTACATTCCCATCTTCCGTCTGTGGATTTTGCGTACTGTCTTCGGTGCAACAGTTAACAGTAATAAATAGATTTTATTTTTTTTCGTGAGATACGGATTTTTCAGCGTATCAAAAAAGTGCTTATGCAGGTATTTTTTTACCTTCTGATAAAAATCATTCTCCTTATTCATCTGTGATATCGGCACATGCAGCAGATAGTCCAATCTCTGAAATAAGTTAAAACGAATCACATATAAATGTAGCTCAGGATAAAACTTATCCACTAACTCCTGCATTTTGTCTGCGTTATCCACAATATCCATAAACACTCTGGAAAAAGAGTTTTCCGAGCGGCTTCTCGTCGTGCTGTTGCTACGACATACTACGTGATAGCCCTGCTTTGGCAAAATCGCAATACCTTCTATTTCCGCAAGCATCTCAACTAATAATTTAAAGTCCTCGTTTAATTCTCCCTCCGGAAAACGATGCTTCTCAAACAGTTCTTTTTGAATCAGCTTTGTACAGAAAGAACAGTCTCCCTGATGAAGCAAAAGCTCTTTCAAAAAAGTCTGTGTATCGCAAAACCTGACTTCTTTTGGCGGCACACAAATATCTTCCAATTTATTTCCTTCTTCATCTCTCTCATCTCTGGAAATCTGTACAATCGGATAATTTTTTGCTGTGGCAAGTTCTACCATCTGCGCATACACATCGGCATCCACATAATCATCACTGTCGACGAAACCGACATAGTTTCCGGTTGCTTTCAGCAAGCCCAGATTACGTGCCGAAGAAGCACCACCGTTTTCTTTATGAAATACTTTGATTCTATCATCTTCCGCGGCAAGCTTATCACACAATGCCCCGGTGCCATCCGTAGAACCATCGTCCACCAGAATAATTTCCAGATTACTATATGTCTGACGGCAAATGGAATCCACGCAACGTTTCAGACAATCCAGTGTATTATATACCGGCACGATAACACTGATTTTTATTTGATTCATATATCTCTATATCTCCACATTACACTTTTCCGTAACATTCATCATTGCCCGATACATTTTCCCCGGCGCAATTGCGGGAGCCGGACTAAGCGGCCCACTTTCTGCCGGAGCAATTTTTCCTTGCATCAACTTCTTGGCAAATCGCAACAATTCTTCCGCGGCATGCTCTGCATTCCATTCTTTCACAATCGTCTGGTAAGCGGCATAACCCATCTGCTTTTTCTCATCCCAGTGTTCAAACAAATCAACAACCAATTTCTCCATCTCTTCGTAGGAATCATTCGGATAAACCAAACCATTGACACCATGTTTTATCAGATAAGGGGCTGCACCCACCTGTGCATTCACCACTTCCACACAGCCACTATTCATTCCTTCGTTTACAACTGCTCCCCATCCTTCCAGATAATTACTGGTAAAAAGGTGAATATGGCACTGTTCCATGACTTCTCGAACTTTCGTCGGTTCCTGATAACCATAGAACTCAAATTTATCCGTTAATCCTGCCTGCTCTACCTGCGATTTTATCTCCGACTCCAAGTCGCCACTGCCAAGCATATGCAGTTTGAAATCATAGCCTTTTTTCTGTAAACATTGGGCAAGCTTCACCATATATTCCGGATGTTTCAGCGGAATAAATCTTCCCGCCCAGACAAGCTGCAGCGGTCCGTCTTTTTTCAAAGCTGCAAATTCTTCCTCCGAATAACTTCTGGTTTCCGGAAAATAGCCCCAACGAAACATCTTATTTGGATATGCCCCTATTAAATGAAAATCCGATGCGGTATAAGCACCTGCACACAGCATACAAACATTCTGCTTTCTATATTTCACATGTTCTTTATATTTTGCGAGAAGTCCTCTCGGCGAAATGGCTTTCCACTGTCCTTCGCGGTAAAGTCTTTCACTCACACGAATTGTCGTTTTGCCGGACTCTAATCGCTCTGCCACGATATCCTCCCTGCCTGTCCATCCGAATAGAACCACATCACTCTCTGCGATTTTCTTACGACATTCATATTCCTCCTCATACAAACAATGCACATAAGGCAGACTACGCACATCCACACTCCACCCCATTGCCACTCGTTCTTCTTCCATCGGCATGGTCTGAATGAAACAATAATCTTCACCCAGTCTCTCATAGAGCGCATTGGAAAATGGAATCTGATGATGATTGATATAATTCGACACAAACGTTATGGTCATAGCAACCTCCAACCGAAACTTGTTCTATCCGTTTACAATCTCCCGGTAAATCTGCATTAATTTATAATAATTCTGGTCAGCATCATGGGTTTGTCTGGCATGTTTTCTTGCATTATCCGAAAACTTCTCAGAAATCGTTTCTTTGCTGAAAATCTCAATAATCTGCTTTGCCAGTTCTTCCACATTTCCTGCCGGATACAGAAGACCATCTCCCCCATCCATCAACAAATTGTGAATACCACCCACATCTGCCGCTACACAAGGCACACCAAGTAACATTGCTTCACCCAGTGAATTCGGTGAATTTTCGAGCGCCGATGGACAAACAAATACATGACTTTGCAGAAATTGCTCCTTCATACCTTCTGCATCCAGTCTGCCAAGCATCGTTACCTTCTCTTCCAACTGATTTTCTTTGATAAGCTTCTTCAAATATTTGGCATATGCAGGCAGCTTCAACTTATCCTTCCATGTCTCTTCCTTCAAAATATCGCTGCCCGCCACACATATATGTGCTTGCGGATATTGCTCTAATACCATTGGCATTGCTTTTAGCAGATAATGAAAGCCTTTTAATGGATAATCCCCCTGACTTAAAAAGATACGATACGGCACACAAGTCGCCGGTTTCCATCTGTCACGATAAAAACAGTTTCTCATCGTCTCATTTAAGAAATGGTATTTTGCTTCTGGATTAATCTTTGCCGTCAGTTCTCTGTCAAAATCCGTTCTTCCGGCAATATGTCCCGCCATACGAATTGCTTCTTTTTCATAAATTCCTCTCTTGCGGAATTTTCTCTGTTGTTGTCTAATACTGTCCTTACGTACAAAATCACGAAACGTAACTTTGTGCTGTATATTTCTCGGTAAGTCTGCCATGTAAACATCGGCACAGGCAGAAATAAGTCCCTGTATTCCAATCAAAGTACGGGATGGTCTTCGATACGCTCGCGCACAAGCCAGCGCATGCGGAAATTCTGTGCCGAAAATATGTACCACATCCGGCTTAAAATCTTTGACAATTTCCTTCATCCGTTCTTCAATCTTACTATCATAAGCCTCCGGCATATCCAGATTCTCAACAAAACCGTAAATGCGACAAGTCATACCTTCCCCCAGCGGCAAATCCTTGTCCACGCTTCCCATTTCTTCCGTTATCGGAAAAGCAATGGCAAGTGAAATATGATTTCTCTGCTGCTCCTGCATTACTTTGTCCAATAAACCGGTCAGCCAACCTTCCCGATTGCTGTACGGCAGACCTAACTGTTTGGCAATCGCCGGAAGCATAATATTGCATACCCAAAGTACCTTTATCATTTTGTAACCCTGCCCCTTTCATACCATATTTTCTTCAATCTGTTATACATACCGGAAGTCACCGGATTTCTGGCAATCCACGTACGAAGCGGTGCCAACGTCACCCACATAATCAACCGGTATTTCCATACCTTCCCCAAAGGCATATATTTCTTTACAATCTCTCGATGCTCTTGCTCGGACACCTTGCGATTCTTACGGGTTTCCGAAAAACCACCACCCTCATAATCCGCTATCAGAATTTCATCATATACAAAGGTTACCCCCTCTTTGTAATCCTTTGTAAAAAAGCACCAAAGAAACTGCTCATAATCTGCTCTTACCCTATACCTCGTTTCAAATGGGTGGGCAAGCAGTAATTTTCTATCATAAAAGCAAGCCTGATGACACGGCACATTCCTATAACAGCCAAACGCATCCATGTTTGGATTGGAAGCTACTACCTGGCTAGTCACGCGCTCAAAAATATTACCATAATAAATTCCCGTCTTCGCCGGATTCTTTTCCATAAGCTCTGCTACTTTTTCTAACACAAACTCATCATAAAAATAATCACCACAGTTTAAGAAATACACATAGTTCCCTTGTGCTTCCTGCACCGCCTGATTCATGGCATCATAGATACCGATATCCTTTGCCTGCCGCAAACGAAGCTGTGGCATTTCCTTTGCCACTTCTCTTAAATACTCTATCGAACCATCCGTAGACAATCCATCTTTTACTACAATTTCATAGTCGCGAAAAGTCTGCTTCCCAATACTTGCAAGTGTCTTTTTCAGTTTTTCACCGGGGTTTAAGCAAACCACCAGAATCGAAAACTTCGGTCTCATGTCACATCCCTTTCCTGCTCATATTCACATTTCGACACATTTTTCTTAATTCATATTGCTTAATTCTTCCTATCGCCTAATTCATGTCCGAAAGAATATTTACCATATCATGGAAGAAAAAACTCTTATATGGCAGAATCAACAACCCATCATTATATGCTCTGCTCATAAAAATCGCAAAATAAAATACTGCCGCTAAACACATTCCCACCTGCAAAAGTTTCTTTAATTTCGGGTTCTCTGTTCTGCTAATCAATGCCGGAATAAATAAAATATGACTGATTGTCAGGTAATAACCTATGCGGGAAATAATCGGCAAAAACGAACAAAATACGTATAACACAAGCGCACCAAGATTCAGGTAAAAATAAAACTGGAATCTCCGATTGCCCTTTATATGTTTTTTATAATAAAGCAAAGAAAGCACAAGCACTGCCATACATCGTAAGATATTTATATAGCTTGTACCGCCTTCGAGATATTCCGTATCCTCATAAGTCGGATAAAGAAATACAACAACTTTCAAATAAAAATCCTGCAAAAATAAAAAGGTTGTACAAAATAATCCAATCAACACAAGTTGCCATTTTTTCCAAGTCAAAGAAGCCAGAAAATACAATGGCAGAACAACTAATAAGGATTTGTGGAAAAAACAACCAAGAACAACCAACACCACAAATTTGCCCCACTGCTTCCGTATCACAAATTTCATCGCATAGAAAGCAATGGCAAGCACCAGATAATAACGTACCGTACTAAACGTCTGGAAATAGTAGCCTAGCATCATAAACAGAAAATAGGTAATCGGGAATTCATCACTCTGTTCATAAATCGCCAGCAAAAATAAGAAAATGGTAACAAACGCATACACGGCAAAAACAAGCAGATGATTTTCAAAACCGGAAATACCATAAATGATTTTCACAAGCAGATTAAATCCCGGTTCTGTTGGAACATAGGCATTAGAATTTACCAGATGCATAAATTCTACATATTTTGCATAATCATTTCCTACGTTCTGTCGGCAGGCAGAAAGTGCAAACAAAATCAGAAAAATGGATAACAAACAGATTCGATTACACATCTGCTGTCTCGTAATCTTATACGGTTGTCTGACCGGATGGTTGTCAATCATGCATGCAAGCATAACCGTTCCCACCGCAACTGCAAGATATAAAATCATGAAATACTTTCCTACTTCCTTTTCTGTGAATAAATTCCCTTACACATCAGCGCATATGCCTGTTTAAAAGAAATTTCCTGACACATTTCGCCTTTATTTTTTAACAAAAAGCGAAGGGAAAACGGCTTCGCCATTTTTCCGTACAAATAATGATAGAGAACACCTCTGTCCTCAAAAAACTTCTCTGTATAACCATGAAACCATGTAGATTCCCGTTCCATTTCTTCCCCGATACAAACCGGAACCGCATAAATCTTCAATCCCGCTTTCAGACAATCCCGCAGAAACAGACTATCTTCCCCATTACTGTATTTTGCACCGCCACCAAACAACAAAGAAAAATGAGCATTGGCTCTGCGAAGTGCTTCCAGTTTACCGGAAATACTATATGCCGGATAGCGCCCATAATTATACCAACGAATTCGCTTCACCTCTTCATTCCAGTAAGTTCTTCTGGATGGTGTCACCTTCACATTAAACAAAATCATATCCGCATCGGGATATTTTTCATAAGTCTCTAACACTGCTTCTGCATAATTATCCTCTAACACAATATCTTCATCCGAGAAAAGACAGATGTCCGAATCCGCATGAAGGAGTGCTGTATTTCTGCTAAGGCCTACGCCCTTCTCTGCCATCGAAAAACACTGAACTCTACCCGGCTCAAAAACAACCTCTTTTTCATCTTCTACCTTTGGCATAGCCTGCTTCTGAATTTCAAATTCCTCATAACCATATTTACCGCACTGATTCACCATAACAGTGTCTGTACTCAAATTCATTTTTGCCGCAAGCTGTCTGGCATCCTGCTTCACCGCCGATACCAGTACCTGCAATTTTAAAGGTGATTGTAATACCATTTTATAAACCTCACATCAGCATCCCTAATCACGATACCGACTACTTTTTTCTGTAATAATTGAAACTGCTCCAAATCGTATGCCAACTTCGTTCTGGTCATCTTCGCATAAGGAACTTCCAAAATAATTCCATCCTCTTTTGCCAAGTGTTCCTTATTCTGCTCCAAATCTTTCTGCATAGATTTCAGAAACTGCTCTGTTTTCTGATTCCCGTCTTTGCCCTTAATCTCGTCGAAAACATAGCCTACAAACGGAACCTCCGTCACACTTTTCAAATCATAAGGAACATAGATTTTATCATTGAAAACATAAATAAGTGCCATACCAAGAACGCTAACCGTCACTGCAATTGCAAAGCCGACTAATACTGCCTGCAAAAGTCTGTCATCTACTACCACTAACTCAGCTTCGGTTGCCTTAATGACTTCGATATCCAGAAATTCCTTTTCTCTATCGCCCATATCTTCCAATGACTGATTTGTTGCAGCCAGAATCTCTGCTGTCTTTTCCGGACTTGGTGTGGTAATCGTAACAGTTAAAAGTCTGATATCCGAAAGAATCTCCGCTTTCGTTGCTGCCACAACTTCTTCTTTGTTGTAAGTATTCGGCAGATAAGACATCGTAGTATCCAGTATCAATTCCGTAGACATCAAATCATTCCATGTATATCCGTTATATTCCTGATAAACTTGTCCGGTTTCATCCGCTGCAAAATCAAGATACACTTTTGATTCCGCACGGTATTCCCTGTTACTGTTGAACACCACATTATGAAGCAGATAAATACCGCCACCCAGAATGGCACCAATGACTGCTGCCAGTACAACTATCCATATTTTTTGCAAAAAACAAAGCATCAACTTCTTGCAGTCCATTCCTTCGTTCCCGTACTTCATTTTCTCCTCATTTCTACGCCTGTTTTGCGTTCTACCTTCACTTGATAGCTGTTGTCTGGTTTTTGTCTACGCCTTCCGTACTTTCCGGTTTAAAAAGGATTTTCAACGTAAGAAGCATGAGTTTCAAATCCATCCAGACAGAATAATTCTCAATATAAGTCAAATCCAGCTTCAATTTGTCATATGGTGTCGTATTGTATTTACCATACACCTGCGCATAACCTGCAAGTCCTGCTTTTACCTTCATACGAAAGGCGAACTCCGGCATCTCTTCCAGATATTGCGCAATAATTTCCGGTCTTTCCGGTCTTGGACCGATGAAGGACATCTCACCTTTCAAAATATTAAATAACTGCGGTAGCTCATCAATTCGAACCGCACGGATGAATTTACCAATCGGTGTAATTCTGTCATCGTTTTTGGATGCCAGTCTGGCAACACCATCCTTCTCTGCATCTACACGCATACTACGGAATTTCAGAATATAAAATTCCTTGGCATCTCTGGTACAACGAATCTGTTTATAGAACACCGGACCACCGTCATATACTTTAATGGCAATTGCCGTAACCAGCATAAATGGTGATGCAATAATAAGCAAAAGCAAGGCGCAGAATAAATCAATCAAACGTTTGGCAACTCGCTGCTCTATTTTCAAAGAATACTCTCTTGTTAACAAAATCGGTGTATCAAATAAATGAAGCTGATCCGCTCCCTTCACAAGTACATCGGAAATCTTCGGCATCATATAAACGCGAATCGATTTGCTGTAACAATATTTCAGAAGAATATTTCTGTCTGCTACGGAAATATCCCATAAAACAACCGCACCATAGCGCTCTAAAATTTCTTTTTCAATCGCTTCTATCCCTTCGGAAATATTCATGCACTTGGAAATTTTATACTTATCTTTACGGGAATCAAATTTACTTACAATATCATTAATCGGCCGTTCCCCATGAATAATCAAAATTTCTCTTGGCGGAAATACCTTATGATAAAACAAATCACATATATACACCCAGACTGCCGACAGCACAAGCTGTATCAACATGGTCTGAAAAATCGGCGCTACATCCACTAGCCAGTTTGCCATCAAAGAAATCTGGAAATATGACAGCACATTTACTGCAAGCAGCGAAAATATTTGTGAGAAAAATACATCCGTCCATTTCAAATAACCGATTTTCAATCCGCCATAAGTACTGGCAAAGAAAAAGAGTAAAACGAAATAAATCAGCCACATCAAAATATGACCTTTAAAATAAAATGTCAGACGACGATGCGTATGCAAAAAAGGATAATATTCCGTTATCCAGAAAAATGCGTAAATCCCAGTCTGAAAAATCAATCCAATAAAGGAAAGTTGTAATATAATCAATCTTTTTAAAGATTCTATCTGTTTCACTTTAGCACCTCATTTGTGAGTTTTTTCTTATCATACTGACAGTCGTATTCTCAACTGTCTACTCTATATACGTCGCAAAGTTGCACGCATTGCCCAGAAAAAGAAACAAAACGCACTAATCGGAAGCGATAACTTCTCTTCTTTACGATATAGGTTCCAAATTCTCTGCATCGCCACAAACTTATTGGAAGAAAGGCTTTTCGCTGGTCTGCGATAAATAGCAAGCACTTCGTTCAAACCATATGCCACATACCCTTGCCGCAAAACCTTCCACCAGGTTGCAGTATCTTCACTCGCAACTAACGGCATATGAATCTGCTCTTTGCTGATTTTGGCAGTATCAAATATAACAGTCGTTGTAAAGATAATCGTTCGGGATAATGCTTTTCGATACGTCAGCCTCTCCGGTACGTTAACAATCTTACCGGTTCCCTTCGCATTTTCATCCCCGAATTCATAAGCCGTAAAAGCAAATGCCGCCTGCTTATCTTCCATAAATGCAAGCTCTTTTTCTAACTTATCAGGCATCCAAATATCATCCGCATCCAGAAAAGCAATGTATCTGCCTTTTGCCGCATCAATTCCGGTATTTCTGGCGCTGGCAGCACCTTCATTCTTCTCTTTACGAATCAGACGAATACGGGTATCCTCTGCTGCCTGCGCAATTTCTCTCTCAATCACCTGCGCACTGTTATCCGGAGAACAATCATCCACCAGAATTAATTCCCAGTTTTTATATGTCTGTCTTTTTACCATCTCTATCGTTTCTGCAATATACGGCTCTGCACGGTAGACCGGTACAATAATACTGACCATCTCTTTCATCAGATGTCCTCTTTCACTAAGTAAATTGGTCTTCTTTTCACTTCCATGTAGGTCTTAGATAAGTATTGCCCCACAATGCCCAGACAAAACAACTGTACACCGCTAATCAATGAAATAATACATACTAAAGAGGGCCAGCCTGAGGTTGGGTCGCCAAACATCAGCTTTCTCACAATCGTCACAATAATAATCAAAAATGCCACAAAACAGAACAGCACACCCATAATAGATGCAACTGCAAGCGGCGCTGTGGAGAATGCCGTAATACCATCAATGGAATACAGAAATAATTTCCAGAAAGACCATTTTGTCTCCCCCTTGTTTCGCTCCACATTTTCAAATTCTATCCACTTCGTCTCAAAACCTACCCAACCGAAAATTCCTTTCGTAAAACGGTTGTATTCCGTCATCGCCAGAATGGCATCCACGACTTGCCTCGTCATCAAACGATAATCTCTAGCACCGTCCACAATTTCCGTCTTGGAAATCTTGTTCATCAAACGGTAAAACATTCGGGCAAAGAAAGAACGTATGACAGGCTCACCTTTTCTTGTAACTCTCCTTGTTGCTACCGAATCGTACCCCTGTTCAATATAGGAATACATCTCCGGTAAAAGCGCCGGCGGATCCTGCAAATCCACATCCATCATAACAACGAAATCGCCTTTTGACTTCTGGAGTCCTGCATAAATAGCAGCTTCTTTACCAAAGTTTCTGGAAAAGGACACAAGATGTACTCTTTCATCTTCGGCACGTAGCTTCTTTACTTCCGCTACCGTTCCGTCCCTAGAACCGTCATCAATATATAGAAATTCTAATTCCAACTCTTTTTCCGCAAAAAAAGAATTGTTTTTCAACACCTCATGATAAAAATCCGCTACATTTTCTTCCTCGTTATAGCAGGGTACGATGATACTTAACAGTTTCAATTTTTCTCTCTCCGTTCTATCCAAAATGTTAACATATTTATCCCATCATAATTAACTTTTATTCTATCATAAACGAACAAAAAAAGGAAGGGTACTCTATTCCCCTTCCCATTGCCCTTCTGATTGGCATTTCTTAAATAAAGCCTTGCTCTAATCGCACAAAATCAGCAACCGATGCTATGTACTCACTATTGGTTGGTCTGCTGTGTTCTATGTTGTTACAGTAACCAAACAATTTTTCAAACAAATCACTATTTCCTCGTTCCCAGGAAACCTCGATTGCATTACGAATGGCTCTCTCAATTTTCTGGTCCGTTGTCATATACCGTTTTGCTAAATCAGGATATAACAACTTCGTTACACTGCCGATTAATTCCATGTCTTCAATGCACATGAAAATGGCAGTCCGCAGATATTGGTATCCTTTCAGATGTGCCGGAATACCAAGTTCCAACATCAGTCTGGAAATGCTCTGCTCCACTTCCGACCTTACTACCGTACTACTATTCATTGTTTCATTCCCCTTTTTCGTAAATCAATTCTTTACTTCGGACAAATCATAGCACAAATTGACAAATCCTGTAAACTGTAAAGTATCGCCTGAAACAATATCTGGTAGAAAACGGTTAAAAATATTATAAATATTGCGGTTTATTACTGTCTTGTAATACCTCGACAATTTTCTTAACTTCCTGTGCTCTGTTCTTATCGCAAACAAGTACTGCATCTTCTGTTTCCACTACAATCACATTATCCAGACCGATTGTAGTCACTAATTTGCTCTTGGCATAAATAATGCAATCATGGCTGTCAATATGCACTTGTTCACCATACGTAATATTTCCATGCTCATCTTTATCATACAATGCTTCTAAAGCATCCCAGCTTCCCACATCGCTCCAACCGAAATCACCTTCTAATACAAGCACTTTCTTTGCACGTTCCATGATTCCATAATCAATCGAAATCTTCGGAATCACCGGATAGACTTCTTCAATTACTTTTGTCTCATTCTCGGTATTCATTGCAGCACCGATTTTCTGCAAGCACTCATAAATATCCGGAAGTAATTCTTCAAAATACCGCATAATCGTAGATGCTTTCCAGATAAACATGCCGCTGTTCCATAAATATTTTCCGGATAACAAATATGCTTTTGCTGTCTGTAAATTCGGTTTTTCTACGAAATGTTTTACCGTATAATAGCTATCCTGCATTTTCTTATCATCATGACAGATATAGCCATATCCGGTAGATGGAAATGTCGGCTGAATACCCACCGTAACAAGTGCATCCGTATCCTTTGCTACCTGTATTGCATCTGCAATCACCTGCTTGTAAACATCATTTTTCTTGATGTAATGGTCAGACGGCAGAATACACATGATACCATCTTCATATTTCTGCAAAATTTCCATTGCCGCATACCCGATACAAGCTGCCGTATTTCTTGCCGCAGGCTCCGATAATACATGATCTTCACGAACTCTTCCGGCAGTTGCCTCTAACATTAACTCCGCTTGTGATACATTCGTTACAATAAAAATATCGTCTTTTTCTACATTACCTTCCAAGCGATCGATGGTTTCATTTACCATCAAATCTTTTCCGGTTAAATTCAAAAGCTGCTTCGGTAATTCTTTTCTGCTAAGCGGCCAGAAACGTGTTCCCCCACCACCGGCCAAAATAACTCCATATGTTCTCATACTTTTCTCCGTTCTTCGCATTCACACAAACGATTACTTACATTCTTGCATCATCGACATTTTCTCTGAACCAGTCATATGCAAGCGAAACACCTTCCTCCAAATCTACTTTGTGTGTCCATCCAAGTCCATGTAATTTTGTAACATCTGTTAACTTACGAGGTGTTCCATCCGGCATTTCTGTATTCCAGATAATTTCACCTTCATAACCAACCGCTTTCTTCACCTGCTCTGCCAATTCTTTAATGGTTACTTCTTTACCGGTTCCGATATTAACATGCTGCTCTCCACTGTAATTTTCCAACAAGAATACACAAGCATCTGCCATATCATCTACATATAAGAACTCTCTAAGCGGTGTACCGGTTCCCCATAGTTCTACGCTAGGTGCATTGCTTACTTTAGCTTCGTGGAACTTACGAATCATAGCCGGCATAACATGAGACCCCTGCAAATCATAGTTATCATATGGTCCGTAAAGGTTGGTCGGCATACAACTGATAAAATCATCACCATACTGACGTTTGTAGAATTTACACATTTCCAGTCCGGCAATTTTGGCAATCGCATAAGCTTCATTTGTTACTTCCAAAGGTCCTGTCAAAAGTGCATCCTCCGGAATCGGCTGTGGTGCCATCTTTGGATAAATACATGTACTTCCGAGGAACAACAATTTCTTTACTTTATAATCATGACAGCATTTAATTACATTACATTGAATCTGCATATTTTCGTATGCAAATTCTGCCGGTGCTGTATTGTTTGCATTGATACCGCCTACTTTTGCAGCCGCCAAAACAACCACATCCGGTTTCTCTGTTTCAAAAAATTCCTTTACGGCTGCCTGATTGGTCAAATCCAACTCTTTATGTGTTTTGCCGATTACATTCTCGTAACCTTTTGCTTTCAGATTTCTGACAATCGCACTACCAACCAATCCTCTGTGTCCTGCTACATAAATCTTATCTGTCTTATTCATCGCTCTTTCCTTCCCTTTTCTAATATTTTTTATTCTAAACCTTGTTTTGTGATTATGGACAATTCAAGTAATAAAATCCATCTTCCATTCCTTCGCCTCTTAGCGCAATCTGCGCCTTCGTTGGTGAAGACGGGAAACTTTCATAACCAACCTGATCTCCACTTACCGGGCAATAGAAAGTCACTCCCTCTATTTCATAGCTCTCTGTTTCATAATTTTCATAATCCTTCTGGCAAATCCAATAATCATTCACATAAGAATTTACCAGCTCTTTTCCAAATGCTGCTGCCTTATACAACAGGAAAACTCCTATCAAAGCAATGCAAATTTTCTCTATTTTTTTACCATTTTTTTTAGGAATAAATTTTTCACCCTGGAAAAATTCGGTACAAACGTTTCCAAATACCACTGCCGATACCAGATAAACATAAACACATCCGTACCGAATAAGCGGTGAACTAAGCAGCCAGAATAAGAAACAAAGCACAAGCACTGCTTCCAGAATCAGCTTGTCATATAATTCTGCCTTTCTAATCAGATTCCATATAAGGCGTAATCCGAAAATCACCACGGAAATAAGCGCCACCATAACAAACAGCTTATCCATACCGCCAAGACCACGAAACCAGTCCGGTAACCACTCCCTAATCGGAATGTCAAATCGGGTTACGTCACTGTAGCCTCTGCCCCAGACCTGTATTTCTTTGGCATCATATGCTGCAATTCCTTCCGGAATTTTATAATCTACCGAAAACAAATCAATGGATGTAAACGGATACACCAACCACCCCGACAGAAGCACATTTCGTATCAAAAACGGAGCTGCAATCAAAATTCCAAGTAACAAATAAATGCCGATTTCTTTCCAATTTTTCTTTTTCATAAGCATCCACGCCGGTTTGATAACTAACAAAACAATCAGTGCTGCTGATAATTTTACCGTCATCAGATAAACACCAAGCACACATAACATCGCATATGGAAAAATTGCATCTACTTTTTCTTCTAACAAATCCATCCATCGGATAACAAGATAAAAAGCGGTTAACACCATAAAATAGTCCGATGCCGGTGAAACCATTTCATCAAAAATAATGAGCAGATAATAGAGGCACATTACTCTTGCAAAATCGGATGGTTTCAACCTTTTTCTCTTAAATATGTCCGCCAATTTCAAGCATACCATTGCCAAAAGCAATGCCAGAAAACCTGCTGCGACGTGATAAGATTGTCCGCCGAGAAATGCCATGCTATATAACGCTGATAATGCAAAAGACGAACTATTGTAAGCCAAACGACAATGCAAATTTCCAAGCCCCTTCACCACACCATACTCTTCTATCCAGCGGATACTCTGTGCGTGATATAAACCGGTATCATAATGAATAATTCCTCTGGATGTCCCGTAAGCATACAGTATTACAAGAATTAACAACAAAAAGAACTTTCCGAAAAATCTTTTTCCGAAAGCTTCTTTCTCCCGTTTCATTTGTTGTAATAAACTCTGTAAATCTTCAACCAGTCTTTTTCTGCAAAAGATAGCTATTCCTATGCAAATCCCTATCATCACAAGATTCGCCACAAATCCTACTGCTGCAAAAAGACTGAAAAACTGTGCATATACGGTTGCCGCTGCCAGGCCACACATGAAATAACTATCCCACTTTCGCACCTGGTAAGTGCAAAAGTGGGCAATTACTGTTAAAATTCCATAACCCAGCAAGAACGTGGTTACTGCCATATATAACCATATTAATATAACAGACAGCATACATTTCCCCTATTCTGCGTTATCCAACTTTTCTTATGATTTCTTTTCTGCTTTTCTCTGTTTTCTATATTCTGCAGATCCCATACCTGCTATTTCTTTTAAGTCAGCATCCATCATCATAGAAACAAGACCTTTGAAATCTACTTTTCTCTTCCATCCAAGTTCTCTCTCTGCCTTCTCACAGTTACCCCAGAGGAATTCAACTTCTGCCGGACGATAGAATTCCGGATTAACATCAACTAAAAGCTTACCTGTTTCTGCATCGTAACCTTTTTCATTAACACCAGTTCCTTCCCAACGAATGTTAATACCAAGTTCGCCAAATGCTGCTTCTACAAATTCTCTTACCGTATGTGTTTCATTAGTAGCAAGTACGAAGTCATCTGCTTTGTCCTGCTGTAACATTAACCACATGCCTTCTACGTAATCACCTGCAAATCCCCAGTCGCGTTTTGCATTCATATTACCAAGCGAAAGCTTCTCCTGTTTGCCTGCGATAATATTAGCGATTGCCAATGTAATTTTTCTGGTAACAAAGTTTTCACCTCTTCTTGGTGATTCATGATTAAATAAAATACCGTTACATGCAAACATATTATAGGATTCTCTATAATTTACAGTAATCCAGTAAGAGTACAATTTTGCTGCACCATATGGGCTCTTTGGATAAAACGGTGTTTTCTCGCTCTGTGGTGCTGTTTCCGGAATACCACCGAATAATTCGGAAGTAGATGCCTGATAATATCTACAGTTACCACCATTAACACGAATTGCTTCCAACAGCTTCAATGTACTGACACCTGTTGCTTCTGCTGTATACTCCGGTACTTCGAAAGAAACACCTACATGAGACTGTGCTGCCAGGTTATAAACCTCTGTCGGACGAATTTCCGCAATCAATCGCATCAAATTGCTGGAATCTGTTGTATCTGCAAAGTGCAGGAAAAATTTTACTTTATTATAATCAGACTGTAAGATATGGTCTATTCTTGCTGTATTGGTAATGCTATGTCTACGGATTAAACCGTGTACTTCATAACCTTTTTCTAATAAAAACTCAGCCAGATAAGAACCATCCTGACCTGTAATACCTGTAATCAACGCTACTTTCTGCATATCGTTCTCCTTCTCTTACATTTTTGTCTTATTTTGCTATTCCATATGGGAGTATACTATTGTATAATACAACTATCAACATAAAATATTGCCCCATAATAGTAAAATATTGCTATCTATTTTTACAAAGAAAAGGATTCTGAATAAAATGGCTAAATCTGCTTCTAACCGTATCATTACAACTCCCTCTTCCTATGCAAAAGAACACTATCTTTATGTGCAGGAAGTCGGAACTTTACAAAGTTTGGAACCTCATATCAGTCGTCGTCAAAATCTAAACTCCTATTTATTTTTTATTGTACTGGAAGGCAGTGGATTTGTTTCCTATGAAGATAACCGTCACGCGTTAACAGTTGGTGATTGCGTCTGGTTGGACTGTACCAGACCATATTCCCATGAAAGCAGTGCCAAAGAGCCTTGGAGTCTGATGTGGGTACATTTTTACGGTAAAGAAGCGGTCAATTTCTATGACAACTTTTTAAAACACTCCTATTCTTTTCTTTTCCATCCGCAAAATATGATGGCTTTTACAGATATTTTGCAACATTTGTATCAGATTCATTCTGCCAAGTCTTCTTTAATGGAGCTCTATGCGAATCGATACCTTACTGACTTAATTACTTTGTGCTTTATGGAAAATATTCTGGAAAATCAAGAAAGTTCCTCCATTCCGGAGAAACTGAAACAAATTCATGAATATTTGGAAGAGCATTATGCAGAAAAAATAAATCTGGAAAACTTATCTTCCAGATTCTTCATCAGCAAATTTCATCTTTCCAGGGAATATAAGAAAATATATGGAACTACGATTGGGAATGATTTGACCTCTAAGCGTATTTCTCATGCCAAATCCATGTTGCGCTTCTCTAACGATTCTATCGAGAACATCGCTTTAAACTGCGGTTTTCAGGATGCCGGCTATTTTATCAAGGTTTTTAAAAAAGCCGAAAATATGACTCCGTTAGAGTACCGTAAAAAATGGTAACCACGTTAAATCAAGAAACCATGTATATCTAAACAACTGTCTATCTACGGTATCATAATCTGACCGGTCATAACACCGATACAGATACCAAGCAGTGCCCCCATTAACACCTGCAAAGGTGTATGTCCGACGAACTCTTTTAACTTATCTTCTATCGGCATCTTTTTGCCCATTTCCCGGAATAAATCCATCATTTCATTTAAAACAATCGCCTGAATTCCGGTTTCTCTTCTTACACCTCTGGCATCATGCATAACAACAATTGCCATAATTACTGCCATTGCAAATTCAAAGCTTGCACCGCCATACTGCATCCCTGCTACTGTTGCAAGCGCACAAACCGTTGCTGCATGAGAACTTGGCATTCCGCCACTTCCTACCATACGTTCCCACACCAGTTCCTTGGTAATAATCAAATGTATAATCGTTTTAATCACCTGTGCTACAAACCACCCCATAACTGCTGCTATCAGAACAGGATTACGAAGCATTCCCTGTATAAATTCCATTTATCGTCCTGCCTTTTCAGTGCTTTTCCAGTACTTTCGCCTCTCGCACTTTTTCTACACCTTTTCTACACTTTTTGTTACTCTTTTACAGTTCTCTTATATATTTCGCAATCGCATCATGCCAATCTGCAAACATGAAATCTGTTGTCATTTTCAACATATAATTTTCCAGAATAGAATATGCCGGACGTGCTGCTGCTGCGCCATATTCTTCTGTCGTTATCGCATCCACAACTGTAGATTTTCCTGCCAGACGGAAAATTTCCTGTGCAAATTCCGCCCAACTACAATCACCTTCACATGTTCCGTGGAAAAGTCCATAATTTTCTGTCGGTAAAAGATATGCAATTGCTTTGGCTAACTCTTCTGCGCTTGTTGGGGAACCAACCTGATCTCTTACCACACGTACTTGATCATTTGTTTCGGCCAATCGAAGCATTGTTTTGGCAAAGTTTTTTCCATCACCATATAACCATGCGGTACGAATAATAAAATATTTATCCGCAAAATCCTTTACAAAATTTTCTCCGGCTAATTTTGTTTCGCCGTATACACCTTGTGGTCCTACCGGATCAAACTCTTTATATGGTCTGGTTCCTTTTCCATCAAAAACATAATCGGTAGAAATATGAATCATTTTTGCACCTGTTTCAGTTGCTGCAATACTTAAATTTCTCGGTCCGATTGCATTGATACGGAATGCCTTATCCTCCTCTGTTTCACAAGCATCTACTGCTGTGTGGGCTGCACAGTTAATAATTGCATATGGCTTCACTTCTCTGGCAAGAGCCATGACCTGATCAATATTAGTTATATCCAATTCACCTACATCGGTATTTACAAATTCATACTCATTGTTTCCTGCATATAATTTATTTACAGCACGTCCTAATTGTCCATTACATCCTGTTACAATAATTTTCTTCATGCTTCTTTGTATCCTCCGCTCTATAAACTACAAATACTTCCTTAAGTTGCTTATTTTTCTTATACACTTATTACATCATACATCCTTGAAATGAATTGTGCAAGAAGCTATTATTTTGTAATAAATTTTTAACATTTTGTGTACTTTTTCAATTTTTTTCTAGTGACTAGTCCTTTTCCTTATGATATACTAGGAACAGTTGGGTTATTCCCTGGAAAGAGAGGATTAAAGATGAAAGGATTACAAGTACTTCTTCTTGTAGCTTTATCTTCTACTCTTTTATTATTTGGTTGTGGTCAAGAAAAAGAAGCGGTTATAGAGCCTGTTGTTGAACAAGTTATCGAAGAAGAACCAGAAGTTATAGAAGAGGCAGAAGAAACAGAAGAAGATATTGACGAAGATGTTCCTCCTGAAGAAGGAATGGTTCGTAGTCGTATTACAAATGAATGGGTAACAGAGGAAGTAAATAATACTCGCCCTATTACCGTTATGATTCCAAATACAAAAACCGCAGCACAGTATGGTATTTCTAATGCGGATGTATTATATGAATGTAATGTTGAAGGAAGTATCACAAGATTAATGGCTTTGTTTCAGGATTGGAACGGTTATGACAGAATTGGTAATGTGAGAAGTTGTCGTGACTATTATGTATATTGGTCTTTTGAATGGGATGCTTTTTATATTCACTACGGCGGACCTTTCTATATTGATGAAGTAATCAATCGTCCTGATACAGAAGATATTGACGGTTTAGACAGCAGCAATTTCTGGCGTGCGGATGATACCGGAAATTCAACTGATAACGCATATGTTGACACTGAGGGTATCTTAGCTGATATTGACAGACTTGGTTATGACTTAGAATATCGTGACGGTTATGCTGATGACCAGCATTACTTATTTGCTCCAACAAATGAACCAAATACATTAGAACAGTATAGTGATGCAATTACTGCAAACAAGATTGATATGTCTCCTACATATCCAGTAACAAACTGCTACTTTGTATATAATGAAGAAACCGGTTTATATGAGAGATTCCAGCATTTATCCGGTGAAGCAGACGGTCCTCACGTTGATGAAACAAACGGCCAGCAGTTAGCATTCAAAAATATTTTAATTCAAAATACTTACTATGAAGTTCGTGACCAGAAAGGTTACCTTGCATTCCAGTGTATTGACTCTACCAGAGATGGCTGGTTCTTTACAAATGGAAAAGGTATTCATGTAACTTGGGAAAAAACTTCCGATTACGGTGCAACAAGATATTTTGATGATAACGGAAATGAAATCCAGTTGAATACCGGTAAAACTATGGTATGTATTGTAGAAGACGGTGACTCCTTTATCGTAGATGATGAAAAAATTACCCCTGCAACAGCACAGTAATTTGAATTTGCCGACAAGTAAGATTATTTAGAAACCAATTTTTAAAATATAATATGTAAATTATAAGGATATCCAATTTGAAGTTTACTTCTTACGGATATCCTTTTTTGACTTTGTCTTTCACTTTTGTCTTTCACTTTTGTCTTTCACTTTCGTCTTTCATTTATCTTTTCTCTGTATTTGATTCCTTTTCTATGTAATCTAACATAGAATATTCTGCCACTTACGCCAAAACAGCAGACAATTATTATTTTTTATTGTATGCTAAATTTCACCGGATATTGAAGAACCCTACGCAATAATCTATTCCAATGCGATAAAAGAGGAAATACAAGATCTGGCTGATAAACTCAATTCTTTTCAAAATGTGATTACCGCAATTGATAATGAGCAAATTGTTGTTTTAAAACCAACTGATATTTATATGTTGCGTATGGAAAACGAAGAGCTATTTGAAAAAAGTCAGCCGCGTAGAACATTCTTTTAACGGAACAATGTTTATTTTATTAAAAAACGGAAATAAAGATTATATTTCCAGAAAGTATCTCCCTAAATTCAAAAATTACTTAGGGCTATAGGAGGGTAAGAATGAAAATTACTGCATTCAACGTTGGTTGGATACCGGTAGAAATCGGTTGGATAAATTGCTTACTAATCATTGTTGGTCAATTGTTTGTTGCATTCTTGATTTGGCTTGGTTTTGCTTCACATTACCGTTCTCTTGCAAAGGATATG
>JAFSHK010000032.1 GCA_017440375.1 Lachnospiraceae bacterium
AAAGATGCAGTTTTCTATGATATCTGGACAGAGTATCAGGATTTGGAAGATATTTAAGAAGGAAGGAAACTTAGTATGCAATTTACAAACAATGAGATTGTATTTTTAACCAGTGTATCAAAAGGAAGAGTACCACTTGGAACATCTTACCGGATGCCTCAGATGGTAAAAGGCATAGGTATAAAGTATTGTTATATATAAAACAAGGGCAGAAAGCTTAAAATGTAAGCCTTCTACCCAACTGTCATAGAAGAACTGTATTGACAGACTTTTCTTCACATGCACTTTGTTATTCATATTCAACATATTCGCTGTACTCATCCCAAATAGTACAAATCCATGTTTTACCCTGATTCACAATGACTTCCTGACCGGTTGCATCATAGAATCGTGCCGGAATGGAGTCGCCAGCCAGACGTGACCAAGTACAAGGAATTACCTTACCATTTGTAAAAATAAGAGCCTGCCCTTCGTCATGCATACCAAAAGCAAGATAGTCGTGATCATCACGAACTTCACCATGGCAATACTGCAAAACGACATTGGTGAAGGTTAACTGTTCACCGTTGTATTCATCAATTTGCGGCTCCCCGTTTTGATAACGATAATATAAGTGGTCATCTGCATGGTACTCAAAGTAAGGGTGATATGCGCCGTAGCCGCTTGCGTTATCACCGGATTTTCCACCGGGATAAATCATAGTAGCATCTTCATTTTCAGCATATTCTGCAATCATATCATTGGCGAACAGGAATTGAGGAACATGTCCTTCGCTATAATTCCAATTGTAGCCAAGTCGGTCTACTGCATCAAATAAACCATCCATCATCAGATAACCGGTAAATTCTAACGAATAGCCTTCACGGGGTACACGCGCATAAGCTTCATCAGCCGGTTTATAAATACCTTCTACAGCAGCACTTACGTTGTGGACATTATCACGATTGATTAATTCTTCTACATAAGGTCTTGCAAGTCCCCAGTTACAAAAAATTGCATCGTAGCCAAGTGCGGTGTAGAGGAAGTAATCTCGTGCACTTCTGACAGGACCTACACGGTCTAATTCGTCGAAGTTTTCAATGACAGCCATAATTCGTGTAATACGTCCCTCTACCGGTGCTTCATAAATAATTCCGGCCTGGGATAATCCGTATTGCGGCATTGCGGGAGAATTATTCGGAATCATAACAGCAATCGGTCGTCTGGTAGCCACTTCTTCGCTTGTCCATTCGCCGGTCAGATAACTTTGCATTTCACCGTTTACTACTTCACGCTGTGTAATACCGGTTAATTCCTTTATTTCTTCTACCGGTTCTTCTACCGGTTCCTCAACAATTTCTTCTATTGGCTCTATTTCAGGTTCTTTCACTTCCACACGTCCCGATTCGGAACTACAACCGACAAAACAGGAAATAGAAAGCACAATAGCTAATAATAGAGCAATTTGTTTTTTTTGCATATTTTTTCTCCGTTCTTAAAATTTTATCTTTTTGCATGAATTCTTTGCTAAGAATTTCTTACATTATACCCGAAATTGTAAAGTGTGTATACTACCTAAATTGTGTTAAATACTTCTATTTTTATCAATAATAGCTTTCTTGTTGAACGGACGAGGAATTTGATGAATCTTGAGTTTGCTTATACCATGTATTATAATTACACATAATCAGAGTATAGCGAGTTGACTGGATGAGATGATTGAATTTGTTCGAATTTATGGAAAGAGAAACCGATGCAAACAACAATTCAAGTAAGTAAAAAATTAATATTTTTTCTTCTTTTTTTGGTTTCAGGGATTGCTTTTGTTATTTGTGGATTTTGTTCTTTACAAAAAGAAAGGCGAGCAATAGACATAAACCTGATAAATAAAGGAAATTGCGTTAAAGGTAAGTATGTTGTCGGCAATATTAGTTCATGTGTGGTGAGAAAAATCCCCAATTTAGGTAATGGTTCTTATTCGGGTGTAAGTCAGGTTTGGCTTGTTGGTGCAAAGGAATATGCTTTTTTTACAATTCCGGTTGGGGAGAGCAATTACATTTGTATCATGGTGTCAGATAAAGATAAGGTAGCCGAATTAGAGAACCTATATAAAGATGGAGCGACAAGTATATATTTTGAAGGAGAAATAATAGAATCACCGGTTGATATTAACTATAAATGGTACGAGGGTATAAGTGATAAAGAGTTTTCGGGTGTTGAGAATATACTAACAGATTATGTTATTAAAGAAGCCAATTTTGAAGATTACATCAAAAAGATATACATTGGGATTATGTTGCTGGTCTGCGCATACTTGCAGTATATTTCCATGGGAAAAATGTCGGATATTGTAGTGAAAGAAAAACTTGTTGAAAAACGCGCAGACTATGCGTATAGCAATTCCTATAACAAGGAAAATGAACTTACAATTGAGAAACGGATTTTATTATCTTTGCATAAAGAACTGTATGAATTGAAGTTAGGGTGTTTATGGAGAATTCCATTTTTCTTATTTGGTCTGATTATGATAAAAAATAATTATTATTGGGAAATGAAGTTTGTTGGAATAATCATTTCCGGGTTGGCAATTAAGGGAATGGTAAGATACATTCTGAATTTAGGATGGAAAAGTACGGAATGGTTTCTGAAACTGATTGGTAAAGAGTCTATTACCAATAAAATAAATAAGTGCAAGCAAAATATTATTCTTTTGGAAGATAAAATACGATTGGAGAAGTAGAAGAAAGGTTTCAACTGTGAAAGATATGTGGTAAAATCAATTTTGTGGATTAAGAAACAAATATGATTTTCCATAAATAAAAAAATAATTTAGATAATTGCGAAACTCATATGTACTTTATAGAAATTGTACATAATTACCTAAACAAATAATTAACAACGAGGTTATATTTTATGAAATGGATGAAATTTAAAATTAAAACATTAACAGAGGCAGAAGATATTATTATCAGCACTTTGTATGATATTGGTTTGGAAGGTGCACAGATTGAAGATAAGATTCCGCTTACGGCTTGGGAGAAAGAGCAGATGTTTGTCGATATTCCTCCGGTCAGCGGAGAAGACGACGGTATCGCTTATCTTAGTTTTTTTGTGGAAGAAAAAGAAGACGGCAGCTTGGAAATAAATGGTGAGCCTACCGATAAAGAAACGATTTTAGCGCAGGTGGAGGCGGAGCTGGAAGATTTGAAAATGTTTATGGATATCGGTGAAGGAACGATAACGATTGAAGAAACAGAGGATATTGACTGGATTAATAACTGGAAAGAATATTTCCATCAGTTCTATATTGATGATTTGCTCGTCATTCCGTCCTGGGAAGAAGTGAAGGAAGAGGATAAAGGCAAAAAGATTCTGCATATTGACCCGGGTACGGCGTTCGGAACCGGTATGCATGAGACAACACAGCTTTGTATCCGTCAGATTAAGAAATTTTTGACACCGGATACGGTTCTTCTGGATGTCGGAACCGGAAGCGGTATTCTGGCAATACTGGCATTGATGTATGGGGCAAAGAAAGCAGTCGGAACAGACCTTGACCCATGCGCAGTAGAAGCAGTTGCTCAGAACATGGAGGCAAATGGAATCTGTAAAGATGATTTTACAATGATGATTGGAAATATTATTACAGAGAAAGAAGTGCAGGACAAAGTTGGTTATGAGTGTTATGATATCGTAGTAGCTAACATTCTGGCAGATGTTCTGGTGCCGCTTACACCGGTCATTGTGAATCAGATGAAAAAGGGCGGTATCTACATTACTTCCGGTATCATTAATGATAAAGAAGAAACTGTTGTAGAGGCAGTAAAAGCAGCCGGACTGGAAGTTTTGGAAGTAACTTATCAGGGCGAGTGGGTATCGGTAACGGCCCGGAAATAGTGCTGATAATGTGCTGTGGATTAATAGAACAAGTGAGAGGGTAGGAAACAGCATGGAGAAAGTCAGAACAATTGCCGGAATTCTGGCACTGTTTTGGATGTGTGTGATATTTTCTTTTTCCGCACAAGAGAAAGAAGAGTCCAGTGAAGTGAGCGAGGCATTCAGCTATCGGATGGTAAGTTCTACCGGGATTTTATTTCATCTGAATTTGGATGAAGAACAGTTGCGGGAGATAGCGAATGCGATTGAACATACGGTAAGAAAAGTAGCACATATGACGGAATACGGGATTTTGTCGATTTTATTTTATATCTGGCTTGGAAAATGGCAGTTTGCAGTCAGTAAAAGAAGTATTATGGCGATTGTTCTTGCAGCCCTATATGCGGTAAGTGATGAGTTGCACCAATTATTTGTGCCCGGTCGGGCCGGAAGATTCAGTGATGTAATAATAGACAGCATAGGAGCGATTTTGGGTGTGCTTGTCTTTTTGGGAGTGAAAAAATGTATCAGTTTTTTGTGGAACCGTCGCAGATCCAAGGAAACCGTGTTGTTATAACTGGAAGCGATGTAAATCATATCAAAAATGTTCTTCGCATGAAAATTGGTGAAGAGATTGCAGTAAGCAATGGAATCGATGGAAAAGAGTATCGGTGTGGAATTGAAGAGTTTGGGGAAGATGAGGTTATTTGCACGCTTCATTTTGTGAAAGAAGATGGTGTAGAGCTCCCTTCCAAAATCTTTCTATTTCAAGGTTTGCCCAAAGCAGATAAAATGGAATTGATTATCCAGAAGGCAGTAGAACTTGGTGTATATGAGATAATCCCGGTGGCTGCCAAAAGAGCCGTTGTAAAGCTGGATGAAAAAAAGGCAAAAAGTAAGATTGTGCGTTGGCAGGGAATTGCAGAAGCAGCCGCAAAACAAAGTAAACGTGCAATTATTCCGGAAATAAAAAATGTGATGAGCATGAAAGAAGCGATTGCTTATGCACAAAGTATAGATGTAAAGCTGATTCCTTATGAATTGGCAGAAAATATGAGCAAGACAAAGGAAATTATAGATGGTTTGCAGTCTGGTCAATCGGTAGCAATTTTTATTGGGCCAGAGGGTGGTTTTGAAGAAAAGGAAATCGAAGATGCCATGGAGAATGGTATTACACCGATTACGCTTGGAAAGCGGATTCTTAGAACCGAAACAGCGGGATTTACGGTGCTGCCATGGTTGATGTATCATTTTGAAGAATAGACTGTCAAAAAGCATGTTTCGACCATATATTACATTATAAGAAGCTGACGACACAGAACAGGTGATATAAGTTTTGTGAATGCTTCAGAGGAAAGAACAAAATGAAAATAGGAGCTGTTATGGAAGTATATTTGGATAATTCGGCTACGACCAGAAGCTTTGATGAAGTAGCGCAGCTTATGATGAAAATAATGTGTGAAGATTACGGTAATCCTTCCAGTATGCATCATAAGGGCGTAGAAGCAGAGCAATATTTACGATATGCGAGAGAAACTCTTGCCAGAATACTGAAAGTAAATGAAAAAGAAATTCTTTTTACCTCCGGTGGAACAGAGTCAGATAATATAGCACTGATTGGTACTGCAATGGCAAATCATAGAGCAGGCAGACATCTGATTACGACACAGATAGAGCATCCGGCTATTATACAGACGATGCGATATTTGGAAGAACAAGGATTTCGTGTAACTTATTTGCCGGTAGATAAACAGGGAAAAATCAGCCTGCATGATTTAGAAAGAGCAATTACAAAGGATACTATTCTTGTATCCATTATGCATACGAATAATGAAATCGGTTCTTTACAACCGATAGCAGAAGCGGGAGAGTTGATTAAGAGAATCAATCCGAAAACTGCTTTTCATGTAGATGCGGTACAGGGCTTTGGCAAATTCCGTATTTACCCGTCTCGTATGAAAATTGATTTGCTTTCTGTTAGTGCCCATAAGATTCATGGACCCAAAGGGGTGGGTTTCTTATATGTAAATGAGAAACTCAAAATCAGTCCGATTATATATGGTGGCGGTCAACAGAAGGGTATGCGTTCAGGAACGGAGAATGTTCCGGGTATTGCAGGACTCGCCAAAGCAGCGGAAATGATGTATGCCAATCTGGATGCTGACATGGAGAGACTTTATGCATTGCGTAAATTGTTCATGGAAGGTGTTTCAAGAATAGATGATGTGAAGGTTAACGGCTGCATAGGAGAAGAAAGTGCTGCCCATATCGTCAGCCTTTCAGTCAGAGGCATTCGAAGTGAAGTATTGCTACACGCTTTGGAGGACAGAGGTATATATGTTTCAGCCGGAAGTGCCTGCGCATCTAATAAACCGCAGACTTCTACAACTTTGAAAGCCATCGGTCTGGAAAAAGATTTATTGGATTCCACCATTCGATTCAGCTTTTCGATTTTCACGACCGAGGAAGAAATTGAGTATACGTTGCAAGCGTTGTATGATATAATACCGGCGTTAAGAAGGTATACGCGGCATTAAGATAGTATAAGCATAAAATTCACAATCCAAAGGCAGGCACGCTTTCGCGACTTGTCTTTCGGATAGTTGAATTTTATGCATGAAGTATAGACAAGGAGATTTTATGTTTACAGCATTTTTAATCAAATACGCTGAAATCGGCGTAAAAGGGAAAAACAGATATCTTTTCGAAGATGCGTTAGTAAAACAGATAAAGCATTCTTTGAAAAAATGTGAAGGAGAATTTGTGGTTCGCAAAACAGACGGCAGAATTTATGTAGATGCGGTTACGGATTTTGATTACGAGGAAACTGTAGCTGCATTGCAGAAGGTGTTCGGTATTTCCGGCATCTGTCCAATGGTTTATGTGGAAGACGAAGGATTTGAGAAGCTTGGCGAGCGCGTTGTGAAATATATCGACGAGGTATATCCGGACAAGAATAAAACCTTCAAAGTAGCTGCCAGAAGAGCACGTAAAAATTATCCGTTGAATTCTATGGAAATGAATGTAGAAATGGGAGGAATTATTTTAGATGCCTACCCAGAAATGAGTGTAGATGTACACAAACCGGATATCATGCTGAATATTGAAGTGCGTGATAAAATCTATATTTATTCCGAAATCATTCCGGGACCGGGCGGCATGCCGGTAGGTACGGGCGGAAAAGCAATGTTATTATTATCCGGTGGTATCGATTCTCCTGTTGCCGGCTACATGATTGCGAAACGTGGTGTGAAGCTGGATGCAGTTTATTTCCATGCACCGCCATATACAAGTGAACGTGCTAAACAGAAGGTAGTAGATTTGGCGAAGAAGGTTGCACAATATACCGGACCGATTTATCTGCATATCATTAACTTTACTGATATTCAGCTTTATATTTATGATAAATGTCCCCATGATGAGTTGACGATTATCATGCGTCGTTATATGATGCGTATTGCAGAACATATTGCGAAGGAAAATGAATGTCTTGGTTTGATTACCGGTGAAAGCATCGGACAGGTAGCTTCACAGACAATGCACAGTCTGGCAGCAACCAATGAAGTTTGCGAACTTCCGGTTTACAGACCACTAATCGGTTTTGATAAAATGGAAATTGTAGATGTTTCCGAAAAGATTGATACTTACGAGACTTCCATTTTGCCTTACGAAGATTGTTGTACTATTTTCGTGGCGAAACATCCGGTTACCAAACCGAATTTGAATATTATCAGAAGACATGAGCAGAATCTTACTGAGAAGATTGATGAATTAGTACAGACAGCATTAGATACCGATGAAGTAATCATTGTTTCTTGAGTGGGACAAGTTTTTGAGTCAGAAAAAGTAAATAAAAATGGTATCACAGGATAACACTTGTGATACCATTCATTTTCTTTTTGTTTGAATTCTAATTGTTATGTAGGGAGCTTTGCTTACATAATGTAAGGTTTTAAAGCTTCCATAACATCATCAGCACCATCTTCTGCATGGATATTTAAATCGATTGGTTTAGATAAATCTAAGCTGAAGATACCCATGATGGATTTTGCATCGATAACGTATCTGCCAGATACTAAATCGAAGTCATAATCGAATTTTGTAATATCATTTACAAAAGATTTCACCTTATCAATAGAATTTAAAGAAATTTGTACTGTTTTCATTTAAGAATTACCTCCTTCTTTTTTCATACCTTCTGCTATAATACTAAATGTTGGAAGAATAAAAGTCAATGATAAAACAATACAAAAAATGCGGAGATTACTATGAAAAGTGTAGCATTACATAATCTAGGATGCAAAGTAAACGGCTATGAATTTGACGTTATGCAACAAATGTTACAAGAAAATGGCTATAAAATTGTATCATTTGATGAACAAGCCGATATTTACCTTGTAAATACATGTACGGTAACAAATATTGCAGATAGGAAAAGCAGACAGATGCTTCATCGTGCCAAAAAGATGAATCCGGATGCGGTGGTTGTGGCGGTTGGATGTTATGTTCAGACCGGAGAGGAAACCATCGAAAAGGATGAGGCAATAGATTTGGCTATCGGAAACAATCGGAAAAAAGATATCGTTGCTATTTTGGAAAAATATCTGTCAGAAAGAGAAACAAAAATAACAGATAAAAAGGAAGCTGCAAAAGAATACAAAGTAAGATATGCCAAAAAAGATATTATTGATATCAACCATACCAATGAATATGAGGAAATGACTTTAAACGGTACAATGGAACATACCAGGGCATATGTGAAAATTCAGGATGGTTGCAACCAATTTTGTTCTTATTGTATTATTCCGTACGCCAGGGGACGCGTAAGAAGCCGTAAAGAGGAAGATGTACTCGCAGAAGTGAAAGGTATTGTGAACCTGGGATATCAGGAAATAGTCATTACCGGAATCCATATCAGTTCCTATGGAATCGACAGAGGAGAACCAGAACTTCTGCAATTATTAGAGAAGCTTTCACAGATAGACGGACTGAAAAGAATTCGTATAGGTTCTTTAGAACCAAGAATTATCACAGGGGAATTTGCAAAGAGAATCAGTGAACTGGAGAAAATCTGTCCTCATTTTCATCTATCTTTGCAAAGCGGATGTGATGAAACACTTTGCCGCATGAATAGACGTTACACGACAGGGGAATACTTGGAAAAAGTAGAATTGTTGCGGAAATACTTCGATAATCCGGCAATTACAACCGATGTTATAGTTGGTTTTCCGGGAGAAACGGAGAAAGAGTTTGCCATTACCAAAGCGTTCCTTGAAAAAGTGCATTTTTATGAGATGCATATTTTCAAATATTCCAAAAGGCAGGGAACCAGGGCAGCAGTGATGGAACATCAGGTTACGGATGCGGTCAAAACGGAGCGAAGCAATGAATTGATGGAACTGGAACGGAAGATGTCGGAAGAATATCGCAAGTCTTTTGTTGGAAAAGAAGTGGAAGTTCTTTTTGAAGAGGCGAAAGAAATTGACGGTCGCATTTATCAGATTGGACACACCAGACAATATGTAAAAGTAGTAAAGGAAACACAGGAAGATTGCAGTAACTGTATTGTTTCCGGAGAGCTTACGGGCTTTTTGAAAGAAGAAATGATGACAATGAATGATTGAATTTTACTTCCAGATGGGGTATGATAGCAATAATGACAGAGACGACTTTGGAAAAAGTTTTATCTGGGGGTAAAGTTCAAAAACGAATAGATAAGGGCGTGAAAAAATGCAGGATTTGGAAAACACACAATATTTTAGAGTAGAAACAGAGCCGGAAACGGGTGTGAAACTGGTACTTTCAACAGTTTATGAGGCACTTACAGAGAAGGGATACAATCCGGTCAATCAGATCGTGGGTTACATTATGTCCGGAGATCCAACATATATTACCAGCCATAAAAATGCAAGAAGCCTGATTATGAAGGTAGAGCGTGATGAACTGGTGGAAGAAATGCTGACAGAATACATTAAAAATTCATTGAGAAAATAAAATTGATATCAGGGTACGAATTATGAGAATTATGGGCTTGGATTTCGGATCAAAGACAGTAGGAGTTGCAATCAGCGACCCACTTTTGATTACGGCACAGGGCATAGAAATTATCAGAAGAAAAGATGAAAATAAATTACGACAGACTTTGGCGCGGATTGAAGAGCTGATTACGGAATACGAAGTGGAAGAAATTGTTTTAGGATTACCGAAGAACATGAATGACACATTGGGAGTCCGGGCAGAGCTTTCTTTGGAGTTTAAAGAGAAACTGGAGCGTAGAACGGGACTTTCCGTGCATATGTGGGATGAAAGATTGACGACAGTAGCAGCTGATAAGACAATGATGGAAGCAGGCATAAGACGAGAGCACCGGAAGGAATATGTGGACAAGATTGCCGCTGTTTTTATCTTACAAGGGTATCTGGATTATCTTGCCAATAAGGAGAAGATTTAAGTGGAGAAAATTGTTTTTAAGCCGGAAGGCGAAGAAGCCGTAGAATTTTATATTTTGGAGCAGACAAGAATCGGCGGTGTAGATTATATTCTGGTGACAGATACAGAAGAAGATGATGGAGAGGCTTTGATTTTGAAGGACGTGTCACAGTCCGGAGAAGAAGAGGCTGTCTATGAAATTGTAACAGAAGATGATGAATTAAATGCAGTTGCGGCTGTATTTGAAAATATGTTAGAGGACATTGAATTATCATAGGGATGGTTTGTTGTAGCAAGAGTGTTATGCCAAGCGGGAATAGAGCGGAGCCTTTTTATGGGGATACCCGTTAGCTTTTGGTGCAAAAAATCAACCAATGGGACTCTATGTCATCTGTAAAGAATATGGAGGAATTTTGTTTGAAGAAAAATGAACAGAGAAAAGCTTCCAAGCTAAAGATTATTCCTTTGGGCGGCTTGGAGCAGATTGGATTAAACATTACTGCCTTTGAGTATGAGGACAGTATTATTGTTGTGGACTGCGGATTGTCCTTTCCGGAAGATGAGATGTTAGGTATTGATTTAGTCATTCCGGATATTACTTATTTGAAGGATAATATTGATAAAGTCAAAGGTTTTATGATTACACACGGACACGAGGATCACATTGGTGCATTACCTTATGTGTTAAAAGAATTGAATATACCGGTCTATGCAACAAAACTGACCATGGGTATTATTGAAAACAAATTAAAAGAACATGAATTGATGAACTGCACAAAGCGTAAAGTGGTCAAGTTTGGACAATCAATCAACTTAGGTCAGTTCCGTATTGAATTAATTAAAACGAACCACAGTATTGTAGATGCAGCAGCTCTGGCAATTTATTCTCCGGCAGGTATTGTGGTGCATACCGGTGATTTTAAGGTGGATTATACACCGGTATTCGGAGATGCTATTGATTTGCAACGCTTTGCAGAAATTGGCAAAAAAGGTGTACTGGCTCTTATGTGTGATAGTACCAATGCAGAGCGTCCGGGCTTCACCCCATCTGAGAAAACGGTTGGAAAGACGTTTGATACTCTTTTTGCAGAGCACAAAGATACCAGAATTATTATTGCAACATTTGCATCCAATGTAGACCGTGTGCAGCAGATTATTAACTCCGCAGATAAGTTTGGCAGAAAAGTAGTTGTAGAAGGCAGAAGTATGGTAAATATTATTGAAACAGCCTCTACATTAGGATATCTTAATATTCCGGAAAATACGTTAATTGATATTGAACAATTGAAGAATTATCCGAATGAGAAGACGGTTATTATTACTACCGGAAGTCAGGGTGAAAGTATGGCAGCTTTGAGCCGAATGGCGAGTGGTATGCACAAAAAGATTTCAATTGTTCCGGGTGATACGGTTATTTTCTCATCCAATCCGATACCGGGTAATGAGAAAGCGGTTACCAATGTTATTAATGAGCTTTTGATGAAAGGTGCCGATGTTATTTTCCAGGATGTACACGTTTCCGGACATGCTTGTCAGGAAGAGATTAAATTGATTTATACTTTGGTGCATCCGAAATATGCAATTCCGGTGCATGGTGAATATAAACACCTGAAAGCACAGGCAAAGATTGCAAATGAACTTGGTATTGAGAAAGAAAATATTTTTATCCTGCATTCGGGCGAAGTTCTGGAAATTGATGAGGAACGGGCAGAAGTCACTGGAAAAGTACCTGTTGGTGCGATTTTGGTAGATGGACTTGGTGTCGGCGATGTCGGAAATGTTGTTTTGAGAGATAGACAACATCTGGCACAGGATGGTATTTTAATTGTCGTTTTGGCATTGGATTCTTATAGTAGTCAGTTGGTATCGGGACCGGATATTGTATCTCGTGGCTTTGTATATGTAAGAGAGTCAGATGAATTATTAGATGAAGCGAGACTTCTGGTAAACAATGCGATTATGAATTGTTTAGACAAAGGTCAGACCGATTGGGGAAAGCTAAAATCAACTACTAAGGATGTATTGAGTGATTATGTATGGAAGAAGACAAAGAGACGACCGATGATACTTCCGATTATCATGGAAGTCTAAATATTTTTCATAGACAATACGATAACAAGATACAAAGAAAGCAGGGAACAATATGACAGACAGCATCGTGATTAAAGCAGTAGAAAAATTAGTAGAAGAGATTAAAAAATCAGATATCTATATAGAATATGATTGTCAGCGCGATAAGTTAAAAAAACAGCCGGAGTTATTTGAGCGGGTAAAAGAGTTTCGCCAGAGAAATTTTGAACTGCAGAATAGTGAACAGGGCGATGATTTGTTTGAAAAGATAGATGCTTTTGAAAAGGAATATGAAAAATTCAGAGAAATACCGTTAGTGGAGGATTTTCTGAGCGCAGAATTGGCATTCTGTCGTATGATGCAGGACGTAAATATGCAGATTACAGCAGAACTGGATTTTGAGTAGTTACACACGGAGAAAGAATCGGAGGTTTGAGATGAACGTTAAGCAGTTAGTAGCTTCTATAACGGAACTCATTATCAAAGTAGTTATTGCTGTTTTTATCATTATGTTTGTTTATGATACAGCAGTGAAAGCTTATGATTTTGGTTATCGGGTTTTTGCGGAACAACCGATGACAACCGGAGAGGGCAGAATTATCAGTGTTTATGTAGAAGATGGAGATTCGGCAAAGGATATAGGAGAAAATTTGCAGGAAAAGGGCCTGATTCGGGATGCGAATCTGTTTTTTGTACAGGAGCTTTTGTCAGAAAATCATGGGAAAATAAAACCGGGTATTTATGATTTGAATACTTCCATGAGTAGTAATGAGATGATAGCTATTATGGCAACTGAAACTGAGGCAGCAGAAGAATCCGAAGAATCAGAAGAATCAGAAGTATCAGAAGAATCCGAGGCGATAGAAGAACCTGAAACGGTAGAAGAAACAGTAGAAGAAACAGAGTAAGAGGAGTAATCATGATAGTAGATGAGCGTACGGTAGCGTTTATCAACTCTCTGGATGCGGGCAACACTCCCTTTTTAAATGAAATAGAGAAGGAAGCGAAGAAAACCAATGTACCGATTATCCGGACGGAAATGCAGAGTTTTATGAAATTGCTGCTTGCAATGCATAAACCAATGTCTATTCTGGAAGTCGGGTGTGCCATTGGTTTTTCTGCGTTACTTATGAGTGAATATGCTCCGGCAGGATGTAAGATAACCACCATAGAAAAATACGAGAAAAGAATTCCGATAGCACGTGAGAATTTCAAAAGAGCAGGAAAAGAGGATTCGATTACCTTGTTGGAAGGTGATGCAATGGATTGGCTGAAAAAGTTGGAAGGTCCCTATGACTTTATTTTCATGGATGCTGCCAAAGGCCAGTATATTCATTTTCTGCCGGATATTTTGCGGCTTCTTCGTTCCGATGGCATTTTATTGTCGGATAATGTGTTGCAGGACGGGGATATTATTCAATCGCGTTATGCGGTAACAAGAAGAAATCGGACGATTCATACCCGTATGCGGGATTATTTATATGAACTGAAACATCATCCCCAATTGGAAACGGCGATTTTGCCGGTGGGAGATGGCATTACTTTGAGTGTGAAGAAAGGTGTTTACAATGAGGAAACCTGAATTATTGATTCCGGCAAGTAGTCTGGAGGTATTGAAAACAGCGGTAATGTTTGGTGCAGATGCCGTTTATATTGGAGGAGAGGCATTTGGTCTACGTGCCAAGGCCAAGAATTTTACAAAAGAAGAAATGGCACAGGGTATTGCTTTTGCACATGAGCACGGCGTTCGTGTGCATGTCACAGCCAATATTCTGGCGCACAATTATGATTTGGACGGTGCCAGAGAATATTTCAAGGAATTGAAGGAAATGAAACCGGATGCTTTGATTATTGCAGACCCGGGTATGTTTACATTGGCAAGAGAAATTTGTCCGGAAATTGATATTCATGTATCTACACAGGCAAATAATACGAACTATATGACCTATCAGTTCTGGTACAAACAGGGGGCCAAGAGGGTTGTATCAGCCAGAGAACTTTCTCTTCGAGAAATCAAAGAAATTCGCGAGAATATACCGGAAGACTTGGAAATTGAGAGCTTTATACATGGCGCAATGTGTATTTCTTATTCCGGCAGATGTCTGCTAAGCAGTTATTTTACCGGAAGAGATGCGAATCACGGAGCTTGTACGCATCCATGCCGCTGGAAATATGCGCTGATGGAAGAAAAACGACCGGGAGAATACTTACCGGTTTATGAGAATGAGCGTGGAACATATATTTTTAACTCCAAGGATTTGTGTATGATAGAACATATTCCGGAAATGATTGAGGCAGGTATTGATAGTTTCAAGATTGAAGGAAGAATGAAAACGGCTCTTTATGTGGCCACGGTTGCGCGGACTTATCGTAAAGCGATTGATGATTATCTGGAATCTGAGGAAAAATATCGTGCGAATATGGACTGGTACAGAGCAGAGATTGCAAAATGTACTTACCGTCAGTTTACGACGGGGTTCTATTTTGGTAAACCGGATGAAACAACTCAAATTTATGACAATAATACCTATGTGAATGAATATATTTATCTTGGAATTGTTGGCTCCGTAGATGCAGAGGGGTGTGCACGTTTTGAACAGAGAAATAAATTCTGTGTAGGGGATGAGATTGAAATTATGAAACCGGATGGTACTAATATTCCGGTGAAAGTACTTGCTATGTACAATGAGGATGGCAAAGAAATAGAAAGCTGCCCTCACTCCAAGCAGATTATTGATGTAAAATTATCCGATATTCCTGCTCCATATGATATTCTTCGCATTTCAAATGAAGAAAATGACAATGATGCAAAGGCAGAATAGGTTGATGATATGAAAATTAGATTGACCGCTATAACTCATTATTGTACAATGTGAACAGCAAATTTAGGGATAATTGATGTATAGTGAACTTTGGAAAGGGATGGAAAGTTGTAAATGAGCGAAGTATTTAATGTGGAAGAGATTTTCGCGCAGAATGTATTTACTCTTGGACAAATGCAAGAGTGTCTGCCGAAAAATGTATACAAAGAAGTAGTTAAGGTTATGGATGAGGGCGGTGAGTTGTCTATGGGCACCGCTAACGTGGTTGCAAAAGCCATGAAAGATTGGGCAGTGGAACATGGTGCAACACACTATACACATTGGTTTCAACCATTAACCGGTATTACAGCCGAGAAACACGATTCCTTTGTAACACATCCGGATGAAACAGGCAAAATGATTACAGAATTTTCCGGTAAAGAGTTGATTAAAGGTGAACCGGATGCTTCTTCATTCCCCTCGGGCGGTCTTCGCGCAACATTTGAAGCAAGAGGCTATACAACTTGGGATATTACTTCTCCTGCATTTATCAAAGAAACAGCAACCGGTCCAACCCTCTGTATTCCGACCGCATTTTGCTCTTATAAAGGGGAGGCGCTGGATAAAAAAACACCGCTTTTGCGTTCGATGGAAGCATTGAGTAAACAGGCAATTCGAATTGTTAAATTATTTGGAAATACAGAAGCAAAGAAAGTAACACCTTCCGTGGGCGCGGAACAGGAATACTTCTTAGTGGATCAGAAAAAAGCTTTGCAGCGAGAAGATATTATTTTCTCCGGTAGAACTTTATTTGGTGCACCTGCACCGAAAGGACAGGAAATGGATGACCACTATTTTGGTGTTATTCGAGAACGTGTCGGTGCTTATATGCATGATGTAAATATTGAATTGTGGAAGCTTGGTGTTACTTCCAAAACACAGCATAACGAGGCAGCGCCTGCACAGCACGAACTTGCACCGATTTATGAATCTGCTAACGTGGCAGTAGACCATAACCAGCTTGTTATGGAGACATTGAAGAGAGTAGCGGGCAAACATGGTTTGCGCTGCATGTTGCATGAGAAACCATTTGCAGGTGTGAATGGTTCCGGTAAGCATAATAACTGGTCCATTACAACGGATAACGGTGTGAATTTATTAGAGCCGGGTCAGACTCCGAATGAAAATATTCAGTTTTTACTAGTACTTGCTTGTATCATGAAAGCGGTAGATACTCACGCAGATTTACTTCGCCAGAGTGCATCCAACGTAGGAAATGACCACAGACTTGGTGGCTATGAGGCTCCACCGGCAATTATTTCTATTTTCTTGGGTGAACAGCTTGAAGATGTGGTAGAGCAGTTGGTAGAGACCGGTAAAGCCGATTCTTTGAAAGAAGGAGGCGTTCTTAGAACCGGGGTTTCTACATTGCCGGATTTTGTAAAGGATGCAACGGACAGAAACAGAACCTCACCGTTTGCTTTTACCGGAAACAAGTTTGAGTTTCGTATGGTAGGCAGCGAAGATTCCATTGGTAGTCCGAATACAACATTGAACGCAATAGTCGCAGAAGCTTTCTGTGAAGCCGCAGACAGATTAGAAGCTGCCGAAGATTTTGAACTGGCAGTACACGATTTAATTAAAGAATATATGACCAAACACCAGAGAATCATCTTCAATGGTAACGGATATGCCAAAGAATGGGAAGAGGAAGCAGCCAGAAGAGGGCTTCCGAATATTCCGTCTATGGTAGAAGCAGTAGATACCTTGACGACACCGAAAGCAATTCATTTGTTTGAAAAGTTTGGTATTTTTACAGAAGCGGAATTGTATTCTCGTGCTGAGGTTTTATATGAGACATATGCCAAAACGATTAACATCGAAGCACTTACGATGATTGATATGGCAAACAAACAGATTATCCCGGCGGTAATTCGTTTCTGCAAAACATTGGCAGATACCACTATGGCAATCAAAGAAGCAGGTGGCGATGCAACCGTTTCTGCTGATTTGTTAAAAACAGTTTCCGAGAAATTGACAGAGACAAAAAATGCAACAAATCATTTGATAGAAGTGGAAAAACAGGCATCCTCCATGCCACAGGGTAAGGAACAGGCATTCTACTATTACAACACAGTAATAGAGGCTATGAATGCACTTCGTCGTCCGGCAGATGAACTGGAGAAGTTAGTGGATAAAAAAGACTGGCCATTCCCAACATATGCAGATTTACTGTTTGAAGTTTAATCTCATTTTGAGCAATGAATAACATAAATGATGAAAAGGTCAGAAGTTTTTTCTGACCTTTTCGTAAGAAAAAGAGAATAAAAAAATTTTTTGAAAAAAATTTGAAAAAAATATAAAAAAAGACTTGCAATCAAGTAAAAGATACTGTATAATTCTAAATTGTAGTGCTGATGGGCTATCGCCAAACGGTAAGGCAACGGACTCTGACTCCGTCATTTCAAGGTTCGAATCCTTGTAGCCCAGTAATAAACCCCGATGAATATTCATCGGGGTTTTGTTGATTCCGGCACTATATGCAGAGAACGCAGATACAAACTCGTTATGTCCAAAATGTGTGCGCATAAATGGAGAATACGATGAAAGAAAATACACCGAAATATATAGAAATCATTCAGTGGATTGAACAACAGATTTTAGATAAGAAATTGGTTCCGGGACAGAAAATGTATTCCGAAAATGAGTTAAAGGATATGTTTGTTGTCAGCAGGCAAACAGTGCGGCATGCCATCAGTGTATTGGAAAAGGATGGTATTTTGCGCAAGATACAGGGAAGCGGTACTTATATCAATGATAGCCGAATGGCAGATTTGAAGAAACGTACGCTTGTGGCGGTTGTGACAACCTACGTGGATGATTATATTTTTCCAAGGACCATTCAGGGAATTGAAGATGTTTTGTTTGAAAACGGCTATTCGGTGCAGATTTCTTTTACCAATAATCAGAATAGCAGAGAGAAAACAATATTAGAAGATATTATCAATCGGGATGAAGTGGCCGGTGTGATTATGGAGACAACCAAAAGCGGATTGCCGAACCAGAATCTAAATCTTTATCGGGAAATACAGAAAAGAAAAATACCGATTCTTTTTATAAACAGTTACTATCCTTCTTTGAAAATTCCGCACGTATCTATCAATGACCGTATGGCGGGAAGAAGAATGACCAGGTATTTGATTTCCAGGGGACATTGCAAGATAGGCGGCATTTTTAAGCTTGACGACGGACAAGGGCTTTTGCGCTATGCAGGCTATGTCGATGCTATGATTGAAGCGGGACTTGCCATAGATGAAACCAGAATTGTATGGGTGGATACCGAAGATGTAAAACATCTGGAGAAACTACACCAGAAAATTATAGATAGAATTAAGGATTGTACAGGTCTTTTCTGCTATAATGATGAAGTGGCAGCGGGTGTGATTTCTATTTTGAAAGTAGAAGGATTAAAAGTACCCGATAATATTTCCATTGTCAGCGTTGATAATTCGGAATTGGCAGCATTAGGAGAAGTACCACTTACATCCATTACACATCCGATGGAGAAATTAGGAGAAAGAGCAGCAGAGAATTTGCTACGCATGATGAAGGACCCGTTTTATGACGGCAATTACGAGTTTGAAGTGAACATTGTGAAAAGAAATTCTGTTAAAAGAATTTAGTTTTGACAGTGTAGGTAAAGAGGGCATTATATGTATACTTTTCAAGCTAGAATCAGATATAGTGAAGTAGGGATAGACGGTAATCTTACTTTGGAATCTTTGTTGGATTATTTCCAAGACAGTTCTACGTTCCATTCGGAAGATTTGGGACTGGGAATTGATTATTTGAATGAACATCATATGGCGTGGGTACTTTCGGCATGGCAGATTGTTGTAGAGCGATATCCGCATCTGAATGAGCGCGTGATTGTCGGTACAGCACCATATGATTTTAAAGGCTTTATGGGGAATCGTAATTTCTGGATGGATACAGAGGCTGGTGAGAGACTGGCATATGCCAACTCTATCTGGACTTTGATGGATATCGAAAAAGGGATACCGACAAAGCCGACACCGGATATGCTAGAAGGCTATGTTCTGGCAAAGAAGCTGGAAATGAATTATGCTCCTCGGAAAATTACAGTTTCGGAGAATGGAGAAGAACAGGAAGAAATTCAGGTTCGCCCTCATCATTTAGATACGAATGGTCATGTGAATAATGGACAATATGTGCGCATGGCGATGGACTATGTACCGAAGGAGTTTCAAATCCGTCAATTGCGCACCGAATATAAGCAGCAGGCAGTATTAAACGATAGAATTATACCGATAGTAGCTGCAAATGAGGTCGGAGATTGCTATACGGTATGTTTGAATAGAGAAGATGGAAAGCCTTACAGCATAATAGAATTGGAAGGCACACAACGGTAAGGAAGAGGACAAGAATGATTGCATTAGGTGAAATACAGACATTAGTTATTGTGAAAAAAGTGGAATTTGGTGTTTATCTGGCTGAGAGTAAAGAAAGTCAGGAAGAGAAAGTACTGTTGCCGGTGAAACAGGTTCCAGCAGGAAAAGAGATTGGCGATACAATAGAAGTATTTATTTATCGTGATTCCAAAGATAGATTAATAGCAACCACAAATGTTCCGAAGATTACGCTCGGCAAGGTTGCCAGGTTGCATGTTGCTCAGACGGGCAAAATTGGTGCGTTTCTGGACTGGGGGTTGGAGAAGGATTTGTTGCTTCCTTTCAAAGAGCAGACGAAGAAGGTCAGAGAAGGTGAAGAGTGTCTTGTGGCACTTTATATTGATAAAAGCAATCGTCTTTGCGCAACGATGAACGTATATCCTTATTTACAGCAGGATAGTCCTTATCAGAAAGAGGAACGAGTACAAGGAACGGTTTATGAAATCAGTGAAAATTTTGGTGCATTTATAGCAGTAGATGATATTTATTCCGGACTGATTCCGAAAAAAGAGTTATATGGTGAAGTAAGAATCGGAGAACAGATTACGGCAAGAGTTACTTCCGTCAAAGAAGATGGTAAGCTGAACCTTAGTATTCGCGAAAAAGCTTATTTGCAAATCGAGAAGGATGCTGAGAAAGTAATACAGATTATCGAAAGCTTTGATGGCGTTCTGCCTTTTTCAGATAAAGCGTCGCCGGAAGTGATTCGCAGGGAAACGCAGATGAGCAAAAACGAGTTTAAAAGAGCAGTCGGACATCTTTTGAAAGAAAAGAAGATTACTATTGGTGAAAAATGTATCAGAAAAATATAGAAGTAGCAGTTTTTGTGGATGAAAGGGTGGATTAGTATGAATAGTAAGAGGGCGAATTGGCTGTATCTGAGTATCATTCTGGTAGACTTGGCAGTTATTGTATTACTGAATGTGATTTATTGGAAGACAAATGGTACAGTAGGGATTGGAATAGTACTTAATCTGATTATCAGTCAGTTAATGTTAATTGCGCCTGCACTTATTTTTGCGTTATGTTCCAAGAGTGATTTGAATGAGATGTTAGGGTATAAAAAGATAAAAATCTCGTCAGTTCTTATGGTAGTGCTTTTTACTTTTTTATGTATGCCGCTTATGACAGCGATTAATGCAATTTCTATGTTATTTGTGGACAACGCAGTAAATTCAATTAGTGGCGAAATTTTGCAAATTCCATTTCCTGTCATGCTGTTTTTGATGGGAATGTTTGGACCGTTCTGTGAAGAATTTGTATTTCGAGGAATGATTTTTCGAGGACATAAGAAATCCGGTTCTGTATTTTGGGCTATGATTTGGTCCTCTCTTCTTTTTGGATTGATGCATTTGAATTTCAATCAGGCGGCATATGCTTTTGCAATCGGTATCATGTTTGCTTTGTTAGTGGAGGCAACCGGCAGTTTGTGGTCGTCTACAATTGCGCATATGGTAGTTAACATGGAACAGGTTTGTTTGATGTTCTTAGTGGAAAAAGTGATGCCAGGAACCTACACAGGTAGTCAGTCAGATGATATGTTGACTCAGGAAATGTTAATCATGGCAATCGGACCATATTTGTTAGTAGCGGTAGTTTGTACGGCAATTGCAATTTGTGTCCTTGCATGGCTTGCGAAGAACGAGAACAGAGAAGAACATCTTAGCAGCATTTGGGCAAAGCGAAAAGAGAAGAAAGAAAAAATGGTTACCATCCCCCTTATTATCGGTATAGCATTGAGCATTGGCTATATGATTTTTGAATTGTTCTGGTTTGCTTAAGTATGAAAAGCTTTGTGGTCAGGCATTTTCCTGTCACATAAAAAACGTCACTGTGTTCATTTGCAGTGACGTTTTCGATTCATGATAAAATTATAATTGGTGCCTAAACATACATATCAAAATTAGCACCAACAGCAGGATTCACAGAAAGCTCCATAGCAGAAGCATCTATCATATTTGTTATCTGTTCTCCGGCAACAGCAGCGGTGTCTAAAGATTTACTAAACATTGCCGCACCGAAAGCCGTCTGTACCTGTGATGCTGACATTGCCATGGATAATTGTGCGATATCCATATCTACACCACCCTTTCTTTGTGAGATTTTCCTATAATTACTTTCTTTACAAGTAATACGGAATCAGTTACTATAAAAAAAGTATAGCATATAAGTATTGAGAAAACCATATGAAAAAGATAAATCTTTTAGGAATAAATTTGCAGGATCGTTATGTAAAAGAATCGTTAGATGTGGCAGAACGATTTTTACATGAAGGGGCTGTTCATACAATTTTATATATTACGATTCCGGTATTGTTAGAAGCGGGTAAGAATGAAGACATCAAGGAATGGGTTGAAGCAGCGGATTTGACTTTGTGGGGTGACACAGAGATTCTGAAGGCGGCAGAGATTACGACAAGAAACAGGCATCGTGAGGTAACGGAGAAGGAATTTTTGCAAAACTTTCTGCACAAAATGGCAAGGACGCACAAGTCGGTTCTGGTGCTTTCCGATTCTAAAGAGCATGCCGAGGTATTGAAGCGAGAACTTCTGGAATTGCAGGAAGGCATTACTGTGGTTGGCACTATGGCGATTCCTGAGTCTGAGGAGAAGCAGGAGGAGGTTATCAATGAGATTAATTTGATAGCACCGGTTGTTACGATAGCCAGAATGCCCTTTTCTATGCAGCAGAAATGGATTGCGCAGACAAAATCTTACATGAATACGGGCATTTGGATTGGGTTGCCGGAGCATATGAATTGTGTCTGGAAAAAGGAAATGCCATTAGCAAAAATGTGGAGACAAATCTTGAATGTTTTATTTAACAGACAGGTTAATAAGTATAAAAAATAGAGAGGTTGTTCGTCTCTATTTTTTTGTGTAGATTGTCTAAAAGATTTTTGAGGAAAAACATGGCTTTTTGGTTGAAAAATACACAAAAAAATCATGATTTAAGGTAGATTTTTTTGTTAATATAGATTAAAATAAAAAACAGATGTGGTATTTTGCAAAAAATAGTAGTAGGCAACGTTGTGTAAATTGCTTAAAATAATTTTACAAAATGACAGAAAAGCCAACTTGCTAATGTATTTTTAAAGGGGTGGGACCATTATGATTTCAAATCAGATTTTACAGAACACAATTGAAGGGTTGAAATCCATTACACGAGTAGAACTTTGCGTGATGGATATTGACGGCAAGGCAGTTGCCATGACTGCAGATGAAATGGATAAGTGCGGCAAGCCGGCGGCAGAGTTTGCTAAATCACCGGCAGACTCACAGGAGATACAGGGGTATCAATATTTCAAAATATTTGATGAACAGCAATTAGAATATATCTTGATTGCAGGTGGTCTTGGTGAAGATGTTTATATGGTTGGCAAGATGGTGGCTTTTCAGATTCAGAATCTGTTAGTTGCTTATAAAGAGAGATTTGATAAGGATAATTTTATCAAGAATCTTTTGCTGGATAATTTGTTGTTGGTTGATATTTACAGTCGTGCGAAGAAATTACATATCCAGACAGACGATAAACGTGTTGCTATGATTATTGAAACAGACAATGCGAAAGACAATAATGTACTGGAAGTAATGCGTACTTATTTCGGCGCAAACAGCAAAGATTTCATAACGGCGGTAGACGAGAATAATGTAATTGTTGTGAAGGATTTGTCTGATGGAGACAGTGTGAAGGAAATCGAGAAGGCAGCAGCGGGCATCGGAACATTCTTAGAGAAAGAGAATATGAAGAATGTTCGTATTGCTTATGGTACGATTGTCAATGAAATTAAAGAAGTGAGCCGTTCTTACAAAGAAGCGAAGATGGCATTAGATGTTGGTAAAATCTTTTTTGGCGAAAGAAATGTGATTGCATACAGCGAACTTGGTATTGGTCGTTTGATTTATCAGCTTCCGATTCCGCTTTGCAAGATGTTTATCAAAGAGATTTTTGATGGAAAGAGTCCGGACGATTTCGATGAAGAAACCTTGACTACAATCAATAAATTCTTTGAGAACAGCTTGAATGTATCAGAAACTTCCAGACAGCTTTTCATTCACAGAAATACACTTGTGTACAGATTGGATAAATTGCAGAAAAGTACAGGATTGGATTTGAGAGTGTTTGAGGATGCAATTACTTTCAAGATTGCGCTTATGGTTGTAAAGTATATGAAGTATATGGAAAGTTTTGAGTATTAAAGAGGAGAATTATTGTGGGAGAGAAAAAGAACAAAAGTGAAAGTGCAGTAGCACCGGTAAAGAAGAAAAAGAAAAAAGCCGCTTTGGAAAGTAATGAAATTATTACTTTAACGAATGTAAGTAAGGCATATTCGACAGGTGCCCCTGCACTGAAGGACATCAATCTTCACATTAACAGAGGAGAATTTGTATTTATTGTTGGCGACAGTGGTTCGGGAAAATCAACTTTGATTAAGCTATTGTTGCGTGAACTGACAATTTCTGATGGTTATATCAATGTAATGGGATATGACCTATCCAGAATCAGACACAGAATGATACCGAAATTCAGACGTAATATTGGTATTGTGTTCCAGGATTTCCGTCTGTTAAAGGATAGAAATGTGTATGAAAATGTTGCTTTTGCTCAGAGAATTATACAGAAATCCAATAAGGAAATTAAGAAAAACGTGCCAAGTATTCTGGCAATTGTAGGATTGGCGGGTAAATACAAAGCGAAACCGAAGCAGCTTTCCGGTGGTGAGCAGCAGAGAGTGGCACTTGCCCGAGCTTTGATTAACAAACCAACGATTCTTCTTGCGGATGAGCCGACAGGTAACCTTGACCCGAAGAATTCATGGGAAATTATGAAGCTGTTAGAGCAGATTAACGAAAACGGCACAACTGTATTGGTTGTTACGCATAACAGAGAAATCGTTAATGCAATGCAGAAGCGAGTTGTTACACTGAAAAAAGGTGTTATTGTAAGCGACGAAGAAAAGGGAGGATATATCGATGAGGATTAGTTCTTTATTTTATACACTTCGTCAGGGATTTAGCAATCTTTTTCGAAATAAATGGTTTACACTGGCATCTATTGCGACGATTAGTGCATGTTTATTTCTGTTTGGTTTGTTTTATGCTATTGTTACGAACTTCCAGCATATCGTGAAGACTGCAGAGCAGGGGGTTTCTGTTACGGTTTTCTTTGATGAGGGAATTGAAGATACCAGAATTCAGGAAATCGGTGAATTGATTTCCAAAAGGCCGGAGGTATCTCAGATCAATTTCGTGTCTGCGGAAGAGGCATGGGAAAGCTTCAAAGTAGAATATTTGGGCGAATATGCAGATGGTTTTACAGAAAATCCGCTTGCAGATTCTGCCAATTATGAAATTTATTTAAATGATGTTTCTATGCAGTCAGCGCTTGTGACATATCTGGAATCTGTGGAAGGTGTCCGAATGGTTAATCGTTCGGAAATCACAGCTACTACATTAACAGGTGTAAATGCTTTGATTGCTTATGTTTCGGTGGGAATTATAGGTATTTTGTTTGCCGTATCCGTATTTTTGATTAGTAATACGGTTACCATTGGTATCTCCGTCAGAAAAGAAGAGATTAATATCATGAAATACATTGGTGCGACAGACTTCTTTGTAAGATCGCCATTCGTTATCGAGGGTATGCTGATTGGTTTGATTGGAGCGGCGATTCCGCTTGGATTTATATATGTCATGTACAATATAGTCATGGATTATGTTATGCAAAGATTTTCCATGCTTTCTTCCTTACTTAGTTTCTTGACAGTACAGGAAATCTTTAATGTGCTTACTCCGGTATCTCTTGGCATCGGTGTGGGAATTGGTTTCTTAGGCAGTATTGTGACTGTTAGAAAACATCTTAGAGTATAGTAGCAAAGGTTTGCGACGGACGAAAGGCAACATGACTAGAATGAAGTTTTTGAGAAAAATATTATGTGTATCTGCCTGCATCGGAATGTTATTTCTTTTTCCAACGGAAAATGTACAAGCAGTAACAAATGCCAGTATTCAGGAGAAGGAAAAAGAGGTCGAAGCGGCCAAAAAGGAAGTTGAATCACTAAAAACGGGCTTGACAGATGTAGAGAAAGTTAAGAAAGAACTGGAGAAGTCGAAAAGTGATTTGACAACCTATGTAACACAATTAGATGCAGAGTTAGGGACGATTCAAGGGAAAATTGAAGAATACAAAAAGCTGATTACAGAAAAAGAAGCTGAAATTGTCGTGACAACCCAAGAGTTGAATGAGGCCATTGCTGTGCAGGAAGCGCAATACGAGGCTATGAAAGAACGTATTAAGTTTATGTATGAAAAAGGAGATACGTTATATTTGGAACTGCTTTTTTCTGCAAACGGATTTGCGGATTCCATGAACAAGGCGGATTATATTGAATCACTTTCTGCGTATGATAGAAACAAGTTGGATGAATATGTGCAAACGAAGGAAATGATTGCGCTTTGTAAAGAGGAGTTGGAAGCTGAGAAGGCGATTCTGGATGAGGCAAAGCTTGCAGTGGAAGAAGAAGAGGCAGCGGTCAGCACGCTGATTTCTGAGAAGGAAGCACAGATTAATTCGGTAACTGCGGATATCACCGATAAAGAGGCAGCAATTAAGGAATATGAAGATATGATTGCGACGCAGAATGCAGAAATTGCTGCATTAGAGAAAGCGATTGCGGAAGAGAAAGCAAGACTAGCGGCAGAAAATGCGAAAGCCAGAGTGTACGATGGTGGTATGTTTGCATTTCCATGTCCGGGATATAAAAGACTTTCAGATGATTATGGAAATCGAATGCATCCTACTTTGGGTGTTCAAAAATTCCATAATGGTATTGATTTGGCAGCACCTGCGGGAACTCCGATTTTGGCAGCCTATGACGGTGATGTAGTAGCAGCAGGATATAGCTCAAGTATGGGAAATTATATTATGATTGATCATGGTGATGGACTGTATACCATTTATATGCATGCCTCAGCGTTATATGTATCAAAAGGGCAAGAGGTAAAAAAAGGTCAGACAATAGCAGGGGTCGGTACAACCGGACGTTCTACCGGTAATCATTTGCATTTCGGTGTACGTTTGAACGGTAATTATGTAAGTCCTTGGAATTATTTAAAATAAATGGAGATGAATGATTTTGGATGATTTTGGATATAGTAATAATAAAATGAATCAGGGAGCTATGAATAATTTGTATCCAAATGCCCCACAACAACAGTCATCACAATCACAGTTGCCACCGGAGGGGGCAAAGCCGGAAAAGCAGCAGACGAAAGGTATGTTTTTGTTCGGATTAATGACCGGTGTTGCCGCCAGTGCATTAGTGGCAAGTTGCCTTTATGTTGGAACAAAATTGGTGAATAATTTTAAGTTTACAAAGACAGAGCAGGTTAGCACCGGGGAAACAGCAGAAGCGACAGAAGTGGTGAATGAGGAATCTTTAGCGAAGTTAGAAGCAATTGAAGATGTCATTAGTGAGTATTACTATGAAGAGGAAGACATTAATGTTGATGAGATGATTGAAGGCATGTATGCCGGCATGGTAGATTCTTTGGGGGATCCATATTCTGTTTATTATACTGAAGAAGAATGGAATGATTTAATGGAAGATACCGAAGGTGTATATTATGGTATCGGCGCATATGTCAGCATTGATGAAACTACCGGTTTTGGTAAAATAAGTGGTATTATTTCCGGTACACCGGCAGAAGAAGCGGGGCTGCGTGAAAATGACATTATTTATCAGGTAGATGGAGAATTGATGCAGGGCATGGAGTTGTCGGAAATCGTTTCACATATCAAAGGTGAAGAGGGAACCACTGTACATCTGACGATTTATCGTGAAGGTGAAGAGGACTATCTGGAAATTGACATAGAAAGAAGAAAGGTAGAGGCTCCGACTGTAAGCTATGAAATGTTAGATAATGGAATCGGATATATACAGATTACAGAATTTGATGAGATAACAGTTGATCAGTTTACAGAAGCTATGGCAGTAATAGAGGGCTCCGATGCCAAAGGCTTGATTCTCGATTTAAGAAGCAATCCGGGTGGAAGTCTTTCTGCGGTAGTGGATATCGCAAGACAGATTTTGCCGGAAGGATTAATTGTGTATACAGAAGACCGTACCGGTGACAGAACTGAATATAGCTGTGACGGTAAGAATGAATTGCAGATACCGATGGTGGTTTTAATCAATGGTAATTCTGCCAGCGCTTCTGAAATATTGGCAGGAGCCATTAAAGACTATGGTGTAGGTACTTTAATGGGAACAACAACTTTTGGTAAGGGAATTGTTCAGCGAGTATTGCCTCTGACAGATGGAACAGCGTTGAAATTAACAGTCAGTGCTTACTATACACCAAAGGGAAACAATATTCATGAAATTGGTATTGAACCGGATATTGTATGTGAATTTGATTCCGATGCTTATTATGATGAAGGAATTGATAATCAGTTAGAAAGTGCCAAAGAAGAAGTTGCAAAAATGATGGCACAGTAATTTGTACTAAAATTATAATGAAAGAATTATATTGGCAGTTAGGGTACCACAAGTTTTGTATGTAGCAAGTGCAGAATTTGTGGTATTTTTGTGCTTTTTTAAAATTGTGCAGTTGACATAATGCAAGATAAAGAGTAACATTAGTTATGTTAACATAATGTGGTAATATGCCTTTTTCTCAGGCATAGACATAAATTAGGGGTACGAAAGGGTTTCGTTACAAATGATGAAGAGTAGAAATATTAGACAAAGAATTAAACTTTTATCTTATATTTTGGTGGCTGTTATGGGGGGATTTCAGCCCTGTACTGCGTTGGCAGCAACGACCACAGATATAACGGAAGAAGTTGATACATTAGACGTAGAAGAGGTACAGGATGATAGTACCGTTGATAATACAGTTGCTGATACAGAAAATATAGAAAATATGAAATATATCACAGCATTTGATGGATTGTCTGACGATGAATCCTATCTTTCCTGTATGTATAAACCTACTTTGGAGGAGCTATTGGCGATATTTCCAACGACACTTTCCGTACAGTTTGAAGGTGAAGAAACAAGTTCTGAAATAGAAGTTACTTGGGAGTGTGAAGATGATTTCGATAATTCGGAGTTTTTCTTCTATATTTTCTATCCGACATGGGATGAAACAAAATACGCGCTGGCTGATTCTATTAAGGATAGTGTAGAACTTCCGGTTATGATGGTAGAACTTCCAAGTGGCATGATTGCCAATTTGGAAGAGGCACAGAATGATTTACAGAATATGATACAGGAAAAAAGTATTCTGGCACTGGTGTATTTGTGCGATAAGTATGAGGTAAAAGAAAGTGCTTCTTATGAAAGTACAAGTATTGTCAATGTTGTCTGTGGACAGTCGGTGTTGATTACCGGTGTAGATTTGGATGAGTATGGTAGTGTTTGGTATCAAGTTGTTTTGTATCAGAATGGTACAGAATACACAGGTTATGTAGAAAGGGGTTATCTTGCAACCTCCGATGAAGATTTTGCACAATGGGAAGAAACATACATCAACTTAGATGCGGTGCCGATGGCAATGGCAATGTCTTTTGGTTATCCGGATGTTGAACAGTTTCCAGCTTCTTATCAGAATGCTCTTTATGCATTAAAAGAAGCTCATCCAAACTGGATTTTTGTCAGAATGGATACAGGACTTGATTGGAACACTGTCATTGCAAACGAAATGGGAGATAAAAGCTTGGTACATTCCTCTACTTCCGGTTCTTGGCAAAACGGTACTTACGGACAGGGATGGAGTTATGCTTCCGAAGGTATTTTGAAATATTTTATGGATCCACGAAACTTTCTCTCGGACCCGGCTATTTTTCAGTTTGAACAGTTGACCTATAACGGCTCTTATCATACAACAGATGCGGTACAGGAAATTGTGAAAAGTTCCTTTATGTCTTCTACAATTCCGGACGATAATCAGACTTATGCGCAGGCTTTTACCAAAATCGGACAAAGTCTTGGTATCAGTCCGTTCCATCTTGCGTCCAGAGTTTTGCAGGAGCAAGGTGCAAAGGGAACTTCTCCGCTAATCTCAGGTACTTATAGCGGCTATGAAGGTTATTACAATTATTTCAATGTAAGTGCATCCGGTAAAACAAATCAGGCAGTCATTGTCAGTGGTTTAAAAAAAGCAGTAGAGCAGGGATGGAATACCCGATATAAGTCATTGTTAGGTGGAGCAACTGTTATTGGTAAGAATTATATTGTAAAAGGACAGGATACACTTTATTTGGAAAAATTTAACGTTTCCAATGGTCAGTATGCGAATTTTACACATCAGTACATGCAGAATATACAAGCGCCAAGTTCAGAGGCAAGCAGTGTGCGAAAGGCATATAATAATGCGGGAGCCTTGGAAAACAGTTTTGTTTTCAAAATTCCGGTTTATAGCAATATGCCGGCATCTGCATGTTCAAAACCAAATACAACAGATGCGATTACATTAGACAAAACATCTATTAGCAATTTAGAAGTAGAAAAAACAGCGAAGCTGACTCCGTATGTAAATGGTTCAAAGGTTGATAATGTGAATGACATGACATTCACCAGTAGTAATACAGCCGTTGCGACCGTAGACAGCCAAGGTAAAATAACGGCGGTTACACCCGGAACAGTTACGATTAGTTGCAGCAGAAGTGGTGCAAATGCAGCAAGCTGTACAGTGACGGTAATCAAAGCGACTCCAAGCGTGACAACACCTACTTTGTCTCCGGTTACATACAAAGAAGGCTTAAAACTTTCTGATATTACATTGCCGGAAGGATGGACTTGGGTGAACGGCAACACAACTATTTCGGCAGGAACAGTTGTCTATGCAGCACTTTATACACCATCTGATACAACAAAATACAATACGGTGACCAAAGATATCAGTTTTACGGTAACAAAAGCAATTCCAAGCTGCCAAGTACCGGAGAATCTGACAATACAAAGTGGTGCTAAGCTTGGAAGTATTGCCCTTCCGAGTGGTTTTGCATGGGAAAGTGATATTGAAACAGAATTAACGGAAGCAGGGGAATATACTTTCTATGTTTCTTACAATCCAAATGAAAATAGTTACTATACAGTAAATCACATTCCGATTATTGTACAGGTTATGGGCGATGGTACCGACGAGGAAGAAGATGATACCACATCTTCCGGCAGTACGAGTGGCGGAATAACCATACCGAGTTCCGGAAGTACAGGTGGCAGCTCCAACATGGGAGGCGGTACTAATGCGGGAGATAGTGGTAGTGTAGGCGGTGGAAACACTACAACAAGTAGCGGAAGCACGAGTACAGGAAGTACCGGAAATCAATCAACAACAAGTAGCGGAAGCACAAGCACAGGAAGTACCGGAAATCAATCGACAACAAGTAGCGGAAGCACAAGCACAGGAAGTACCGGGAATCAATCGACAACAAGTAGCGGAAGCACGAACACAGGAAGTACCGGAAATCAATCGACAACAAGTAGCGGAAGCACGAGCACAGGAAGTACCGGGAATCAATCGACAACAAGTAGCGGAAGCACAAGCACAGGAAGTACCGGAAATCAATCGACAACAAGTAGCGGAAGCACAAGCACAGGAAGTACCGGAAATCAATCGACAACAAGTAGCGGAAGCACAAGCACAGGAAGTACCGGGAATCAATCGACAACAAGTAGCGGAAGCACGA
>JAFSHK010000003.1 GCA_017440375.1 Lachnospiraceae bacterium
AGTGTAACACCATCTAAATATTCCATAGATAAATTAGTGGTACCTGTATAAGGGGAATTGATGCCGAGCAAATAATCTACACTGACCTGATAAAGATGCGATAATTTGACAATATGATGTAATGGAATTTCACGCAAGCCAAGTTCATAATTTGAATAGGTTTGCTGGGTTGTCCCCAAATATTGAGCAATATACTCTTGGCGATAATTGTTGTTTTCTCTTAAATCCCGTAATATTTCATGAGTTTCTTTCATATTTCACCTCGATTTGTTGTAAAAATAAGATAACACACAACGACTATGAAAAAAGGTTTTACAACATATTAGTGTTAACAAAAGAAAAATACAATAATGGGGATTGGTTTATTCATCATATTGGTGCAAGAAACGAATATATTTTACCAAATTTTTTCGACTTTCATCATCTAAAGACTGAATGTCATAAACTATATCATGCATGGTAATATCATCGATATATGGTAAATTCATATCTAAACTTCCGCAATAGCTACTGTTAGAGCGCAATAAATAATCAGTACTTACTTGATAATATTTAGCAAGTGCCGTTACAACTGAAATTGGAATTTCACGATGACCATTTTCGTAATTAGAGTATGTCTGCTGTGATACTCCAAGGTATTTAGCCAGAGTGTCTTGTTTAATATCGCGATCTTCTCTTAAATCTCTTATAATAGTGTTTAACTTTTTCATTACGATGCCTCTTCTGTTGTTACAGATATTAGCACACAACAAAATGTTGTTTGAATTATTACTTTGAAACGTAATAAAATGGATAAGAGTACAATATTGTGTTGTAAATGTAAAAAACAGTGAATTTATTGCATCAGAAAGTGCAAAATAAGCTTTATGAATGCGAAAGTTATGGTATAGTATTATTATAAAAATAAATACGGAATTTTATTCCGAGAAGGTACAGCGAGGATAAAGATATGGCAGGAAAAGGTGCGCACAAATTTTCAATAGCAATTTGTGATGACGACAAACGCTATGTAAAGTATTTAAGAGATTTAATTTCTGAAGGAGAAAAGAAGTTTGGAGATTTTGGTTTTTCGTTCTATTTTACAGGGTACGATTTACTGAATGCAGATGTGACTAGGTTTGACTTGGTAGTCATGGATATGGTACTTCCATCGGTCAGTGGAAGAAAAATTGCACAGGAATTTAGAAAAAGAAACAGAAAAGCAATGTTGGTTTTCTGTACCGGTAAAAAGTCTCCGATACCGGAAGATTTCCGCTTAGGAGCATTTCGTTATATCCGGAAAGAACAACCATTGCTGTTGAGAAAGGATTTTCAAGATACCGTGGACGAATTGTATCGTAGAGCAGCGAAGGAACAAATGGTAGTTACTGCAGCAAAAAGGAATATTGTTTTAACTATCGAAGATATTATTTATATTGATATTAAGAGAACGGGTAGCTGTGTTCATTATTACGATGATTTTGGAAATTTTCTTCATTTGGAGATAAAAGAGCATCTCAGAGAAGTTTATGATTATGTACATCCCTTTGGATTTGAGTATGCACACAACAGTTACATTGTGAATTGACACAAAATTAAACATTGGACAAAGAATGATGTTGAATTAACGGATGGCACACATTTGGCCATCAGTCGATCTAAGGAAAAACTTTTCCACTCTGCATGTATGAGATTTATTACATAAATTTACAAAAAAACTGCAATTTTTACAAAAAGGCTTGCTTAGATTAAATCTTTTGCTAAAATGAGGACAGAATTCGAGAGGATTCACAGTAAAGAGGTTTATTATGTATAAAGTATCTTTATTGGTAACAACATATAATTCTGTTGTAAACTTACCAATTACATTAAATAGCATACAAGAACAGACCTATGAAAACATGGAGATTGTTATTGTTGATGGTAAATCTACCGATGGAACGGTTACGTTAATCGAACAGTTTGCAGAAGTATCGCGATATGAAGTGAAATGGATATCAGAGCCGGATAAAGGGTTATATGATGCTATGAACAAGGCATATCAAATGAGTACAGGAGATATTATTGCTGTATGTAATGATAAACTGTGCGAAAAAAATGCGGTGAAATTACTTGTGGATGCGATTGTACGAGGCGGAGAGAGATGCGTAGGCGCACATTCCGATTTGGTTTATGTAAATGGTGAGACAATAGTTCGCAGTTGGCATATGGGGCAAGGTAATATTGGAAAAGGCTGGATGCCCGGGCATCCAACCTTGTTTTTGAAACGTGTTGTTTATGAGAAATACGGTCAATATGATATTACTTTTTCTTGTGCAGCGGACTATGAATTTATGGTACGTTTTTTGAAGGATGAAAAAAATGAAATTGCCTATGTACCGCAAGTGCTGGTGTCCATGTTCTATGGCGGAACAAGTAATGCTGGTTTGAAAAATTATCTTGTATCGTTCAGAGAGGGATATGAGGCTTTGAGGAAAAATGGAGTGAAGAATCCGTTTGTAATTACTTTAAAGCGAACTTTTCGAGTCTTGAGGCAGTTTTAGCAAAAGAATACGGAAAGAGAAATTGCATATGAAAACAGTTTTGATTGTAGAAGATAATGTCAGAAATATGGAGCTGTTAGTCAAAATTGTAAAAGAAATAAAAATGGAAGTAGCTATTATAACAGCTTCCAATTGTGAGGAAGCTGAAGTTATGGCGTTCAAAAATAATGTTGATTTATTTATGGTGGATATTATTCTGAATCCGTCAAATCCAGGTGATGTATCTGGAATGAAGTTTGCAGAGCATGTCCGTGCTTTTCAAAAGTACAAATATACACCTATCATTTTTGTTACTTCATTAGTGGATCCTGAGTTGTATGCGTATAGTGATATTCATTGCTATTACTATGTGGAAAAGCCGTTTGATGCGACGAAGGTTTCAAATGTCATTGAAGAAGCATTGGAATTTCCCAAAAGTAAAGTAGAAGAGCAGAGTGTTTTCTTTCGCCAAGAAGGTGTTTTATATAAGAAGAAAATATCTGATATTGTTTATATTGAAAATACGCGAGCCGGACAGACTGTTTATTGTATAAACGGTAACTTAGAATTGGCATATAAATCGATGAAGATAATATTAGAGGAATTGAATTCAGACCGATTTTTACAGTGTAACAGATATACTATCGTAAATCAGGACTACATCGACATGATTGATACGGTGAACCGCTACATAGAGCTTAAAGGGATACAAGAACGGATAGAGATTGGAAATTCATTTAAGAAACGATTTTTGAGGGAAGTAATCAATGATTAGCAGTATTAAAATTATAGTAGAGTTATTTGCATATTTATATTGTCTGGCTGGATTATTCGGGAAAAAGTTTCGCCTAAGTATCCATGCAATGATATTGTTGGCACTAGATTTATTCTTGCTGACAGGGATAAATGAGTATGGGTTTCCAGAATATTTGCGTTCTTTAATCTATGTGGGGATGTTTTTATATGGATTGTTGTATTATAAGGAAAGTATAAAGGTTACGCTGGTTAATAGTATATTTGGAGCAGTAATAATTAGTATTCTGCAGGCATTAATGTATTTACCGGTTTTCTTTTTGTTTATTAAAGAACTAGGTTATAGAAATGAGCTTGAAATTGTTATTAATTTAGGATGTTTGTTTATTGTTCTATTTCCCGGAATAAAGATAAAACTAAATGCTTTATCAAAATTTTTTATTAACAGAAATGTCCTTTTATTGGGTTTAAGTATTTTTGTTGTGATAGTGGTAGGAATCAATTTGTATAAAGAGCAACAGAATCAATTTATTAATGGTGAAAATTATACAATAATGGTGTATACGTCTATTTTTATGCTGTTTATACTGAATGAATGGCAGAAGTCACGGGTGGATGCTGAGAAAAAGAAAACACAATTAGAAATGAATGAATTGTATTATGGTGCATATGACCAGTTAATTATGGTAATTCGGGATAGACAGCATGATATGAAAAATCATATTAGTGCTATTTTAAGTATGATACATACAACGAATAAATATGAAGATTTGGTAACAAAACAGCAAGAGTATTGTGGCTATGTCATGGGGCAAAACGAGAAAACGAAATTGCTGCTTTCATCAGGCAATCCGCTTATAACAGGCTTTCTGTATAGTAAAATATTGGAAGCGGAGGAAAAGGGAATTGACGTAGAATATTCGATAGAAATAAAGAAAGACATTAAATTCCCGGAGTATGAATTGGTAGAGATGCTTGGAATTTTATTGGACAATGCGATAGAAGCATTGGAAAAGGTACAGATATCCAAGAAGTGCCTGCAGATTTCTGTGAAAGAAGAACAAGAAAAGATTAAAGTATTGGTAGCCAATAATGGCGTTGATTGCAAGAAGGAAAATATAAATAGATTCTTTGATAGAGGATATAGTAGTAAAGGTGAAAATAGGGGGATAGGTTTGCCGAAACTGAAATATCTGGTGGATGGGAAAAAAGGAGATCTTATAGTGTATAATGAAAAATACAAAGAAGAAGATTTTCTCATGTTCGAGATTGTTTTGCCTAAAATGGAAAAAGAAAAATAGATAAACGTTTTAATATAAAAACACAGGGCAGTATTGCGAAAATCCTGTCCTGTGTTAGTGTTTCCGTTTTATCATTTTAATCTTCAAATGGAAATTCTGGTTCGCCAAAAAAGAAATTGCTAATTTCAAAGCTTCCGAAGAGAAAAGAGAATGCCAAACACCCATTACACAAATTATGAATATTCTTCTTAAGCCAATTTTTCACAATAGTTCACCTCCTTTAATATTTTTGTTATAGATAACTGGAGAGTATGTAAAACAACCGTCCAGAAACTAATGAAGAGATACTGATTTTTCGGAAAAATGAAAAATAAAACGGCTACAAAAAAAATCACTTGGAAAGTTTGCATTTTTGCCTTTTGAATGAAATCTTTACATTCAGAAGGCTTTTTCTTTAATGAAGTCGGTCCGATACAATAATCAATTACTGCACACATTAGCAGAATCAGAAAAACAAATAAACAAGGAACTGTTATTATATGCGGTAATATATTGATGCATGTATATATGTAGGCAAATGAGAACACTAAGCATGACCAATATTTTTGCATATGCATTCCGCCGGTTTTCGTACGGAGCAATATAAGCGGAACAACCGCAAAAAGAAATTCCATTAGTTTTCCTGTAAGATAGAAGTATATTGCAAAAAGGAAAACTTTACTTATATCATATAGAACTGCGGTGAAAGTAAACCGTATCAATCTAATCTGATAGTCCGAATATCCATATTCAGTTTGTATTTTGTCCATGAGATAAGTCATTTTTATCCTCATCCTATCTAAAAAATGAAATATAATTCTCATTTATCTTAGAAAAGAAGGGAGGAAAATCACTTTTTTTTGCTTCAATCGCGTTATTTTGATACTTAGCGACAAAAAGTGAGAAAAAAATCACAATATTTTGCCTAAAAACCTGTATTCGATACGAAAAATACATGATTCGAGCAAATGAGAGACATTTTTGGGATTTATATGCAATTATAGATGTGGGTATGGTGTTTCGGATACGACCATATTACAAGGTTAAAAAATAAATAAAACACGGAATCAAAGCGAGGTAATATGTCGTATTTAATTTATGGAGTACAGCTTTTAACTTATGTATTGGCGGGGGTTCTTTTCTACTTTTGGGGTAAAAGTCTGATAGGAACCCAAGAAAAAGGTAAAATGAGACTTGGTGCATCTATTATAGTTGCTTCTGCACTTTTGTATGCCATTAGTTTTATACCGAACAAAATAGTGTTTTTGTTATTGAGCATTTTGTTGCTGGTACTGTTGGGACTGGATTTGTTTGAAAAAGATAAGAAAACGATTCTATACTATACATTAACTTATTGGGTAATAGGATTATCGATTTATGGCATAGTTGAGTTCTTGGTTGAAGTACCGTTTGCGACAGCACTTACAATTCTTATTCAAGGAATTTTGTGTATACCAATAATGAAAGGTTTTGGCTCTGCAGAGAAAGCGTATGTTACTGACAGTTATCCTGCAATGATTGTTATACCGACGTTATTTTCTATTCTACAAGTATGTGTTAGTAGTTTAGAAGTAGTAAAAAGTGAATTGTGGTTGGGAAATATATTATTTGTCGGCGGCAATGGAATTATAATTGTTGTATCCGTTATGGTGCTTTACTTTATAAGAGAATTTTCAAAAGTGGTATTAGAAAAAGAAGAACTTAAACTGCGTATGGAGCGGGATGCGATTGAGAAGAAGCATTATCAGAACATGGAGGAGCAGCATGATGCATATGATGTTCTGGTTCATGATATGAAGCATGTTATAAGGACAATGGCAGCCTTGTCACAATCAGAGAATTCAGAAGAAATACAAAAACTGGTAGAGCGTTTTGATATTTCAATTGGAAAAGTTACAGATAAAGAATATTGTGGTAACAAAATATTAAACGCGTTATTGTTGGAAAAAATAGGTTTTGCAGAAGAAAAAGGTATCAAGTTGGATTTAAATATAATAGAACCATTGAAATTGGATATGATTGAAGATTTAGATTTAATCACAATGATGGGTAATCTGTTAGATAATGCGATTATTGCAGAAAGTAAAGTGTCAGAACCCAAAGAGGTTTTCTGTCGAGTTGCATTGTCAAAGGATTTTGAACATGTTGTTATTCAAGTAGAGAATAGCCATGAAGGTAAGATGTTTAAGGCAAAAGCAAGACCGGAAGGAAAGTTAGGTGCAAAGCACGGTATTGGTTTAAACAGTATAGAGGAAATCGTGAAAAAGTACGGTGGAATCATGGATGGTGCGGTAGAAAACGGTAGGTATTGGACTAAAATAATAATCCCTACATAATTAAAATACTCATATCGAGAAGAGGGTGGTTTTTATGCCATCCTTTTCTCATTTTCAATTCAAATTATCAGACGATAAAGCGGATGAGCGTTGACATTAAAACAAATACAGATTATAATATATCCATCAAAGAAATTCATAAAGGTGTGCAGTTCGCACATTCATGACAGTTTCTGTCAGATTTTTCTTTCGTACAACAAAATATGGCAGGAACGTGCAAAAACAAAGATAGTTTCTTTAGGTTGGTTGCAAACAGTTGCATATTCGATTCCTGCCAAAAAGGGAGGACAAGGTATGCGAAATTCGTGGAAATCTCTAGAGAATTTGCAAAACAGGATAGAGATAGGAAACTGGCTTTGAATAAGGCAATTGATTATTGTATAGAAAACAAGATATTAAAAGAATTTTTAGGAAAGTATCGTGCGGAGGTGCTGGGAATGCTGTTGGAAGAGTTTGATGAAGAGAAATTCAGGAGAACAATGAGAGAAGAAGGTCGGTGGCAGGCTACTATCGAGATTTTGCAGGAAATGAATCAGTCGAAGGAGTTTGTAAAAGCTAAGCTTCTTGAAAAATATGCTCTATCAGAACGGGATGTGGAGGAGTTGTTACGACAGTTTTGGAAAGAATGATTTTTAGGGTATGTATGAGGTGATAAAACCAAACAGGCATTGTATATTAGCGGAAAATAAGGTAAAATTCCTAGTAGGATTTTACCTTATTTTGCGTTTGCGCAGGTCTGAATTGGAAATTCTGCTCGCGTTTCTCGGCATAAATGCTTCGAGATGGAGGAAAATATGAAATTACAGAAGTGTTTTTATAATATTGTTAATTACGGAATTCGTATTATTTTTGGTCTGATTGTATTGGGATTATGTCTGCAAAGTATGTTTAGTACAAGCTTTATTGGTGTGATTACCAGAGAAGACGGCAGTTTACAAGATAGAACGCTAAATATTGCGGATTCTCCTATAAAGCATTTGATTGTATTTGTGTTGTTTGTAGCAGCCATGGTGTGTATGCGCAAACTCTGGCAGAAGGCAAAACAGCAGGAAAAATGGAACGGTTACTTAGAGAAGATAACAACGCCCAAGCTGATGAAAGTTTTCGCAATTGTGGTAGGCACAGCGGGTTTTCTTTGGATTATTGTAACACAGTTAGAAGCGGGATCGGATCCTGCCAAAATATATGCGCTTGCTATGCAGTGGCGTGAAAATGATTTTTCGGGTTATGCAGAAGGCGGTTATTTGTTCCGTTATCCTTATCAGGCAGGAATTGTTTTGTTTTATTATTTTTTATCATTTTTTCTTGGTGTCGATAATTTCATTGGGTTGCAGCTTGTGAATGTGGCAGCACTGTTACTTGTTTATTATTTATTGGCTAAGCTTGCAAAATTTTATTGGAAAGAAGATGAAAAGGTACAGGCATTGGTTTATCTTGGCATTGCTGTCTGGGTGCCTATCTTTTTTTATGTCACATATTTATATGGTATTTTGCTTGGAATGGCATGTTCTTTAGCTGCTGTTTTTTGGGCGGTTAAATATTTAGAGACAAGAAAATATCGTTATATGATAGCAGCGGCTCTTTGCATAGGGATTGCGACAGTGTTTAAGATGAACTGCTTGATTTATCTGGTGGCAATTGCTTGTTTCTTAATATATGACATGATTGTCACATCTGGCTGGAAAAATAAATTGCGTTCTTTGTTATTTATTGGCCTTATGATTTTGGGCGTGGAATGTTGCAATAATGCCGTTTATAGTTATGTGGAAAATCTGACCGGTTATGAAACTCCGGAAGGAGAAGTAATGGTGTCATGGATTGTTATGGGACTGCAGGAAACACCGCTTGGTCCTGGACATTATAGCGGCTATATCGGTGATGTGTTTGTAAAGTATAATTATGATACAGAGAAAATAACAGAAGCATCGATTGCGGATATTAAGAAAATACTGACAAGAATGTCAGAAAATCCATTGGATCAAGGGATTCCGTTTTTTGCGAGGAAGAATGCGTTTCAGTGGAATGATCCGACTTTTATTGGTATGGTGTTGAATGAAAACAGACAGACGGATCTTGGAATGTCTGATTGGACAGAAAGTATTATAAGTGGGAAGGCAAGTGTTGGGTTATCTGTTTGGTTGAATTATATGCAGACACTGATTTTGCTTGGTGTGTTGTGTTATATTGTACTACATTGGCGTAGTAAAAATTTGTATGAATTATTTGGTGCGGTTATTTTTGTGGGTGGCTATATCTTTCATTTCTTCTGGGAATCCAGTAGCTCTTACACAATTCCGTATTTTGTTATAATCATTCCATATGCAGTGAAAGGCTGGTTGGATTTCGTGCGTCGTCTGGAGGTAAGAACTATTGTTAAACCGCGTGTTATGACGATTGTTGCTGTTCTTGTGTGGGTGATGTTGTTGTTTGGATTTAGCAGAACCAATTTGTTTGCAAGAACCATTGCGTTAAATGATGGTGAGGATGCAAGAGACCAATTTTATCATCTTAATCAAATAGAGGAGGCAGACATAGCAAATGGTTATTATACGGTATCACCTTATCTGGCAGAGGATTTGGCGCTGGCAGAGCAGGACGGAGAGGTTAAGACAGTGCCTGTTGGCAATGAGATATCGCAGAAGATAGCAATTGCAGAGCAGGAAAAAAGAAAATCATTCCGTTTTCGTGATTCGGAACAGGTGCTCGCTGTTTTGCCGGAAGAGAATAATCGACTGACAACCTATATGGATGACAGTATGAATATGTTTTATGATTTTGAGTTAAAAGCAGATGCAGAATGGATTGTAGTGTCTGCGGGAGAAGATTGCTATTATATTGTGCTTAATGGCATGGCATTGGCGTATGATGGAGAAACAAATCAGGTTTATCTGGAAGACTATGAACAGACGGACGCGCAGAAGTGGATTATAAGATAAGTGATTGATGGACTTAGTAAATCAAATATTAACAGACTGATGAAATAAGCAATAAGAGGGATTGTTTTATGGCAACAATTTTGCCCCTAAAGAGGTGGAAAACAGAATATATTGTTTTAATGGTGTTTTTTGTTTTGTTTCTGTTGTCTTTATCACGTTATTGTATGCATGGAGAACCGCGAACGGTTGTGAGTGATGATGGAGAGAAATATACGTTTTCGCTGCATGACGGAATCGAAATCAAACAACCTCTCATGATAACGGAAGAGATGGATTGGAGACAGGGAGAATATTCTCTTATGTTTGATTTGGTTTCACTCAATGGTGGTGAAATTCTATTTCGGTTAGAGCAGAATCAGATAATTCTTGACGAAACGAAAGTGACGATACAGGATTTGGCATCCATGCAGAAGTTATTGGACGGGTTATTAGAGGAAGGTAGTTATATTCCGGTGCCGCTTGATTTTACGAAGCTGAATGAGGGAGTGGCGAATCTGATTATAACCACAGAAAATGTGTCAGAGGACACCGTGTTCCTTGTTTGCGGTGCGGATTATTACGGTTTTGGAGAAACCATCGTAAATGGTAATGGCAACGGAATGACTTTATTCCAGAAATACGATTATCATATCATAAGTGGAGAATACCATTTGCGACTTATTTGTTATGGATTTGTTGTATTGGGAATGGCAGTGTTATGTTTTCTTTTAATAGGAAAAGAAGAAAGCAAAATAAGCTGTTATGGTGTTTTTGCCATTTTAACAGTCATGTTTCTTGCAATTTACTATATTTATGACAGTTCTGTCATGTTGGAGCCGACTTATGCAGAGGCGGTAACAAATTTCATGAAGTTTGCCAGAGAAGAAAGTTTTCTGAGTAATCTTCTGATAACGGATGCAGGATATCTGCCATTGTTTCCGAGGCTGATTACGCTTCTTTTTATCAAGATTTTGCGCATGCCGGCGGCGGATGCACTTTATTTTATGCAGATAACGGCTTGTGTTCTGTGTAGTATGATGTGGGCATTCTTTTGCCTTTATCCGTTCAAAAAATATATGTCGCTGTCGTTACGTGTTGTATTTTGTATGTTGGTGATGGCAGTATGCTTTCATCCGGAAACTTTATACTTTACTAACTTTCCTTATTGGGGAATTTTGTTGCTTTTGTTGTTTCTGCTTTCAGATATGAAAATGTGGAACAAAGCAGAATTTTTGTGCTTGACAGGACTTGCAGCACTTATTTGTTTGTCCAAAGGGGCTTATGCGGTGATATTACCTTTTATGCTTCTTTATTTGTTCCTTTTTTGGACGCAGGTGGACAAACGCCGGAAAGTATACGCTTTTAGTATGTCAGGTGCAGCACTTTTGCAGATTTTATATTCCTTTGGCGGAAGTGGAGATGGCGGAAACTGGATTCGCGCAGAACAATTAGGTCAGATTAGTTATTTGCTGAAGCTTTTTAGCAAAATTTTCATGGATATTGTAAGTTATCTATGCCTCTGGATGGGAGAATATATTACAAGATTTGGTGCAGTATTCGGAGTCATTGCAAGTGTTGTTGTAGTTCTGCTGTTGACGGGCTTTATTTGTAAACTTGTGCTACCCAAGCTTCGAAAGGAACAAGTGGATGAAAAATGGATGAACCTGTACACTATGCTCCTTTTTCTGGCAATTACGGTAGCCTTTTACCGGGTAACAACAAAGGTGGTGGCAGATTCCTGGGTGGAAGCCTTCTTGGCATCTTATGCGCAAATGGGGAATAAATATGAGATTTTCTGCGATGTGGCAGGTTTACTTCTGCTTATGCTTGGAATTTCCTATGTATCTGATATGGGTTGGGCGAAGCAGGAACAGCAGTCGAGCAATGAAGGGTTATTCGGCAAAGTAGGAAATGTTAGTCAGTGTGTTGGTATATTGTGTCTTTTGGTGGCATTTTGCATTACCAGTCCGCGATTGAATTTGGGTGGACTTGGTGAGGTAGAGATTTCCGATAGTCGCGTTTATGCAGGGAATCTGAATGTGAGTTGGGCAGAAACAAAAGAGATAATCAACAGAGATTCCTTTTTTGTTCCGGTGAGGGGCGATTGGTGGTCTTATAGTAAAAATATAACCGTATATCAAGTCGGAGAAGAAACTTTTTTTGAAGAATCCAAGGGAACGAATCTCGGTATGATGGAAGATGGATATCGTTCTTCTTATACATTGGAGGAGGGGATGCCGTCTGAGAATCTGATAGAAGTCTGGATACACAGACCGAATCGGATTACAGGTACTCCTTATCAAATTCGTTTATTGGATGACGGTGGTAACGTCTTACAGGAAGTGCCGCAGTTTGGCGGTATCGGTAACAGCAAAGCCGGATTTGTTCTGGATGCACCTGTAAATGGAGTGAAAACCATACAATTCTTCGATTGTGATGGAAATGAAATTTATATTGATGATTATATTTGTTGGATTTCTGCCTATTAACAGTCCTATGATAAAGGCAGAAATATTAGTTTATGAACCATGTAAATATACGATATAATTTATGGCGAATACAAAAGGCATAAAGTTTATTGCGAGACCCTTTGATATCACCGATTTTTACATGGGAAAAGGCTTCTTTTATATAAGAATTTTTACACTCGGACAAAAATAGTTTGCGGATTTCGGGTGCAGACAACTCTTTCCTTTGTAAAAGAGTTTGAAAAATCGGAACGATCGTTAACAGGCTCTGATAAACAAAGAAATAGTGTAACTGCTTTTCTAACATCGGATAGCGGTTTTTATCAATGAGTTTGTCGTAGGTTTCAAACATAATATGATTCTCAGAAAGACGCTGCGTGTTCATGTTATGACAGAGCGAGGTACCAAGACTGCGGTAATAGTAATATGCTTCGTTTGTAAAATAAATGGAGTCAGCAGCCAACATACAGAAATAAGTGATTAATCCATCCTCGCCGACAATGATATCGTGAGGAACTTGAAATAACGCCTGTTCCAATAATTCACGTTTGAAAAGTTTATTCCAAAGATTCGGAGCGGCACCGAAAGTAAAATAGGTACCGAAGTAAATCATTTTGGGATATACGGTTTCGATAAGCCTCTCTTTGTCATACAGACCGGAAGCGAAGGGAATACTGCACTTTTTCTGTTTGTCCGGCATGGCAGCAATGAAATCACAGTGAATGATATCTGCATTGGTTGTTTGTGCTGCTTGACACATTTGGGTATACATATCCGGAGTGACCCAATCATCGCTGTCAGCAAAAGCAACGTAAGTTCCCTTACTTGCAAGAAAACCGGCTTGTCTTGCGGCGGTATGTCCTCCGTTTGCTTGATGGATACAGTGGATATGAGCGTGTTTTTGAGCATATGAATCACATATGACACCACTGTCATCCTTGGAGCCGTCGTCTACCAGAATGATTTCATAATCGGTAAATTCCTGCTGTAATATACTGTCAAGGCAGGTTGGAAGATATTCTTCTACGTTATAAACGGGAATAATAATACTTAAAAACGGGTGAACGGACATAATCTTCTCCTTATATTTTTAGGTAATTTAACGTTTCACCTTTTGATTCTATCTGTTTTTGGAAGAAAGGGCAAGAAAAACGTGCGCAGAAGTGAGGATAAGTATGGAAAATAAAATTGTATTTGTAATTCCGGATATGCCGGGTGGCGGAACGGAAAGAGTGGTAGCTTATCTGGCAAATGAATATGCCAAAAGAAATATCGAAACGGCAATTTTATTGTTTGCGGGAAATCAGAGAGCGTATGAGCTGGATGAAAAAATAGAAGTAGTAACGGTCGGAAATCCTTCCGGTGGAAAATTAAGCGCCAGATTGGATCGGATTAAGAAAATGCGGCTGTATTATAAGCAGAATCCGAATTGTCAGATTTGGGCATTTAGTGTTATGGGTGCTGTTTTCTCGGTGGTTGCAACTTGGGGAATGCGGAAAAATCATACGTTTTTAGTATCCGAGCGTAATGACCCGAATCGCTATGACCATCCGAAAATCCGCGACTTTTTCTATCGGTTTGCTGATGTCATTGTGTGCCAGACACAGGATGCCATAGAAAGCTTTCCGAAGGGAATCCGGAAGAAGTCAATTGTTATACCCAACCCCATTGATATAGGGGATTTACAGCCACATATAGGAGAGCGAGAGAAAAAGGTGGTTGCAGTAGGTCGTCTTGAGCCACAGAAAAATCACAAGTTATTGTTGCAGGCATTTGCAAGATTTGTGTCAAAACATCCGGAATATACGCTTCATTTATATGGAAAAGGAGAATTGGAAACGGAATTGCGAGAACTGGCTGCACAACTAGGAATTGACGAGGATGTCAATTTTATTGGTTTTTCCAATCGAGTGAAAGAAGAAATCAATTCTGCTGCTATGTTTGTATTGTCTTCTGACTACGAGGGGATTTCCAATTCCATGTTAGAAGCGATTGCGTTAGGGGTTCCGGTAGTGGCAACGGATTGTCCGATTGGCGGTTCGAAAGCTTATATTGAAGATGGGAAAAATGGATTCCTAGTACCGGTAGGTGATGTGGATGCACTTGCAGAAGCGATGGAGAAGCTAGCAGACAATCCCGAACTTAGTCAGAAAATCAGTGTAGAAGGAAGTAAGCTGCGTGAGAAAAATCGGGTAGAACAGATAGCAGATGCTTTTCTAAAGGCGGCGAAATCAAAGATTGGTTAGAAAAAGTAATCTAGATGAGGTGATATAATTTATGAGTCGTGTACTGATCATTAATCCAATTTTATATACGGCGGAAACGAATCAGATTCCGAAGGTGAAGTCGATTAAGGATACGATGATTTATACTCTGTGCCTTGGTTTTTTGGAAAAAGGACATGAGGTAACCCTTCTCGCGGCGCAGGATTATAAACCAACGGAAGAAGAGAAATATCATTTTCCGGTGATTTGGATGGAAACTATCTGGCACAAGCTTTTTATGCCGCGTTGCTTTCCTTATATGCCGAGATTGAGAGGTTATTTGAAACAACATCCGGAATATGATTTGATTATTTCCAGCGAAATGTTTTCTACATGGTCTTATACGGCAACACGCATCTGTCCGGAAAAAACAATTATTTGGCATGAACTTGCAAAACATAATAATATGATGCACCAAATTCCATCAAAAGTATGGTATCATATAGTGGCGAGACTTTTTATGCAGAAGGCATTGGTGGTGCCTCGTTCCGAAGCAGCAGAGACTTTCATTGGTGCATTTTCTAAGAATGTGTCTGCTACGATAATTGATCATGGGGTTAATATGACGAAGCTGAATGGAATGCTAGGGGTAGCGCATGATAATAGTGTAAAAAATCAGTTTGTTGTTGTATCGCAGTTAATTGAAAGAAAACGGATTGATAAGACAATACAGACCTTTGACGCATTTTATAAAAAAGGATATTCCGATTATAAGCTGTACATTATCGGGCAGGGAGAATTGGAAGAGGAATTGCGGCAGCTTGTGAAGATGAGACAGTTGGAGAATGCGGTTATTTTCTGCGGTAAGATGAATCACGAACAGCTACTTCCCATGGTAGCGGATTCTAAGGCATTACTTGTTTCTACAAGCAAAGACAATAATATGGTATCCATTACAGAGAGTATTGCTGCAGGAACTCCGGTTATTACCACATCTGTTCCGTATAATGCTGCTTATATTGCCAAAGAAAAGCTCGGAATCGTTGCAGATGGCTGGGGTGTGGAAGCACTTGAAGAAATCTGTGAGAAGAGTATAATGTATGTAGAAAATTGTGTAAAATATCGTGATAAATTGTCCAATACTTTTTGTGCCGAGCAGTTTATAGTATGTCACAAGGAGCGAGGGATGAACCATAGGAAAAAATAGGATAGAAAAAGTAGACAGGAGTCAATGGTGCAGATTAAAATAGCTTTTTGTTTCGATGAAAATCTGGTAAATCAAATATTAGTAGCGGTTGCATCGTTATTGGATTCTGGCAGGAAGAAAGAAGTACACTATGATATTTACTGTGTCTGTACGAAAGCAGCAGCCGATGTAGAGGGATGTTTGCAAAAAATCATTGCGTCGCGTGACAGAGATTCGGTACTGACGATGAAAGTGGTAGAGAATCCTTATGAAGATTCGTATCAGGTCAGAGGGATTTCTACCGGAACATATCTGCGTTTAATGCTGCATCGCTTACTCCCTGAGATAGAACGTATTATATATGTCGATGTTGATGTACTTTTTAGAAATGATTTGACAGGTATTTGGAATGCACCGATGGAGCATGAGGTATTGGCAGCCGTTAAGGGTGCTGTGAATCTGTCAGATAAATGGGATTGGAACAGTGACAGACCTTATTGGAACTATCTGAAAGGTATGAAGGGTAAGTACATCAATGCAGGTGTAACCATGATGAATCTGGCGAAGATAAGAGAGCAAAAGTTAGAGGAACAATGGGATAACTGGGCAAAAGAGAAGTTGTATTATCAAGATCAGGATATTTTGAATATTACCTGTCAGAATGCAATTTATTATCTTCCGCCGAAGTATAATATGCTTGCTTATATGGGTAAGCAAGATTATGACACGTTTGTCAGTGAAGGAATTTTCACGAAAGAAGAATGCAAGGAGGCAATGGAACACCCTGTCATCATTCATTATGCAGGAGATAAGCCTTGGAAACGATATGATACAAACCTTGGAAATCTTTGGTGGGATTATGTGAATAGCCAGTCGGATTTGCAGGGATTATTTGATGAAGAGAAAGCAAGAAGTTATCATGGACCAACTTTTTTTGCAAAAGCAGTTCGAAAACTTCAGAAGATAATAAGCAAAGAGAAGCTTTAAATTGGTTGATAACCGAGATTGTGCCAAGATATAGATAATATCATCGGGCAAAAGAGAAAGGAAAAGGATAAGAACATGAAAATAGCAGTTGCAGGAACAGGATACGTAGGATTGGTAGCAGGTGTTTGTTTTGCAGAAAAAGGACATGATGTTACTTGTGTGGATGTAGATGAGAAGAAAGTAAAATTGATGGAATCCGGTGTGACACCGATTTATGAAGAAGGTCTGGAAGAGTTGATGCAGAAAAATAATGCAGCCGGAAGACTTCATTACACAACCGATTATCAAAGTGCTTATAAAGATGCAGAGGCTATTTTTATCGGTGTGGGAACACCGGAACAGCCGGATGGTTCTGCGAATTTAAGTTATATTGCAACCGTTTCGAGACAGATTGCAGAATCGGTGGAAAGGGATTGTCTTGTTGTTGTGAAATCTACTGTTCCGGTAGGAACCAATGATAAAGTGGAGCAGTTTATTCATGATTTTCTGGTCAGAGATGTGAAGGTAGAAGTAGCTTCCAATCCGGAATTCCTTGCCCAGGGTTCGGCTGTACACGATACGCTTCATGCGGCAAGAATTATTATCGGAACAGAGAGCAAAGAAGCAGAAGAAACCTTGAAGAAGATTTATGAACCATTTAATCTTCCGATTGTATCGGTTAACAGACGTTCTGCGGAGATGATTAAATATGCCTGCAACGATTTTCTTGCGCTTAAAATTTCTTATATGAATGACATTGCGAATCTGTGTGAATTAGTAGGAGCAGATATTGATGCCGTTGCAGAGGGGATGAGTTATGATTCCCGTATTGGTGCAAGATTCCTGAATGCAGGTATTGGTTATGGCGGAAGCTGTTTCCCGAAAGACACCAAAGCACTGAAATATATTGCAAAACAGCATGGTTATACACTTCGTACCGTAGAGGCAGCAGTGGATGTAAATGCGGAACAGAAGACGAAGTTGTTTAAAAAAGCAAGCAACCGTATGATTACATTCCAGAATCTGCGTGTGGCAGTTTTGGGCTTGGCATTTAAAGCAGGAACCGATGATTTAAGAGAAGCGCCATCATTGGATAATGTAAAATTATTGTTAGAACACGGTGCAGATATTTACGCATACGATCCGATTGCCGCCGATAATTTCAAAAAGACATATCCGGAGGGAGAGTTTGCAAAGGGCTCTATCCACTATGTTGCTACACCGGAAGAGGCATTGCAGGGTGCAAATATTTGTTTTGTCTTTACGGAGTGGGGCGAGATTAAAGCAATTCCGGTAACAAAGTTTAAGGAATTAATGAGTATTCCGTTAGTATATGACGGAAGAAATCTTTTCCATGTACAGGAAATGAAGGATGCAGGAGTAGAATATTATAGTATAGGAAGACCTGCTAAATAAGTTTATCCATAGCAAGCTTATTGAAAAAGAAACGATTACGGAGGGCGATATGAACCCATTAGATACAAGTAAAACTTATCTGATTACCGGAGGAGCCGGATTTATTGGTTTTCACTTATCCAAAAGCCTGTTAGAAAAAGGGGCAAAAGTCATCGGATTTGATAATATGAATGATTATTATGAGGTCAGTTTAAAAGAGAACCGTCTGGCAATTTTGGAAAAATATAATAATTTTACCTTTATCAAAGGCGATTTGGGTGATAAAGGTGATGTTTTTTCGCTGCTTCAGGAGCATCATCCGGAAATCGTTGTGAATTTGGGAGCACAGGCAGGTGTGCGCTACAGTATTGATAATCCGGGGGCTTATATGCAGTCTAATATGATGGGATTTTTTCATATTTTGGAGTGTTGTCGCTTTTTTCCGGTAGAGCATCTGGTGTATGCTTCTTCCAGTTCTGTTTATGGTGGCAACGAGAAGATACCTTTTTCTACGGAAGATAAGGTGGATGAACCGGTAAGTTTGTATGCTGCTACTAAGAAATCAAATGAACTGATGGCGCATGCGTACAGTAAATTATATAATATTCCGGTAACCGGGCTTCGTTTCTTTACCGTTTATGGTCCTTTTGGAAGACCGGATATGGCATATTTCAAATTTACAAAGAAAATTATGGCGGGTGAGCCGATTCAGATTTATAACAATGGCGATATGTATCGCGATTTTACTTATATTGATGATATTGTAAAAGGTGTGGAGAATATTTTGTGTAATCCACCGGCAGAAAATGCCAAAGGAGCAAGCTATAAAGTTTACAATATCGGTAATAACAAACCGGAGAAATTGATGGATTACATTGAAACATTGGAGAAGTGTCTTGGTAAGACAGCGGTCAAAGAATTTCTGCCAATGCAGCCGGGGGATGTTTACCAGACATATGCAGATGTCAGTGATTTGATGAAGGATTATGATTTTAAACCGGATACCACAATTGAAGAAGGTCTTAGCAAGTTTGTTGCATGGTATCGTGAGTACTATAAGGTGTAAGGAGCAGTTATGATGGAGGAAAGAGCGATACCGGTATTGTATCTGGTAGTTCCTTGTTACAATGAGGAAGAAATTATAGAGAAATCAGCGCAGGTTATGAGTGATAAGCTGCGTAGGATGATACAGGAGGAACGTATTTTAGAAGGCAGTAAGGTTATGTTTGTAAACGATGGAAGCAAAGACAAAACGTTACGTCTTCTGCACGAGATTGCGGCGAAAGATTCCATTTTCTCTGTAGTGAGTCTGGCAGGCAATTACGGACACCAGAGTGCGATTCTCGCGGGTATGATGATGGCGAGAAAGTATGCGGATGTTGTGGTGACAATTGATGCGGATTTACAGCAGGATATTGAAGCATTAGACAAGTTCTTGGCAAGCTACATGGCAGGCAGCGAAGTGGTTTATGGTGTGCGCAATGACAGACATTCTGATGGTGTTTTCAAGAAGGGGACGGCAACGGCATATTATAAGCTGATGCATTTACTTGGCAGTAAAGTAATTACGAACCATGCGGATTATCGATTGATGTCTAAGAAAGCGCTGGATGCCCTTTCTGAATATCAGGAAACGAATTTGTTTCTTCGCGGATTAATTCCGACGATGGGGTTTGCTTCTGATGTAGTTTATTTTGATGTAAAAGAACGAGAAGCAGGTCAGTCTAAATATACTTTGAGCAAAATGATGACCTTAGCAATGGATGGTATTACTTCCATGAGTGTCAGACCGCTTCGCATGATTGCGGCACTTGGATTTGGCGTTTGCGTATTCAGTATTATTATGTGTATTATCAGTTTAGTGGACTGGTTACAGGGAAATAATGTACCGGGTTATACAACCAGCCTGATTGTTTCTTTGATTATGGGCGGTATTACCTTGTTTTCGCTTGGTATTATCGGAGAATATATTGGTAAGATTTATATGGAGACGAAGAAACGTCCTCGTTATATTATTGATACGTTTGTGTGGAAAGAAGATTCCGGGCAAATGAAGCAGGAAGAAGTGAAAGAAAGTGAATGAAAGAAAAAGGTTGATTAACAATGTATAGACTGGATATTCATGCAGATGATTATGCGCTTACACTTCATACATCACAGGATATGTTGGAGTGTATGAAAGCAGGAAAATTAGATAGTATCAGTATTGTACCGAATATGTCATGTTTTCAGGAGTGTATGGAATTGCTTCACGAAGTGATTCCGGCACTTCCTTTTTTGCCGGTGATGTCGGTGCATATGGATTTTGTGGAAGGAAAGTGTCTTGCCGGAGCAGGAGAAGTGCCGCTACTTGCAAAAGCAGATAGTGATTTGATTGGACTTTCTTGGGGCGGTTTGTTTAAGTTGTCTTATTTACCGTGGAAACGTAAAGCGGCAAAAGAGCAGTTGAAGAAGGAAATTAAGGCACAGATTGCGATTGTGCAGAACGAAGTGGAGCAGTGTATAGCGCTTGCAAAACAGCACAATATTCCTTGCGCGCAGAAGGGAATCCGAATTGACAGTCACCAGCATGCGCATATGATTCCGGTTATATGGGATGCTATGACAGAAGTGATTGAAGAAGAAAAATATGAAGTAGAATATATCAGAAATTCCAAAGAAGTATTAGGTGCGTTTGTATCAGAGGTTTCCTTGTGGAAGACCTATCGTCCGATAAACTTTGTGAAAAATCGATTGCTTTCTCTTTATTCTTATAAAGCGGATAGATATGCCAAAGCGCATTCCATGGAGCAGATGTATCTTTGGGGACTGATTATGAGCGGGCATATGGATTATGATAGAATTGTCAGATTATTCCCTAAGGTGGCAGCGAAGGCAAAAAAAGATGGAAGAGTTTTGGAAATACTCTTCCATCCGGGTATTACGTTGCAGGAAGAGGTAACAGCAGAAATCGGTGAAGAATCAGCCAAAGATTTCTATTTGTTACCGGACAGACACGTTGAAAAGAAAGCGGTTATGACACTTGATTTTTCATCAGAAGAAACGGTCTAGTTCCGTAATTTCTTCCATAAGAACCTGCATGAAATATTGAGCACCCTGTTCGTTTAAGTGGTCTGAATCTGAAAAGTAATCCAGATTGTCGCGGAAACGTTCATCATGGGAATAATCATAATAATTAACACCTGTGTCAGTTGCAATAGTAGTGACTGTATCGTGAAACTCCTGTAAGAATTCATCCGATACCAAATCCGTATAATAATGCGAGAATGGTGTGGTGATTAAGACAGGAGTTATTTCATTTGCCTGACAATATTCAATAATTGCGTACAATTCTTCTATGCGTTCCGGCATGAAATATTCCTCTTTGTTATCAAAGTGTCTGCTGTAACGGGCTTGTGCTTTGTTGGCAAACTCTTCTATATTGTTGCCGTCGTCTGCAGCATGGGCAATCAATGATAATTTCAAATCCGGTAATATTTTGAATAATTCTTCCCCGGCAGACAGAATTGGTAATCTGTTTGTAACTAAATCAACATAAGGGTCATAATTCGGAATATTTTCCGGTGAGAGAAAATGGTAATAACGCACTGTCATTGCCTGTTTTTCCGTGTCATTTACGACCTCGTTATTAAAGGAAAAATAGGATACCGGAATGAACATGACACTGTTTGGAGTCATGTATTGTCCATATTCCTGCAAAATAGCATAGTCATAGTCATAGGACTGGCTGGTGTTTGCAAAATTAAAGCAGATATAACCGTATTGTGAAATGGCATCATAGTTAAAATTATAAGCACCATGAGAGCTTCCTAAGTTTCCGACATGGATTTCCCAATATTCTCTGCCTAAAGTATCAAACTTTACAATATCCATATATTTTTGTTCATCGTATTTCTGATAGGGCTTGTTGAGAGCAAAAATGATGAATGCGGCAACAGACGGAATCAGAATACATTTTAGCGCAAATCGTAAAACGTCTAATCTTTTTTGTTTCATATCAATTGTCCTTTCAAACTAGAACTGGAAATAAATAAATTCGGTTGCCACTCCTTTTTCAGAGAAGAGAGCAATTACAACAAGTAATAAAATGTATATTGGCCATCTGATAAGGCATTTCTGGTTTGATATTTCCTTGATGACATCGTATTTCAAAGAAAAATAATCGTAAATGCCAAGTATTACAACGGATAAGCACATGCCAAAGCCTGCTAATGGGCTTAAACCAAGACAAATACCGGCTGTTTTCAAGTAATTTGCCGGATCAGAAATCTCCCAGAAGAGACGGCTGATTATCCATATCGCATCTTCAAAGCTATTTGCCCGGAAGAAAATCCAAGTAAAACATATCAGCAGAAATGTAACAGGGAGTTGCCAGAAATGTTTCTTGCGTTCTTTTCCTTTTGGGTAAATTAAATTTTCAATTATTTGCAACAATCCGTGCAAACCGCCCCAGATAATATAGGTGAGACTGCTGCCGTGCCAGAAACCGCTTACTAAGAAAGTAATAAACAGATTCAGGCAATTGCGCCACTTGGGAACCCGATTACCGCCAAGTGGAATATATACATAATCCCGGAACCAAGTGGATAGAGAAATATGCCAGCGGCTCCAGAACTCTTTAATCGAGAAGGAATAATATGGGCTTTTGAAGTTTGTCATTAAATCAATGCCGAATAATTTGGCGCAACCGATAGCAATATCGGAATAACCGGAAAAATCGCAGTAGATTTCAATGGCAAACATCAAAGTAACAATGATAAAAGCAAGTCCGACATAGCTTTCTACGTTGTCAAAAAGTTTATTGACAGTCACAGCAAAAACGTCGGCAATCACCAGTTTTTTGAAATAGCCCCATGCCATTAGCTTCAGACCATAGGTCACATTGTCATATACAAAAGGTCTTTCCTTTTTATACTGGGGAAGCAGAGAATCTGCTCTTCCAATTGGACCTGCTAACAACTGTGGGAAAAAGGAAACAAATAAGGCATAATAACCAAAATGTTTCTCTGCTTTGATTTTTCCTTTATAAACATCTATTAAATAGCCCATAGATTGGAAAAAATAAAAAGAAACACCGGCAGGCAGCAGGATGGACATCGTAATCGGCTGTATCGTAAGCTTTCCTGCTGAAATCATATCATTGAGCTGTCCGATAATGGGATTAGCTGTTTTGAAAAAGAGCAAAATAGCAACAAGTGGAATAATACCAAGCAAAAGTGATGTCTTCTTCTGTTTTGCGTTATCAGCTTTTTCCAAAGAAAGGGCAAGCCCATAGGTTAGCAATGTTGTCAGGAAAAGCATAATACCGTACCAGAGATGCAGATTCATATAAAAAGCATAACTGGAAATGAGTAAAAAGCCCCATCTATATTTATGAGGGACTAAATAATATAAAAGAAATATAATAATCAAAAATATTCCGAATGATACTGAATTAAAAAGCATGATTAAAACTCCTTTCTATTAAGCAGTTTACCACAATTTGGAAAAATAGAACAAAAAAATTACAGTATTAAGAAAGAATTAACAAATTGTCAATGCCAAAATACTTTTTCTATGATAAAATAATATGAATAGAAAAAATGAGTTATTAGGATTGAATTAAGAAATGGGTATTACCTCTTTTTATTTTTTATGTTTTTTTGCAGCAATTTTAATTATATATTATCTGATTCCGAAGAAATGTCAGTGGATGTTTCTTTTGCTATGCAGTATCGCCTATTATTTACTTACCGATAATGGTATATTGATTTTGTATCCGCTTGTTTCGGTGGCGGTATGTTATGGCGGTACGCGTATGATGGCAGAGACGGAAGATGCCAAGAAGCGGAGAATAGCGTTGCTTTTTGTGATTGCAGTGAATGTTGGTATTTTGGTGGCGCTGAAATACATCAATTTTGGTATCAATACGGTTAACGGAATTGCCGGTATGTTCGGACATACGGAGAAGCTGTTAAATGGTTTTGCGTTATTAGTGCCGCTTGGCGTATCCTTTTATACTTTTTCCTTGCTTGGCTATGTGGTGGATGTGTATTATGGTATCGCACAACCCCAGTTAAACTTTAGAAAATTGGCACTTTACGGAATGTATTTTCCGACGATTATATCAGGACCGATTCTGAAATACAGAGAATGTGGAGAACAATTTTTTGAACCGCATGCGTTTGATTATGGGAAAGTAACCAGAGGTATACAGAGAATGCTTTGGGGACTTTTGAAGAAGCTTGTTATCTCAGAGCGACTTCGTGTGTTGGTTGATACGGTCTATGGGCAGTACGATAGTTACCCCGGTGCATTTATCTGGGTAGCGACGATATGTTATGCATTCCAGTTATACACGGATTTTTCCGGTTGCATGGATATTGTCATCGGTATGTCGGAAAGCTTTGGTATCACATTGCCGGAGAACTTCCAGACCCCGTTTTTTTCTAAGAGTGTTGCGGAATATTGGAGAAGATGGCATATTACGCTTGGCGTATGGATGAAGGACTATGTTTTCTATCCGCTTCTTCGTTCTAGATTCTTTACCAATTTGAATAAAGCATGGAAAGAGAAATTCGGTAAGAAAAAAGGAAAGCAATATGCCACGTTTGCAGCAATGTTTGTTTTATGGTTTACGGTCGGTGTATGGCATGGAGGTGACTGGAAATTTGTTATTGGTTCCGGCTTACTTCATTGGTTTTATATAGTTATGGAAGAATTGCTTGAACCACCGTGTGCGAAGGCGATGGACAAGCTTCATATCAATCCGAAAGGAAAAGGCATCAATGCAGTGCGTGTACTGCGAACCTTTTTCCTTGTCTGTATCGGCGATTTGTTCTTCCGTGCCGATTCGGTAGGGGATGCTTTTGCTATGTTAAGAGGTGCGGTAACAACATGGAATCCGGAAATTCTTTGGAACGGGGCATTGTTGGGTCTTGGTCTGGATTGGATTGAAATGGGAATTATGATAGTGTCCCTGTTGTTATTGTGGTTTATTTCTGCGTTACAGAAGAGGGGGTCTGTGCGTGACAAAATAGCAGGACTGAAGCTTCCGGTAAGATGGATTATCTGGTATGCGTTGCTATTTTATGTGATTTTATTAGGATACTATGGCCCCGGATTTAGTGCGGCAGAGTTTATTTATCAGGGATTTTAATGTATTATTTAGATATAATAAATAGAGAAAAGGAAAGGTAAGAGAGTCAAATGGATAAAATAGCAGTTTTGATTCCTTGTTATAACGAGGAGAAAACAATAGCCAAAGTAGTAAAGGATGCCAAGGAGGCATTACCGGAAGCGGTTATTTATGTATATGACAACAATTCCAAGGATCGGACGGTAGAACTGGCAAGAGAAGCCGGAGCAGAGATTCGTTATGAATATATGCAGGGTAAGGGAAATGTAATTCGTCGTATGTTTCGCGAAATAGAAGCAGAGTGCTATATTATGGTAGACGGAGATGATACATATCCGATGGAATATGCCAGAGAGATGGCAGACAAGGTGCTTAATCATAATGCGGATATGGTAGTTGGTGATAGACTTTCTTCCACTTATTTTACGGAGAATAAGCGTCCTTTCCACAATTTCGGCAATAGTATTGTCAGAAGTAGCATCAATAAACTTTTTAACTGTAATATTAAAGATATCATGACCGGCTATCGTGCTTTTAGTTATGGATTTGTCAAAACATTCCCTGTACTTTCTACCGGTTTTGAAATTGAAACAGAGATGACGATTCATGCTGTTTACAACAATATGCAGATTGAAAATGTCATTGTCGATTACAGAGACCGCCCGGAGGGAAGTGAGTCGAAGTTAAATACAGTTTCGGATGGTATTAAGGTGCTACGCACGATTGTGAAATTATATAGAGATTACAAGCCATTCGGATTTTTCGGTTTATGTGCGGCGGTGTTAACAATTATTGCTGTGGCAATGTTTATTCCGATTCTGATTTCCTATTTTGAAACAGGATTGGTACTTCGGTTTCCAACTCTGTTCTGTTGTGGTTTTATTGGACTCGCAGCAGTTCAGTCGTTCTTTGCCGGATTGATTCTTTCCAATATGGCACTGAAGAACCGCAGAGATTTTGAATATCGATATACACTTGTGAATAGAAGAGTAAAAAACGAAGACCAGTAAATGAAATACCCCGACTAAGCGAAGAAAACCAAGAAATAGTCGGGCGAGGAAGTATAGAATACCCCGACTAAACGAAGGAAAAGAAAGCTTAGTCGGGGTAAGTAATTAAGAAGTCGGATTAAAACAACAAATTATAAACAATAAATAGAAAGTTACCTCAATTGATAGACTTCATAAGTGGAGTCTCCGGTTGAGAAGCTATCCGTTAATTCGCAGCTCACATCATAAGTATGTCTGAAATACATAATAACCGGATGCTCATCATAATATAATCCCTGTTCAAAAATGAAATAAACAGTATCGCTATTTACAAGGTCTTCGCCAAAATTCTCGATGTCGTGTTTGGCCAGTTTGATCTTACTGTTCGGATTGCATACAACACCCCAGTTTGTGTAGAAGAAATTATTGTAGGTATCCTGCTTGGTATCAAAAGGATATTCGCAATAGTTGTCAAGTGTATTGCTGTTGTAGGTCCAGATATAGAAGTTGTCCGGATTACTTCGACAGTATTCTTTCAAACCTTCCCAGTTTGTCCGATTCGCATGATAGGCCGTATCAATATCGGTTTTGGTACAGAAAACGGATACCACAGATAGAATTAAAACACAGGGCATAACAATAGCGTATGGTTTTAACGATTTTAGTTTCAATATATTAAAGGCGAGCAGAATGGCCAAAAGAATCATAAAATCTGCAAACATCAGTGGTTGAATGATTCTTTTAGGGAAACGCCCTTCAAATAAAACATAACTCCAGCTTACTGTTCTACCAAATAAATAAAACAGATAGACGGCCAGTGCGATATAATTGCGGCGATATAAAATAAGCAAAGGAGTAAATACTAATAAAAAGGCAACCAGCAAATTCAGAGGCTGCATACCGTCCTGATAAAGAAAGACTGTAATACTTCCTGTCAATACGTTTTTTAGACGTGATTTTACAGTGGTACGCTCTTCGTAGCATTCTTTGGCTATCTCATGCATATTTTCCCAATCTTCCAGAGTCATGCCGTGACCGATGTAAGGTGCTCCGCTTCGCATATAACTGTATTCTTCTTCGTCAATACCAAGTTCGGAAAGCTGTGAAGCGCATTCTTCGTATTCCGGCCAAGTATAGAAATCACCCACTCTTTCACGATAATAATTGATTTTCACAAAATCGGACCATGGTTGTTCGGAATAAGCAATTTTGTGAATACCGAATAAAATACCCATGCCAAATGCTAAGATACCGGCAAATACAAATAATTTCAAAATATATTCTTTATAAAAACGATGATTAGACAATAACCATTTGGCAAGCCATAGCATTCCGGCCATTGGTAACATTAGATACAGAATATTTTGTCGCATACTAAAAGCAAGCCATGCCAGTAAAAAGGTAGGAATATTTCCCTTTATAAAAGTTACAAGTGTGTCATCTGATTTCGTTGTTGTAAAATAAAACAATGCAGTAGCCGCAGCAAAACCGGCGGTAGTGGTGTATTGTGCCTCACAGATAACGTTAAAATCCACTAAGAAAAACAAAGTAAATAAAGAGGTGAGTGCCGGTAAAACAATAGGTGCAAAGTCCGTATGCTTTTTCCAAATCTGCAAGATACGACGGTATATCAGATAAATACAAACAACATGAATACTGTGCTGAAACAGACCAAACCAAGGGATGGAGCTGTTAAGCATATAAAGTCGACTTAAAATCCAAGATAACGGATAGAGGAAAAATAATACATGAGCATCCGGATAGCCGAGATAGGCACCGGACAGAGTGCTGTACATGCCCCAGTCATCATTGATGCCATCTACCGGTTTTATGTATAGTAAAACAAAAGCATAAAAAACGATTAAGAAAAGAAAAAATATAATTTTATCCAAAAACGGAATTTCAATATGTCGTTGTTTATTAGTTGAAAAAGATAAATTTATCGGCGGTATTTTGCTTTTTTTGAATGACATATCGGGCAATCCTTTCGTCTTTTGTACATATTTATAACGCATTTATTATATACTATAAAAAGGGGCTGTTACAAGCGTTTCCGTAGAATATACGAGCAATCAATTCTTAAGAAAAACGAAAGGTTTTTTTAAAATACAAAGAAAGATGAGCAAAAAATGAAAAAATGTGTTATTGTTATTATGTAATAAAACATATTAAGCCTATGTTTTAAGTGAATTATGTGGTGGTTTGTTAATTATGTACAATTTCTATAAAGTGAATAGGAGACAGTTTTACAATTACCTAAGTAATATATTTAAAAAGATAGGAGGAAGATCGTGATGGAACATAGAGAGCATACGAAAAAGAGCCGTTACAACGGAAGAATTGCATTGTTGGCTGTTATGATAGGGTTCTGTGTGCTTGCGATTATTGAAATTGCGTATGGCCAGGCGCAGTTGAAGGTTGAGAAAGAGCGACTTGCATTAGAGGAAGAAAATTATCTGGCAGTGCAGGAGCTGAAAGAAGAGTGGAATAGTATTAAAAGTACGGAATCTGCGTCACAGGAAGAAACGATGCAGGAGAATACAGGAAATACGACGGTACAGCAGATGGTTGATATTGGAGCACAGACTGGTGTTGTGGTAGAACAACCAAAGCAATCTACAGAAACAGCATCAACAGAGAATCAACAAAGTACTGATACGCAACCGGCAGCCGAAGAAAATAAAGAATATGATATTCAGATTGTTTTCATGGGAGATAGCATTCTGGACAACGACCGTGAAGACGGTGGTGTGGCATCTTTGATTTCTGATAATTGTAATGCGAAAGTATATAATATGGCCATGGGTGGCACAACCGCGGCACTTCTGCCGAATGAACAGTATAATTTTGCAACATGGGATTCCCGTTCTTTACTTGGCGTAGTAAATGCAATTGTCGGAAATATAAACAAGGATATTTTCAATGGCTACCGTGCAGGGGAAATCCTGAATGAATGTGATTTTTCCCAGACGGATTATTTCGTTATCGAGTATGGTGTGAATGATTTCCTTGCTAAGATTCCGCAGAGCCGTTATCTGGAAGGTGGCGGAACTTTAGCAGTAGACGAGGTACACACCTATACCGGAGCGCTAGAGACAGCAGTGCAGCTTTTGCAAAACAGTTTTCCAAATGCAAAGATACTGTTGATTGCTCCTCATTATTGTCAGATTTTCAATGCAGATGCTTTTGTAGGTGACGGTTATTCACTTGATTATGGTTATGGTCCGTTAATCAATTATGCAAGGGGCTGTGGTTATGTATACGAACAGCATAAATCAGAAAATGTAATTTTCTATAATGCATTTGAAGAAAGTGGCATTAACTCTGAAACAGCAGACGAATATCTGGAGGACGGCGTGCATCTTTCGAAGGAAGGGCGTCAGGTTTATGCAGATTATGCATCCCGTTTGATTCTTGCAGATTTCTGGCCGGAAGAGTAGCAGATTTTGGAAACATATGATAAGATAGAAGGCGGATGAATAACATCCGCCTTTTGCAATGCACGCCTGACGGCGTGCGGTTTTAACAGGGAAAGTGGAGGTATTTTATGCGGGAACTGGAATATCCCTTTGACAGTGAATATATATTGAAAAAATCAAAAAGAATCAAGAAACAGTTGTTAGAAGAAGGAAAAGCAACTGTTAAGAAAAAAATTGCCGTACTTGGTGGCAGTACAACGCATGATATTATTCGTGTGTTGGATATTTTTTTACTGAATCAGGGAATTGAAGCAGAATTTTATGAATCCGAATATGCACAGTATTGGCAGGATATTATGTTTGATAATACCGAGCTTATTTCTTTTGCACCGGATTTAATATTTATCCACACTTCAAATCGTAATATTACCGATTATCCGACGGTAGGAGATAGTGGGGAGCAGGTAGAAGCACTTTTGACAGAGCAATATAAACATTTTGAAGTAATGTGGGAAAAAGCGGCGCAGACATATCACTGTCCGATTATCCAGAATAACTTTGAATATCCATTTTATAGGCTGTTTGGCAATCAGGATGCGGTTTATTTGCAGGGTCGCATCAGCTTCTTGAATCGAATGAACGAGAAGTTTTACCAGTATGCGAGAGATCATGCAAACTTCTATATCAACGATATCAGTTATATGGCATCCGCATATGGTCTGGACAAATGGGCAGATCCGTTTTACTGGCATATGTACAAGTATGCGATGTGTATGCAGGCAATTCCCGAATTTGCTTTTAATGTATCGAATATAATTAAAGCCATTTTCGGTAAAAATAAAAAATCATTGGTATTAGATTTGGACAATACGCTTTGGGGCGGCATTGTAGGTGATGATGGGGTGGAAAATCTGGAAATTGGACAGGAAACCTCTATGGGACAAGTTTATTCGGAGTTCCAGAAATATATTAAAGCCCAGAAAGACATCGGTGTAATGTTAAATGTCAATTCCAAAAATGAATATGACAATGCCATTGCCGGCTTAAATCATCCCGATGGCAGCCTGAAACCGGAAGATTTCATTCTGATTAAGGCAAATTGGGAGCCGAAGAGTAAGAACATCGTAGAGATTGCAAATGAAATGAATATTTTGCCGGATAGTCTGGTATTTGTAGATGACAATCCTGCGGAGAGAGAGATTATTAAAGCTCAAGTGTCTGGGGTGGCGGTACCGGAAATCGGAACACCGGAGCAGTACATCCGTGTATTAGACCATTCCGGCTTCTTTGAAGTGACAAACGTGTCAGAAGATGACAGAAAACGTAATGAGATGTACAAAGCCAATATTCAGAGACAGCAGCAACAGCAAAGCTTTGGGGATTATAGAGAATATCTGATTTCCTTGCAGATGCAGGGAACGATAAAAGCTTTTGAACCGATTTATATGGCACGTATTGCACAGCTTTCAAATAAGAGCAACCAGTTCAATCTGACTACGAGAAGATATACGCAGAGTGATATTGAGCAGTTTGCCGCGGATGATCATTATATTACGCTCTATGGAAAACTGGAAGATAAATTTGGTGACAATGGTGTCGTTTCTGTTGTTCTTGGTCGGAAGGACATGGCAGAGAAGACCTTGCATCTGGAACTTTGGCTGATGAGCTGTCGTGTGTTGAAACGTGACATGGAGTTTGCTATGATGGACAGCGTTGTAGAAGCTTGTAAAGAGTGCGGTATCACAAAGATTCTTGGTTATTATTATCCGACAGCAAAGAATGCCATGGTGAGGGAGTTTTATGCGCTGCAAGGATTTACGAAGATTGCCGAAGACGCAGAAGGAAATACTACATGGCAGTTTGATATTCCGGAGAATTATGAAAAGAAGAATACGGTTATTAGGGTGAATGAGTAATTGCAGGATAACCGGAAATAAGATATGATAAGGAAAGTAAGAAAAAGAAAGATAAGAGAAGGAGATTGTAAAAAGCAATGAGCAGAGAAGAAGTTTTTGAAAAATTAAATGAAGTATTCAGAGATGTATTTGATGATGATACGATTACTGTAACAGATGCAACAACAGCAGATGATATTGAAGAATGGGATTCTTTGGAGCATATCAATCTGCTTGCGGCAGTAGAACAGGAATTTGGTATGAAATTTAATATGGGACAGGTTGTTTCCATGAAAAACGTAGGTGAGATGGCAGATATTGTGATTAGTCAGATTAGTTAGTGAGCGGGAAAAGGAAACAACGAATGAGTGAAAAAATAATTGGAATAGCGAATCGCTTTTATGCCGGACTTGAGAAGTTAGGTAAAACCAAAGAAGGAATTTTAGTCTGGGGATTTTTTTCGCTATTGGTTTTTGGTGTGATCTGCCTGTTTGGTACAGTTACATCCGGCTATCATCTGGTAGATGACTGGGAATTTGCCAAATATGTAGAATGGATGTCTCCGGGAAGAGAGAACTTCTGGGCATGTATGAAAGAAGCGGTAGGTTACGATTTGACGCTTCGTTTCCGTCCTCTTTATTATATCAACCGTGTTTGCATGGCGGCCATATTTGGTGTAAATCTGACAGTGGTGTCAGTTGTGAAGGCGATTGAAATCGTGCTTGCTTTAGGATTTTTATATTATTGCGCAAGACAGATGAAATGTAATGTATGTTATGCGTTATTGTTTTCTTTAACGGTTATGGTTGGTTATCAGTCTGCGGTATGGTGGAAGCTTGGACCGCAGGAATCTTTTGACATTATGATGTTTGCAATAGGCTTTTATTGTTTGCTAAAATGGCTTCGTACCGAGAAGAAAAAATGGGCAGTACTTTCTGTAATTGCGTTCTTCTTAATGTCGATTTATAAAGAGCCGTTCATATTACTTTTGCCTTTTGTTATGTTGTATGTGGTTTATGAGCAGATGAAAGGACAGAAAGTAACGATTGCCAATTTGTGGAACGCGGTGAAAGCGAGATTCCCGTATCTGTTTGCAATCGGTCTGATACTGGTTATAGAAATGTTTTTAATCGTGTTTGTTATTGGTACCAACAATTATTCTTATGTTGGTCTGGACGAAACAGTGACCTTGGATCAGTACAAACAGGCATGGAGTCTGGCATTTAGCACCGATTTGAAATGGTATGTGCGTTTTGGAACAGTCCTTTCCTTAATTATGCTGACTTACTGGGAACAGTTGAAGAAGCTCGGATGGGAAATCCTTTTGGCAGCCTCGATTATATTGCCACAGGTAATTTCTTATAGCAAGACGGCTATGACAGAGAGATATATTCTGCCGGCAGTTTTGGGAGTGGCTTTCTTCTTTGTGATTGTAGGTTGTAATTGGAAAGCTTTAAGTGGTAAAAGGCGAATTGTTTATGTGCTTTGTCTGCTTTTGATGTTAGCAGCGCACGGAAGAGTAACACTTAGAGAAGCGGATTATTTCGCATATCGTGGCAATAGTGTACAGACGATGCTTGATACGACACTCAAATATACACAGGAAAATGAAGATGTACGCGTATTATCCTGTTTTGGACCGAATATAGAAGGTAACAGAACGATGTATTATTGGTTGCGGATTCATGGATATGACGAAGTTTTTTATTGGGATGAAGACAGAGCATTGATATCCAGATGGTTCGGAGAACGTGAGGATGAGGAAGACGTTCTGGAAAATATGGATGTGGTTGTTATGTATAACAAAGAAGACCGTCACTGGTGTTATGAGCCGAGTCTGGATTTATCCGATTTTACGGAGCAGAAATGCGGAACGATTACTATGTATTTCAGAAATCAGGAATAGCGATATTGAGATGTTGCATAAAGCTATGAAAAATAAAAGGCGGGGAAAACAAATTCCCTGCCTTTTGAATGTGTAAGAGAAAATGTGAAACGCCGGGCCTTGCTAGCGGATAAGCTCAATCATACCCATAGAAGCATTGGTTAAAAAGACTACATCCCGGTTCTGCAAAGCGGGTGCAGGCGTTGGTGTATCAATGGCAATAAAACCATTTGCTGTTAATTCCTGAAAATCGCGTTCAAAATCTTCGGTTTCGTAGCAAATGTGGTATGGGCTGTTTTTGTATTTCTTCATAAGACCAGCCACAACAGAATCTTCCGAAACGGGAGCAACTAATTCAATCATGTATCCGTCTTTTTCCAGAAAGCAGATATTTACTTTGCGGATATCATCGTAGACGGTTTCCTGAGTAATCTGATACCCTAGATTCTCGAAAGAGCGAATAGCAGCTTCTAATTTTTTTACCAGATATCCGATATGATGTACTTTTAAATTAGTCATAAAAACACCTCACTTGTTGATAAATGTGTCAAGATTGTGTATATTAGAGTATGGTTGTTAAAGGTTTGTACGATTTTGTACTATATTATGAAGCTATTATATAAGACAGGATGTGTTTTGGCAAATGAAAAAGATAAAAGAATTATATCAAAAAAACAAAGAATTTATTATGGAAGTAATCCATTTCGGTATGGTGGGTGTAATCAATACACTGATGGGTTGGGTTATTATGGCAGTGCTGTATAATCTGATTCATATGAATTATTGGTTATCCAGTGGTATTTCTTATTTTATCGGAAGCGTTTTTTCCTATCATGCCAACGGTAAACTGACCTTTAAGGTAGAGGATGAAGATAGAGATAAGGCATTGCCGTGGCGTTTTGCGATAAATATTATTGTGTGCTATCTGGTTGCCTTCAGTGTAGCACAGCCACTTGTAGAGAAGGTGTTGGCATCACAGCCTGCGGTGATTGTGGACAACGTGGCAATGATTCTTGGAATGTGCATTTTTATTGTCATGAACTTCTTTGGACAGAAGCTTTTTGTGTTCCGTAAGACTAAGAAAGCATCCAAGAAATGAGGAGTAACATGAAGAAATTAGTACAGCAGAAATGGTTTGTAGGGTTAACAAAATACTGGTTCCTTTTTCCGATTATAGGATTTTTGCTATTGGCAGGCGGTGTGTTCTTTTATTTTGGTGAAAAAAGTTACATTGCTGTTCATGATAATATGGATTTGTTTCTGGCGCAGTTTCAGATGTTAAAAAATACGGATTCTTTCTGGAAGCATGGCGTGGATGTGCCGTTTCTTGGCGGAATCAGTCGAGATAATCTTCCTTCGGAATTGTCGCTTTATTCCATGCTTTATATGATTTTTCCGGCATACACAGCATATATACTTGGTCTTTTGCTCAAAATTGTGATTGCAATGGTATCCTTTCGGCTTCTGGCAAAAGAACTGTACCCGGAGAAATTTGAAACTTATCGTCCTCTTATCTATATGACAGGATTTGCATATGGAATCATTAACTTTTTCCCGGCATTTGGATTTGCATTTGCCTCCATGCCGCTTGCTGCTTATCTTTTGATAAGAGTTTATAAGAAACCATCAAAATGGCTTTATGTGGCATTATTTTTGTATCCATTGGTATCCTACTTCTCTTATATGGGAATCTTTATTCTGGGATATCTGGTGGTAGCAATTATCCGGCTCTCCATTAAGGATAAAAAGCCTGCATGGTCTTTAATGGTTGGACTAGTTGCTTTGGCACTCGGTTATGTAGTGTGCGAATATCGTTTGTTTGGTCAGATGCTTCTTAGCGATGAAGTAACGATTCGTTCTACGATTGTAAATCCGAGTTTGTCGATTCTGGAAGTTTTGCAGGAGATTTTTACGGTCTGGAAGGACGGTATTTTTCATGCGGATGGTGTGCATAAGAAAGTAGTATTGCCGATTTGTATCGTATATTTTATTGGCAATAATGCTTATTATATTTGGAAAAAGCAGCCGAAGAAAATTTTGCATGACACTTTTAATTTTGTCATGCTGTTTCTTGTGTTTAACAGTATTATTTATGGACTATATGATTTTGAACCGCTTAGAACACTGGTGGAAACAATTGTGCCGCCGCTTGAAGGATGGCAGTTTAACCGGACGATTTTTTTCAATTCGTTTCTATGGTATGCAGCATTGTTTTTGATTTTAAAGAGATTCTATGATGCCGGTATCTGGCAGACATGGATTGCGAATGTAATCATTTGTATAGCTGTTTTGGTGATTATTTTAGAACCGAGCCGATACAACGATTTATATTATACATGTTATTATCGTGCGTATGAGCATTTTCATGGGGAAGAGGTGGATAACCTTGACTATGGACAGTTCTATGCGGTAGAGTTATTTGAGGAGATAAAAGAAGATATCGGTTATGATGGTGAATGGTCAGTAGCGTACGGATTGCATCCGGCTATTCTGGAATATAATGGGATTGCTACATTGGACGGTTATCTTGGGTTTTATTCACAGCAATATAAAGAAGATTTCCGAAAGGTAATTGCACCGGCATTAGAGCGAATGGAGCCAACCAGAATTTATTATGATGACTGGGGAGCAAGAGCTTATTTGTATTCAGGTACGGATTTAAGCATTGTGAATGCGACAAAGACTGTTTATGCAACCGATTATGATATTTATATTGATACACAGGCATTGCGCGAGCTTGATGGAGAGTATATTTTCTCGCGGCTAGCGCTTACCAATGCGGCAGAGAAGAATTTGAAGCTGTTAGGTGAGTATACATCGGAAGATGGCAGTTATACGATTTATGTGTATCAGGTAGATTAGAATGATTATATTAGCAGAAGAGGTATGGAATGCTTTTTAATTCAATCGATTTTATTCTCTTTTTTCCAATTGTAGCGATTATATATTATTTGATACCGAACAAGTTCAGGTATATTTGGTTGTTAGTTTGTTCGTATTATTTTTATATGTGCTGGAATGCAAAATACGCATTGTTATTATTGTTTTCAACCGCAGTAACATATGTTGTCAGTTTGCTTTTGGAAAAAATTGAGAATAGTGATTATGCTTTGGAGAAAAAAATCAGAAGAAAGAAATTGACAATGGTTTTCGGACTTGCGGTCAATCTGGTTTTGCTTGGGTATTTTAAATATTTCAATTTTTTTACCGGAACGATAAATAAAGTCTTGGAAAAGATATCCATGGAAATGGTTATCCCTCAGTATGATATTTTGCTTCCGGTTGGAATCTCGTTTTTTGTTTTTCAGGCGTTAAGTTATACAATCGATGTTTATCGCAAGGAAATATATGCAGAAAAGAATTTCTTTAAGTATGCACTTTTTGTATCCTTTTTTTCGCAGTTAGTGGCCGGACCGATTGAACGTTCTAAGAATTTGTTGAAACAAATCAATGAGAGGCATCGTTTGGAATACAAGGCAGTCTGGACAGGACTTCTTTTGATGCTATGGGGATTTTTTTTGAAGCTTGTATTAGCAGATCGTATTGCCATTGTGGTAAATGAGGTATATGGTAGTCCGGAAAATTATCCGGGGGTCTATATTGTTGTTGCGACCGTACTGTTTGCTTTTCAGATATATTGTGATTTCAATGGATATACCATGATTGCAAGAGGGGCTGCGGGTATTATGGGCTTTCAACTGATGGAGAATTTTGATGCCCCTTATTATGCCGGTACGGTTTCAGAATTCTGGAGAAGATGGCATATTTCTTTGACGAGTTGGTTTCGTGATTATTTGTATATACCATTAGGTGGAAACCGAAAAGGGAAAATAAGAAAATATTTGAATATACTAACAGTATTCGGTCTAAGCGGTTTGTGGCATGGTGCATCGTGGACTTATGTTATCTGGGGACTTTTGAACGGTTTTTATCAAGTGGTTGGTGATTTATTAAAACCGGCAAGAGATTTTGTCGTTGAGAAATGCGGAATAAAAAGAGAGTTATTCAGTCACAAATTTTTGAAATGGTTTACAACTTTTGTATTCGTGGATTTTGCATGGTTATTTTTCAGAGCAGAAGGATTGGGACATGCAAAGCTTTTAATTAAGCAATTATTTCACTTTAACCCATGGATATTGTTTGATGGTTCTTTGTATCAGTTGGGACTTGCAGAGAAGAACTTTCAATTTATGATAGGCATGTTGTTGGTATTGTTTGCAGTAGATTATTGCAAATATAAGAAGTTGGATATTATAGAAAAAATTTATAAACAGGGTGTTTGGTTACAGGCTGTGGTTTTTGCTATTTTATTCTGGGTAATTATAATATTTGGAATATATGGAGTAGAATATGAAGCAAGTCAGTTCATTTATTTCCAGTTTTAGTAAATACAAAAAATGTTTTTTAATGGTTGTGTTCACATTTGTATTCTGTGTGATTATAGAGCGTGTGTTGTGCTTTTTTTTGGTAAGTGATGTTCTGGGAAATGGAAGTTCTTGGGAGAGAGCACTTTTTCATGAATTTTACGAGCAGGAAGAAATTGATAATTTGTTTCTGGGTTCTTCACACGTTTTTTATAATGTGATTCCGGAACAATTGGACGAAATCAATGGAGAAAAGAATTTCAATCTGACAACGGGTGTACAGCCATATAATGGAAGTTATTATTTGTTGAAAGAAGCGGATAGAAAATTTGATCTTTCTCATGTATACTTAGAAATGTATTATGCCGTTCCGGTATATCATGCGGATTATAATGAATTGAGTGTGCTGACACGTAATTGGGATATACTATATCAGATGCCCTTTTCTTATAATAAGTTTGCTTATATGTGTGAAATGAGCGATAAAGAGTATTATTCCATGACCTTTTTTGAAACCAGAAGATTTGCAGACGATATTTTTGATTTGGAGTCTATCAAAAATAATGTTACGATAAAAACAGGTGAAAATTATAAGCAGCATAGATTTGTTTCCTATGATAACGGAGAGCAGGAATTTTATGCAAGGAAAGGGTATTTCTACACAGAGGCAGAGTATGAAGGAGATGTTTTTGGTACATCCACAGGAGGCTTCGTTCCGTTTGAAGAAAATCCAATCGGTGATATGCCGGAGCAATATTTGCGGAAAATAATTGAGTATTGTCAAAAGAATGATATAGAAATTACTCTGTTTACATCGCCCATGCCGGATTATGGTTTGTTTGGAATGGGAAATTACGATGTGTATGTAGAGAAAGTCAATGAGATAGCAGGTGAATATGGGATTTCATATTATGACTTTAACTTGTGTAATACGGAATATTTGGAATTGTTAGATACAAGTTATTTTTGTGATGGCGAGCATATGAATGTAGCGGGAGCAGAAAAGTTTACTTCCGTACTTGGAACGGTGATGCAGGCAGAAAAGAATTCTGCTTTGCCGGAGGATATGTTTTATGAAACATATCAGGAAAAAATAGCTGCAATTGGGAATCGCATATTAGGTTTGCAGTATTATGTGGTAAATGATTCTGAAAAAATAGCACAAATTGAAAAGGAACTGGATGATTTTGATGCAGAGAAGGAAAGATTATATGCAATGCACTTAATATCCACAGGTGAAGTACAGACCGAGTACAGAATCAGTAAAATACCAGAAGGTCAAAAGGAAAAGACCGTTATGCAAGATTGGTCAGAGCAAATATATTTTGCGGTACCAAAGGAGGAAAACGGAACAATATATATTGAAATAAAAATAGGTAATGAAATAAAAACAATTTCACCGATTTATTATTCGAAAATGGAGTAAGTATTTTTAGCAGAAGGAGAAAAATTATGCCAATTAAAGTACACAATTTTGCAGGAGTGCTTGGCTGGAATGCCAGAAAGTATCTGCCGAAATTATCCAGTGAGAGTTATTTGAAATTACAGTTTGTATCCAGAAGAAAGCAACAGGCGAAATATATTGAATATTTCTACAATCAGCCGGAGATACCACATCCGCTGGTGGTAAATATAGAGACAATTAATCGTTGTAACAGTACTTGCGAATTCTGTACTGCTAACCGTAATGCAGAGAAAAGACCGTTTAAAAAAATGGAAGATGAAATATATTATTCCATTATTGATCAGCTTCGTGATTGGGGATATAAAGGACATCTGACTTTGTACGGAAATAACGAACCTTGGTTAGATACACGAATTGTAGAATTTCATAAATATGCAAGAGAACAGTTACCGGAAGCCTTTATTTTCATGTCTACGAACGGACTTTTGTTAGATGTGGATAAAGTGAAATCGGTGATTCCTTATGTGGACCAGTTGATTATTAATAACTATTGTCTTGATATGAAATTGCATGACAATGTACAGGTAATTTACGAATATGTGAAAGCACATCCGGATGAGTTTAAAGATGTAGACATTCTGATTCAGATGCGTTATCTGAAAGAGGTTTTGACGAATCGTGCGGGTAGTGCACCGAACAAACAGGCAACCGAGAAAGTAATCAAAGAAACTTGTCTGATGCCGTATACCGATATGTGGATTATGCCAAATGGTAAACTTGGTATCTGTTGCTGTGATAACTTTGAAGTAACGGATTTGGCAGACTTACACAAGGTACCTCTGAAAGAAGGATGGAACAGTGAGCCGTATAAGAAGCTGCGAGAAGCAATCAAGGATGGAAGACAGAATTATCCGTTCTGTAAGTACTGTGATTTTATTGATGCAGGGCTTCGTATGGATGCAGTGAATGATATCCTGAAACATAGTGATAAAATGCATGGCGCAAGACAGTCTATGTTTCGGAAATAGAAAAGTGTTGGTGAGATAGTATGAGAAGAATAATGCTACTTTGTGCAGTGATGCTAATGACAGCGCTGATGGGTTGCGGAAGTAATAAAGTTGAGATTCAAGAGCCGGAAGTAGAGAGGTTAGAGGAACAGACGGAAGATAGGAATCTGACCGTTTCCATTCTGGGAGACAGTATTTCTACTTTTGATGAGTGGATTCCGGAAGGCTATCAGGCTTTCTTCCCGATGAACGGTGAAGTAACAGATGTTAATCAGACATGGTGGAAAATGGTTTTGGATGAGCTTGAAATGGAATTGTATGTAAATGGTTCCAGTTCTGGCAGTACCTGTGTCGGTGATTCGGCAAGTGCAGATAATCCGAAATACGGATGCAGTGATTATAGAATTAAAGCATTAGCAGGAACAGATGGTGCATCGCCGGATGTTATTATCGTTTATATGGGAACGAACGACTTGGTAACGAGCATACCGATTGGAGAGAATGACGGTACAAGAGCAGTAGAAGAAGGAATGATTGAAAGCTTCAGCGATGCGTATAGTCTGATACTGGATAAGCTTGCGGCAAACTATCCGGGTGCACAGATTTTTTGTTGTACGTTGGCTCCGGTTGGTGATTGGGGAACAGAGCAGCCATTTGTGACCTTTGTCAATGGACAGGGACTTAGCGCGGTAGAATATAGTGATTCGATTAAAACCATTGCAGGTGCGAAAGGTTATCCGGTGATTGATTTGCAAAACTGTGGTATTACAATCGATAATATGCAGCAGTATGTAACGGATGGTGTTCATTTGAAGCCGGAAGGTATGGTTTTAATTAAGGATGCAATAAAGAAAACATTAGAAGAGTATTACTAACAAAAAGGACAGGAACCAAAATATTGGTGCCTGTCCTTTTATAAATTACTTGCTTTCGTGATATTCTTTCTCGGTATTGACGTTCCAGATATTATCCTTATTATCGATGCCGTTAACAATGTTTTTAACGGTTTCAAAGGAAGTTACCATGGAATGGTCGATATTGTTATAACGGTGCTGCCCGTTTCGACCAACACAATACAAGTTGTCAATTGTCTTCAGATAATCTACCAGAGTATCAATATCTTTGTAGGTGTCGAAATAAGCCGGATATGCTTTTTTCACACGTTCAACATGAGAATCCATAACATCTTCAGGTCTGTCAATTAATCCCATGCTGACAATTTCATCAACTGCAAATTTTGTAAAATCTTCATCTGACATATTCCAGTATTTATCTCCTTCGAATACGAAGTATTCCAGACCAATCCAGATGGTGTGTTCCAAATCCTTAATCATATAAGGAGACCAGTTGTTATAAATCTGGAAACGCCCTAATTGAACCGAACGGTCATGAACATAAACCCAACAGTCAGGGACAATGTTTCCGATGGTTTTCATTTTTGTTTTATTTTTCAGATTCAGTTTTGGAAGAAGAAGACCTACTGTCATATAATCACGATAAGGAAGACCGGCGGCTATTTTGGCAGGAACCTGAGGCACATCATTCATACCGGCAACTAAATCTTTCACAGGCATAGAGGAAATGAAAATATCTCCTTCCACGGTTACCTTCTCACCATTCGTTTCGTAAGTTAAGGAAGTAATATGGTTGTCCTTATTCTTATGAAGGTTGGTTACTTTACTATTGCGTAAAATCGTTCCGCCCATTTTCTGAATTTCTTCTGCGGTAACATCCCATAATTGTCCCGGACCAAGCTTGGGATAACTGAATTCTTCAATCAGAGAAGTTTCTACCTGACGGTTCTTTTTGCCCGGAAGCATTTTGCCAAATACGTCCTTGATAATAGCGATGATGGACAAGCCTTTTACACGCTGCGCGCCCCAGTCGGGAGCAATAATACTAGGATGTCTGCCCCAGAGGTTTTCGGTATAATTTTCAAAAAACATGGAATAGAGTTTCTTGCCGAAACGATTGATATAAAAGTCTTCCAGCGATTTTTCTTCTCGTTTATGAACAAGTGTAAAAAGATAACTGAAGCCCACTTTTAAGGTCGTTATAAATCCCATATTTTTGAAAGTTTCAAATTTAAAAGAAATAGGATAGTCAAAGAATTTCCGTTTGAAATAAATGCGGGAAACTCGATTTCGGCGTAACATAACGCGGTCGGTTTTCTGTGGATCCGGTCCGCCCGGAGATAACTCCATTTTGCGATCTAATACAATATCATCATAGGTTGGAGCACCTTGCAGAGGCAGCATATTATTCCACCACTCATTTACTTCCGGTACTTTAGAGAAGAAACGGTGTCCACCCATATCCATACGGTTGCCTTTGTAATTGACTGTTTTGGAAATACCGCCCATATCATTGCTTTCTTCCAAAACGATAACTTCATATTCCTTGCTTTGTTTTAATAATTCATAAGCGGCAGTAAGTCCTGCGGGACCTGCACCGATTATATATACTTTTTTCATGAAACACCTCTCATTATACTTAGGTGTGGCATCGATAATTCTTTTAACCACAGATAAATATATCATACCACGTTTGCCTTTCGATGTACAGACTCGCTTGCCAATTACAGGAAAATGGGCTATTCTGTAAAGTGGATTATAAGAAAGTATTGAGAAGAAAAGAACGATTCGGTTATCGGAAAGGAAAAGATAATGTTATTTAATTCCTTTGAATTTATGATATTTTTTCCCATTGTAGTATTGGCATATTATGTGATTCCTGGCAGATTTCGTAATTTGTGGTTATTGCTTACAAGCTATTACTTTTACTTATCATGGGATTTGCGTTATGTCGCATTACTTTTTATCATTACTTTGATTACTTATCTGGCTGCAAGAGGCATTGCAAACCGAGAGGAGACGATACAGGGAGAAGCCAAGGTGTTTGGTAAAAAGGTATTAGTAGCACTTTGCCTGCTCATTAATTTTGGTATCTTGTGTAGCTTTAAATATTCGGCATTTGCCGGAGCTGATATTATTTTGCCGGTAGGAATTTCCTTTTATACGTTTCAGTCCTTTGGTTATGTGATGGATGTCTATCGAGGGAAAAGCAAAGTAGAGAAGAATTTCTTGAAATATGCGTTGTTTGTTTCCTTTTTTCCGGTACTGACATCGGGACCGATTGAACGTTCTGATAATTTATTGAGGCAAATACAGAAGGAACGAAAGTTTGAGTGCGAAAATGTATGGACTGGTTTTTGTCTGATATTATGGGGCTTGTTTTTAAAATTGGTCATGGCAGACAGAATTGCAGTTTTTGTAAATGCGGTATATGACAAAGAGATGGGCGGTCTGTATGCTGTTTTGGGAACACTTTTGTTTGGCGTACAAATTTATTGTGACTTCGCGGGATATTCTACAATGGCAATAGGAGCCGGAAAAATGTTAGGTTTTCATTTGATAGAGAATTTTGATGCCCCCTATCTTTCGAAAAGTGTGAGCGAATTCTGGAGAAGATGGCATATTTCTTTATCAAGCTGGTTTCGGGATTATCTCTATATTCCGTTAGGAGGGAATCGAAAAGGGAAAATTCGTAAGTATGTCAATTTGATGATAGTATTTCTGGTGAGTGGTTTGTGGCATGGCGCTGGGTGGAAATATCTTATTTGGGGCGGCTTAAATGGCGCATATCAGGTAATCGGAGATATTTTGAAACCTCTCAGACAGAAAATGATGTCATTTATACATATAAACCAAGAAAACGTAATCTATCGGATGATACAAACAATTATAACCTTTCTTTTGGTGGATTTTGCGTGGCTCTTTTTCAAAGCAAACAGTGCAGGCAGTGCGCTTAGGATGATGAAAAAGATGATTACAGAATTTGATTTAAAGGTTATGATAGATGGTTCTTTGTATCAGATGGGATTGCCTTGTCTGGAGTTTTGGTTTATGCTTCTTACGATTGCGCTGTTGCTTATAGTAGATATTTTACATGATAAAAAAGTTTATGTTTTGAACATGATACATAGACAACACATTTGCATTCAGGCATGTTTATGCGCAATCTTGTTCATGGTGGTTGTTATTTTTGGTGTATATGGAGTGAATTACGATGTGGGTACCTTCATTTATTTCGCGTTCTAAAATATCGCATTCGAAAGGTGAAAAAAAGAGAAAATGGCCTCGTGTGCTAGTGGAGATATTTGTGTTTGTGTTGGTAATCATGGGGATAACAACCGGAATGAATTATCTTTATGTGGATGATACGGATGAGTTTGCCAGATATATGCTGCATGATTTTTATGCATTGGACGAAACGGAAAATATCGACAGACTTTATCTTGGTTCTTCCCATGTATTTTGTGATATTAATCCGGTTATTCTGGATGAAATGAACGGAGAATATAATTATAACCTCGCAACGGGAACACAGCAGATGATTACCTCTTATTATCTGTTAAAAGAGGCAGATAAAAAGCATGATGTCAAAAGAGTTTATCTGGATTTGTATTATGATTGTACAACAGAAGGATTGGGAAATTTTCGGGAGTATGGTTCGTTGCCGTATAGTTGGAACGTTTTAAATCAGATGAAACCTTCTGTGAATAAGTTATCGTATATTCTGCATTTGAGTGAGCCAAGATATTATTATATGTCATTTTTTGCTTTTACCCGTTATAAAGAGCAGTTGTTTCAGCCGGAATATGTAAGAGGTGTGGTAGAGAGAAAACAGACGGATATTTATAAGAATTATGTATATGAACATATCGATGAAGAAGAACATGGTGAGAGTGTACTTCGCAGTGCCAAGAAGGGGTATATGACTTACGATAATATGCCAATAGAAGGTGGCTTTTACAGCAATGTGGTGGAACAACCGCTTAGTGACAATCCGCTTACAGAGGAAACATTGGAGTATCTGTTAAAAATAGTCGAATATTGTGAAGAACAGGATATTATCTTAACCTGTATCGGCTGTCCTATTTCGGATTTTCAATTACAGGCAAACGGAACTTATGACAAGTATGTCAGTCAGGTGCGGGAACTGGCGCAGGAACATGGTTTTGCCTACTATGATTTCAATTTATGCAAAGAAGAATATCTGGATGTGGTGGATACGAGTTACTGGGCTGATCAGGGACATTTAAATACAACGGGGGCTGAAAAATTTACTACGTTTCTTGGAAAATTTCTTCTGGCAGAGGAAAACGGTGAAACAACTTATCAGGATTGCTTTTATAACAGCTATGAAGAAAAAATGACGACAATGGAGGAGCAGATTTTCGGACTGGAAGTTTTGCAAGGGGAAAATATAAGACAAGAATCTATAACCTATAACATACGCCCGATTCATAATGTTGAGGAGAAAGAACTGGAAATCCATGTTTATAAAATAGCAGAGGATGGGACATATGAAGAAATGTCTGTGACACGAGCAGGAAATGCGCTGAGTATCAGCCTTCCGGCAAGCGAGCAAGGTATGTTGTATATGGAAGCCGGATTTGTGGGTGAGGAAGCTAGCAATTGGGCGAAAATCACTTACTAAAAGGGATATCGTGGACAACCCTTATGTTTTGCTGTAAACTGAAATAGATAGTGCGTTATGTAAGAATCAATATAGGAAAAGAAAGGTAGAAGCTTTTCGATGATACAAGTATTTAGTTTTATTTTCTGGCTCCTTATTGTGCCGTTTTATATTGGCATGGTGCCGGTGAAATTTATTTCTGAGGAAAAAAGAAATCCGGGAGTGATTTTACTTGCAGGCTACCTGCTTATGTGGGCAGTTTTTGAGGTGATTACGATCCCGGCTGTTGTCTGGGTGCAATATCACAATTTCAGTATTGCCATGAATATTTTTACCGTGGTGGCTATTTTGTTGGCGGTAGCCGGTATTAATTTGTGGTATCTGGAAGGAAGAAAGAACGGTGGAAAAACGAACTGGTTGAAATTTGGCAATCTGAAATGGGCGGAAATGAGTCTGGAGACGAAAATAGCATGGTTTTTGTTTTTGGCTTTAGTAGGTTTCCAGCTTTATATGTCAGTCACAAGAGCATCTTTTGATGGAGATGATGCTTATTATGTGGTGCAGTCTCTGATGGCACAACAAAATGATGCAATGTATAAGAATCTTCCTTACACAGGACGTTCTGCGGACTTGGATGTGCGTCATGCGCTGGCAGTCTTTCCGATGTGGGTTGCATTTGTAGCGGTGAAAGCGAATTTGCATGCAACGATTGTGTCTCATGTTATTATGCCGCTTGTTTTGATACCGCTTAGTTATCTGGTTTATTATGAAATAAGCAAAGTGCTGTTTATTGAAAAACGAGAAAACCGTCCGGTATTTCTGATTATTATGGGTTTGTTTCAGTTATTTGGAAATGTGTCCATTTATACAAACGAAACCTTTTTCTTAACAAGAACTTGGCAGGGCAAAGCGCTAGCAGGAAGTTTTGTCATTCCGATGGTATTTTTGATGCTGTTCTGGATTTTTGGTAACGAACAGAAAAAAGAAGCGCAAAATATCGGCCTGTGGATTATGCTTGTATGTGTGAATATGACAGCAGGCGTGTGCAGTTCCATCGCTGTTTTTCTGGTGACTATTTTACTTGGCATTGCAGCTTTTTGCCTGATGCTTGTAAAGAGGGATTGGAAGATACCTGTGAAATTGGGACTTACCTGCATTCCGAATGCCTTTTATGTTTTGTTGTATTTAATCCTTAGCAGATAGGAGTTGTCCATATGTGGGGTATTTTTTTAGAAAGTCTGGTAATTTTTCAGAATTATGTAGGATATCATCAGAATAAATTCCTGTTTGGGATTTTTCTGTTTTTCCTGTTGTATTTATGGTTAAAGGAAAAAAATAAAATATGCAGAGCACTATTTGTTTATGTGCCGACGATGATGTTGATTTTATTTTTCTGTCCAATTTTTCGAAAGGTGTTTGTGGCCTTGTTAGATGATGCAGAAACATATTATCGTTTGCTGTGGCTATTGCAGATGAGCATGGTGAGTGCGTACGGAGCTGTGAAGCTTTGTAGTAAATACCGTAAAATCGGTCTGGTTGTTATGACGATTGCGGTTGTTGCTTGTGGCAGCTATGTTTACAAGAGCGAGCATATAACCAAAGCGGAGAATTGGTATCATTTGCCCGAGGAGGCGGTAGAAGTCGCGGAACTGATTGACCCGGAAGAGGGGCGTGTTATGGCGATTGTTCCGTCAGATTTGATTTATTATATCAGACAGTATTCCTCACGAATCAATATGCCTTATGGCAGGGAAATGTTGATTGCCAGATGGGATTACTACAATGATATTTATGAGGCTATGGAAGAGGCAGAAGTGATAGAAACGTCTTCTTTTGTGGAATTAACAAGAGCCTATGGCTGTAATTATGTGGTGCTTCAGAATGAGAGAGAACTAGAGGAACCGTTGACAGATTATGGCTTTACAGTATATGCACAGACGGAGAATTATCTGATTTATCAAGATATGGAGCTTAGTAAGTAGCAATGTTATTCAATTCCTATATTTTTGTATTTTTATTTTTTCCCATATGTCTGATAGGCTATTATGCTTTGATTCACTGGAAAAAGAAAGAACTGGCACAACTTTTTCTGACAGGGATGTCACTATGGTTTTATGGTTATTTTCGAGTGAATTATTTGCTGATTATGCTAGCCAGCATTTTGGTTAATTATCTTTTTCATAAGATATTGTCGAAAGAACTGACGCAGAAAGCTGGAAAGAGAACCGTGATAGCAGCCGTTGTGGCGAATTTGGGAATTCTGTTTTATTTTAAATATTTTGATTTTTTTCTTAGTAATATCAATGCAGCATTCGGTGCAGACTTTGTGCTTCGGAATATTGTGCTGCCGCTTGGCATCAGCTTCTTTACGTTCCAGCAGATTGGCTTTGTTGTGGATACTTATCGGGGAGAAGTTCGGAACTGTAAGTTTCTGGAATATGTATTGTTTGTATCCTTTTTTCCGCAGTTGATTGCGGGACCGATTGTAAGTCAGTCGGAGATGCTCCCGCAGTTTGCGACCATGACGGAGCGAAGATTTGACTGGGAGCAGTTTGCGAAGGGCTTTATTTTGTTTGTGCTTGGTTTGTTCAAAAAAGTGATTTTGGCAGATACTTTCGGAGTCGGAGTTGACTTTGGCTATAATAATCCGGAAACACTGGGCAGTCTGGATGCCATACTTGTGATGTTTGCCTATACACTGCAGCTTTATTTTGATTTCAGCGGATATTGCGATATGGCAAGAGGTATCGGAAGTATGCTTGGCATTGAGATACCGGTGAATTTCAATTCGCCCTATAAAGCAGTCAATATTATTGATTTCTGGAAAAGATGGCATATTACGCTAAATCGCTTTTTTACCAAATATGTTTATATACCACTTGGCGGTAATCGCAGGGGAATCTGCAGAATGTATGTCAATTTCTTCCTTGTTTTCCTGTTAAGCGGTATCTGGCACGGAGCCGGATGGAACTATGTGGTATGGGGCATGATGCACGGTGTCTTGTATGTGATTACGAAATGGTGGCAGAATCATTTCGGACAGCGTGAAGTGGATAAAATGGATATGACACTTGTGTCAATGATTGCAAAATGGGCGAAGACATGGTTCTCACGTATTGCATTGTTCCTCTATGTCAGCGTGGCATGGGTTTATTTTCGGGCAGCAGATGTTACACAGGCAAATAAAATGCTTGGAACAATCGTAGGTGGAAAAATCCAGAAGCTTTCCATGGATTTAGCAGAATGTTTTGAACTGGATGAATTCTGGTATGTACTTAAGGTGGCACATCTGGATGCGATGTCTTACAGCAGATATATTTTGATGTTTGTGATGCTAGTAGTAGGCTTTTATCTGGCAATGGTTAGTCCCAATGCTTCTGAAATAGCAGACAGGGCGAAAGGCAGAGCGATTTCAGCTATGTTTATTGGTGCAATTTTTGTATGGTGTGTCCTTTCCTTCTCGCAAGTCAGCACCTTCTTGTATTTCAATTTCTAAGAAGTATGAAAAGAACAGAAATAATAGAAGCAGAGAATAATTGAGGAATATTACATGAAGCGTTTTAAGAAATGGTTTTTGGTAAGTTTGGTAACGGTGTTTCTTATGCTTGCGGTCATAATGGGAATGGTTATCTATATTGATCCGTTTTTCCAGTATCATGCGCCGCTTGAGAAATTTCCTTATTTGGTAGACAATCAGTTGAATCAGAATCCGGGAATGGCGAAAAATATGGAATACGACAGTGTGATTCTCGGTTCGTCCATGACGGTAAATTTTAATACAAACTGGTTTGAAGAGTTGTTGGACCTCCGGACTATTAAATTGAATTATAGTGGAGCTTATCCGAAGGATCAGTCTAATATCATGAAGATTATTTATGAAAGTGATAATCAGGTGGATGCGGTTTTTCTCGGAGTGGATGTTATGACGTATACCGGTGGCGTGGATGAAACAAAGTATCCTATTCCGGAATATTTATATGATGATAATTATATTAATGATGTCCAATATATTTTCAATAAAGACGTAGTGCTTAATTATATTCTTCGTCCGATAGCAGATCCGGAGAAAACGGATTTGGCTACCGTATATGCAAGTTGGTGGACGGATGAATATTATAACAAGCAATGGGTGATGCACAATTATGTGCAGCCGGAAAAGATAGAGCAGGAAACACCAAAGGAAGCTTACCTGGAGAGCGTGAAAACCAATCTGGATGTGAATATTTGTCCCTATATTGAAGCAAATCCGGATACGACATTTTATATTTTCTTCCCACCATACAGTATTTTGTACTGGAATGATGTCATCTGTGAAAATCATTTGGAAGCAACAATGACGGAGTATGAATATATAGCGGATAGGATGCTTGAATATGAAAATGTGCGGGTTTTCTTTTTCCCGAATCAGGAATGGATTGTGACAGATTTGGATAATTATGCGGATTACAGCCATTATCATAGCGATATCAATTATTATATGACCCAGTGTTTTGCGGACGGAAGTTGTGAAATAAAGACGGAAGAAGAGATGGATGAAGCACTGGAGTTGATGCGACAGGTCATTAAGCGATTTGATTTCGAAGAACTGTTTTCACAGGAATATTAACAATTACCATAAGTAGGCGCTGTGTGTACCGCTACGGACACACAGCGCCTATTGTGGTTTGTTAATTCTGCTTATTCTTCTGCTTCTTCTACTGGTAAGATACAATCTACAAATCGCTGTGCCAGTAATTCGCGTCCGGCATCATTGAAGTGGATATAGTCTGTCATATAATCCAGATAGTTATCTTCGTTGATGGAACCGTAGAAGTTATCAATAATGGAAACACCACAGTCACTTGCAACATCAATTTCTTTGAGAAGATAATGACTTAAGGTACCATTTCCTAAATCGATGCGGTCACCATTTTCAAAATTGCCTTCTTCATTTACGTTATGACAGAAGGTATGAGACATCAACACAATTCGAATGTGCGGGTAGGTTTCCTGAATTTGAGTAATAGCAGTACGAAGTGCTCCGGTATAGGCAACGACAGAGTACGGATCGCCCGGGTCATCACTAGGAGTTTTGCTGATATAGTCAATACCATCATACATAACGCAAAGGATATCGACATCGTTCATATCAAGACTCTGAAGCATTTCTACAGTTGGCACGAATTCCGGATCATAGCTGTAATAAGCAGCATCCATAACCAAAGAAAAATCTCCGGTACAAAGAGCATCTGCTAAATAGGAAATGCTGAAAGCATCCATCCAGTAACCGTCATTGAAATAGTCAAATGTTGCTCCGATTTTAGAACCAGTAAAGGAACCATTGTAAACAGTTGCTCCGGATTTGGCAGCAATCTGCTCAGCAAGACCGAATTCCCCTTTGTTCAAAGAAAACGGATCGTTTCCAAGACAAAGAATTGTAGTTACACCATCATCTTCGTGTCCTTCTAATTTGTCCGGAGCAAGTGGGATAATGCTGTCTAACGCTTCCACATCAAATTCTGTTGTCTGAATATTAGGGTCATAGTCGGAAGGTGTCCCCTTATTCCATTTGTAAAGCTTATAAACACAAACAATCGCAATAATTAAAATAGCAGACAAAAATACGATGTGTAGGTTCATGCGAAATGGCGGTTTCTTTGTATTGTTAGCTTTAGGCTTGTTTTTCGGGGTAGTTGTGCTTTTTTCAGTATCTTGATTCATAATTCCTCACATTCTGCCGTTTTACGGCGGTAAAAACTTATTTTATACTTTATTTTACTATGAATGAAAATAAAAATCCATTCCTTCACATAATTTTAAGAAAAATCTAAAAATTACTTATCAGACTTGCGGCATTTTCCTATCACATAAAAAGAGTACTGCCGACCGCGTATTGTCAGTAGTACTCCTTACATTTGCCATCAAATATCAGATAGCTGATACCGCATTGTCCATTTCGGTTCCGCCTGCTAATGAGTAAGTAATGAGAGAGGTCTGAGGAAGCTGTTTCTGCAGTTCTTTGTACCATTTGCTGTACTTGTACATTCGATACGTAGTACTTAAAGCTTGCAATTGTGCTTCATCTGCACAGCATGCAGCAAAAACTTCTCTTTCTTCTCGATTCATGGAGACATAGTCCATGTATGAAATTTTTAGCTCAGTGATACTCTCATTACAGTTAGGACAGGAACGCTTGTGTCCGTTTAACATATGGACACGATGGCAACGCTTACAATAGTGCATGTACATCATGAAAAAATTCCCCTTTTCTCAATATATTGTGTTGAAATTGTAATGTTGCTCTTATATTGTGTCAGTTTAGGGAGATAAAGTCAAGCGGATAGAGGAAGAAAATGGCTAAATGTGGGTGTTAAATATCGCGTAATGTGACAGATTGCATTGCGGTATTAGATTTGTTATGATAAACAGGAATGCATTAAGAAGCAGGAAATGACAAAGAACAGGGAAAAGGCATGAATAAGAGTCGAAATCAGGAAATTAATTTATTAAAGTTTATAGCAATTATCTGTGTTATATTGATTCATGATAAATTGCCGGGAAATGCGGGAGCCATTATAAGAGCAATGGCAGCTATGGCGGTTCCGGTGTTTTTTATGATATCCGGATATTATAGTTATGAGGCTTCGGGACAAGTACTTGGCAAAAGGGTAAAAAGAACCTTTTTTCTAATGATAATAGCAAATGTTCTTTATTTTGTGTGGGATGTTTGGGTGGAGATATTGTCGGGAAATTCTTTGCATATATGGTTCGCGGAGAATTGCTCTATAAAAAGAATCGCTGTTTGGGTATTGACAAATGAGTCCTCATTGCGAGGACATTTGTGGTTTCTGGGTGCACTATTATATGCATATATGTTTCTGTTTCTCTTGATTAAATGGCATGAACTTGGTAAACTGCCTGATTTCTTGTGGGAGAAAAAGGATAAATGGCTGGCAATGCTTGCAGGAGTTCTCATACTTGGCAATATAGTTGGAGGAGAGGTATTGACGCAGCTTGGAAGAAATATTCAGATTCCGTATATTCGTAACTGGTTATTTTGTGGAATTCCGTTTTTGCTGATTGGATATTGTTTGTGCGGATATTTGCGGAAAAATGAGATAAAGAGCTCCGGTTTTAAATTAGGGATTGGTCTTTTGGCTGTTCTTGTACTGAATCTGGTAGAAGTAATATTTATGGAGGCAAGTGAGCTTTATTTGACAACTGTTTTGGTTGCGATACTTTCTTTTGTACTTGCTGTGCGTGGCGAAGGGAAAGTGAGAAATAAACTGCTGATAAAGGCGGGAAATATAGCTGATAAATATGGTTTGTGGATATATATATTACAAATTATGGTCATAAAAACAATTCAGTGGTTTGAAAGCGAGATGGGCTGGACAGATAATTTGGTAGCACAATGTTTGAGTCCGGTTTTGTCATTTGTACTTACTGTCCTTGTGGCAATCATACCGGTCTGGTTATCTGATTTGAGGAAACGAAGAAAATAGCCAAATTATGGATAATCTTGCTGATACTATTGGTCTGTGCTATAATGTTACAAAATTGTTAAATTATGAAAGGTTTACATAAGTAATGAGAAAAAGCGGGAATAAAAAAAATAGAAGATATTATTATGAGATAGATGAATTTGAAGATATCGATGATATTGAAGATATTGAAGAGGAAGAGATTGACGAAGAAGAGCCGGAAGAGGAAATTGCGGAAGAATTTGTGAGCGGTGAAACATTGGAGTTTCTGAGTTTGGATGATGAAATAATAGAAGCCTATAATCGAGAAGTTCAGAAAAAGAAATCCTCACTCTTCAGAAAAAACAAAAAAGAAGTATATGAAGAAGATGATTTAGAAGATGAGGACTGGGAAGAAGAGGAAGATTGGGAAGAAGACGATACTGATGATGAAATAGATGAGGAAGATATCGACGACGATGACGATATTGATGATGAAGACATCGATGATGAGGAAGATGAAGAAGAGTATGAATACTATGAAGAGAGACATAGGGGTAATGTTTTTTCTCGTCTGGGTGATCATATTGTCAATATGAGTATGATGGACAGGGTAGTAACGTTGTTTGGTATTTTTATCGTTATGGCAGCGGTTGCGACAGGAAGTCTTTATATGAATGCAAGAATGTCTTCTAAAAATATCGAGGCATTTGCAGAAGTTGGCTCAGATATAAAAGAAATCGGTATTATTGGTGAAAGTGGTCTGATTGCTGTTTCCGATGCAGAATCTGCCAGAATGCTGCAGGTAGATGATATTCAGCAGGAAGAACTTGGCATAGAGGAAGAGGTAGATGACGGCATTATTGATGTGGCGATGAAGTTGACATCTATTCAGGCCGATATCAAGATAAAGTTTGTTAATAAAGATACCAATAAGTTAATCGGTGGTTTACCGTTTGAAGTAGAAGTCAGCGGTGATAACGGAAAAGAGTTTAACTTAAAGGATGAAGATAAAGACGGTATTATTTATCAGACAGGAGTCGAGGCAGGAACCTATACTATTAAAGTAGTTCCACTGGAAGGTGAAGAATATAAAGATTATTTCTTGCCACTGCAGGCGGATACAGTAAAGGTTACAGAAACGATTACATACAAAGAAGTAGATGTTGCTGATGAAGTAAAAACAGAGGCAGAAGTCAATGTTGCAGTAGAGGATACAGCAAAACAGGATACGGTTGTGGAGTCTTCTTTGACCAATACGGTAGAATGGGTAGAATCTACGAAATCAGGACAGGATTCGGATGCTAATTATCAGGAAATTCCGAAATCAGATATTTTAGATCCGTCAACTACCGGAAAAGCAAGCGGTTTTATGAAGCTTGTAGAGGACAGTGGTACTGGAGATGGCAGTACGGATACCGGCAATAGTGGCACCGGCGATGGCAATACAGATTCGGGAGACGGAAGTCAGAGTGGCAGTACCGGAGATGGTAGTGGAAGCCAAGACGGCAATAGCGGTACCGGAGACAGTAGTGGAAGCCAAGATGGTAACAGCAGTACCGGAGATGGTAGTGGAAGTCAGGGAGGCAACAGCGGTACCGGAGGCAGTAGTGGAAGTCAGGATGGCAATAGTGGAACGACTACGCCGGCACAACCAACTAATCAGGAAAAACTGGCTGCTTTATCCCCTTCGTTAAATAGTTCTTCCATCGGATTGAAGAAAGGGGGAACAGCAACCCTTTCGGTTGGTGTGAAAACGAGTGCTTATTCTTATTCCGTGGAATGGAATAGTAATAATACGTCTGTTGCAACCGTAAACAATGGTACGATTACAGCGCAGGGAACCGGTAGCGCAGTAATTTCAGCGATTGTGAAAGTGGGAGATGCGTCCACAACTTTAAATTGTTCGGTATCAGTTGCAGATAACGCGCCGACTTATACCATTAAGAATATTTCGGGAAGTGGCTCTGTTCAGGTCGGAAAGAACGGAAGCGTAAAAGCAGAAACAAATCCGGCGGGTGGTGCTATTACATGGACGAGCAGTAATCCGAACGTAGTTAAGGTGGATAATAATGGTACACTGACAGGTGTGTCAGTTGGTAGCGCGACGATTACTGCTACATGTGGAACTTCTTCGGGAACATGGAATGTAACAGTTATTGATGCAGCAACCGGAGTGACAATATCCGGAAGCGGTACCATTCAGGTTGGCAAAACCGGTACGGTTATTGGTAAGACAACACCGGAAGGTGGTAAAATTACATGGTCAAGTGATAATGAGAAGATTGTTAAAGTAGATAGTAATGGTACAATGACAGGTGTGTCAGTTGGTACGGCAAATATTATTGGTACTTGTGGCAATGCCAAAGGAACATGGAAAGTTACGGTTATTGAGAAGTACACAGCACTTACCATATCCGGCAGTGGTTCTATCAAAGTAGGAAAGACCGGTACGGTTGTTGGTAAAACAACACCGGCAGGCGGTACAATTACTTGGACAAGTGATAATGAAAAGATTGTTAAAGTAGACAGTAATGGTACAATGACAGGTGTGGCAGCAGGAACAGCAACTATTACAGGAACCTGTGGAGATGCCAAAGGAACATGGAAGGTTACTGTTCTTAGCGATGCATCTAATGACACCAAGAGTAAGCTGAAAGATAAAAACGGCAGACAAATTTATATTAAGGATGCAAGCGGCAAATATATAGAAGCAACTTATGCAGACTACTATAAGGATATTAAATTCTATCTTCAGAAAACCGATGCTGTCTTTGCTTACACCGGATGGCAGACAATTGACGGTTATACATATTTCTTTGATAAAAACGGAAATAAGGTAACCGGAGAACAGGTTATTCAGGGAGCAAAATATTCCTTCGGAAGCGACGGAAGATTATCGGCAGGCTCCGGTACGCTCGGTATTGACGTTTCAAAATGGAATGGAAGTATCGACTGGAACGCGGTTAAAAATTCGGGTGTATCCTATGTTATCATTCGATGCGGTTATCGAGGTTCGTCTACCGGTGCATTGATTGAGGATCCTAAGTTTAAGAGCAATATTCAAGGGGCAAAGGCAGCAGGCTTAAAAGTCGGTGTATATTTCTTTAGTCAGGCTGTGAATGAAGTAGAAGCAGTAGAAGAGGCATCCATGACACTCAATCTGATTAAAGGTTATGGACTTGATTATCCGGTATTCTTAGATGTGGAAGCCAGCGGCGGACGTGGTGATGCTGTGGATGTTTCTACCAGAACAGCCGTATGTAAAGCGTTCTGTGCAACCATACAGAACTCCGGTTATTCGGCAGGCATTTATGCGAACAAAACATGGTTTACATCCTATATGAATACGAGTAGTCTGACCGGTTATAAGTTATGGCTTGCGCAGTATGCAAGTGCACCAACTTATACGGCAACCAGATATGATATGTGGCAGTATTCTTCCAAAGGCTCTGTAAGCGGAATCAGTGGTAATGTCGATATGAATATCAGCTACATGAGTTATTAGGAAAAATCTTGCAATTAGGAAGTTTTTTTGCTAATATTTGCTAATAATAGGATAGTGAGTTATTTCGTATTTTGTAGAATAAATTAAGATAAAAGGGAGGTTACGGGAAATGAGAACATATCTTGTAACAGGTGGTGCCGGATTTATCGGTTCCAATTATATTCATTACATGTTTAAGAAATATGGAGATGAAATCAGAATTATTAACGTAGATGCTTTGACATATGCTGGAAATCTGGAGAATCTGAAAGCGGTTGAAGAGAGAGAAAATTACACATTTGTAAAAGCAGATATCTGTGATAAAGACGCAATCAGCAAGATTTTTGCAGAAAATGATATTGACAGGGTGGTACATTTTGCGGCTGAAAGCCATGTAGACAGAAGTATTAAGAACCCGGAGGTTTTTGTACAGACAAATGTACTTGGTACAGCAGTTATGCTTAATTGTGCAAAAGCAGCATGGGAATTACCGGATGGTACATTTAAAGAAGGTAAAAAATTTCTTCATGTTTCAACAGATGAGGTGTATGGTTCTTTGGAAGAGGATGGTGGTTACTTCTATGAAACAACACCATATGCTCCACACAGTCCATATTCTGCCAGTAAAGCAAGCTCTGATATGTTGGTAAAAGCATATATGGATACTTATAAGTTCCCTGCGAATATTACAAACTGTTCCAATAACTACGGACCTTATCAGTTCCCGGAGAAATTGATTCCGCTGATTATCAATAATGCGCTTCAAGGCAAAAAACTTCCGGTTTACGGTGATGGTAAGAATGTTCGTGACTGGTTGTATGTAGAAGACCATGCAAAAGCAATTGACATGGTACAGGAAAAAGGACGATTGTTTGAAACCTACAATGTAGGTGGACATAACGAGAAGCAGAATATTGAAATCATTCATATTATTTTGGATACTTTACAGGAAATGTTAGCGGATGATGATCCGAGAAAAGCACTTGTCAGCAAGGATTTAATTACTTACGTTGAAGATAGAAAAGGACATGACAGAAGATACGCGATTGCACCGGACAAGATTAAAGCTGAAATCGGATGGGAACCAGAGACCATGTTCAAAGAAGGCATTAAGCGTACTATTCAATGGTTCTTTGAAAGTGAAGACTGGATGAAAAATGTAACAAGTGGTGACTATCAGAAATATTATGAAGATATGTATCGAGATAAATAAGTAATTGTGAAACACCAGAAGTATGTCCGGTCTGAGGAGATACTTTTGGTGTTTGTTTATATGATAAGAAAGTGCTTGCAGATAGAGAGGAAGACAAGGCATTTAGTGCGCAAAAGGCATGCGCAGAAATGAGGATTTGTATGAAAAGAGTTGTGATATCCGGACCGACGGGTGCAATCGGAATGGCATTAATTGAAAAATGTATGGAAGAAAAAACAGAAGTGTTAGCAATCTGTCATAAAGGTTCTGCAAGAATCAAAAACATTCCTGTTTCGCCGTTTGTAACGGTTTTGGAAGCAGATTTGTCGGACTATAAAAATTTGTATTGTGGTTTGTGCGAAAACAAGGAAGAAAGAGCACAGGAAGAAAAAGCGAACTATGATGTTTTTTATCATTTTGCTTGGAACGGAACAGTTGGTGATGCCAGAAACGATATGCATTTGCAGACAAATAACATAGCCTGTACAATGGATGCGGTAGAGTTAGCACAACGTTTGGGATGTCATACTTTTATTGGCGCGGGTTCACAGGCGGAGTATGGCAGGGCAGAAGGAAAATTAACACCGGATATGCCGACCAGACCGGAAAGCGGATATGGTATGGCAAAATTATGCGCAGGACAGATGAGTCGTGTGGTTTGTGAAAAAATGCATATGAAGCATATATGGACGAGAATTCTGAGTGTTTATGGTCCGTATGATGGTGCGGGAAGTATGGTTATGAGTGCGGTGAAGAAGTTTTGGAATAATGAGCAGGCAGCTTTTACACCGGGAGAACAGATGTGGGATTATCTGTACAGCAGAGATGCTGCCGACATTTTTTATGCACTTGGAGAAAAAGGGGTACATGGTGCGGTATACTGTGTAGGAAGTGGACAAGCAAGTATGCTGAAGGAGTATATTAAAGATATTTATAGTGTGATAGAAGATTTTCGGCAGTCGGGAGACGAAGAGAAGCAAGAAGAGGCTTCGTTAAACAAGCAGATGCCGGAATGGGAAAATGAATTGGAAGAACGATTGGGAATCGGTCTTGTTCCGTATGCGGAGAAGCAGGTGATGTATTTGTGCGCAGATACTACACTTTTAGAGCAACATATAGGCAAAATACCACATACGGATTTTCGGCAGGGAATTCGGAGTATTCTACGCGTTCACTAATTCTACTGCATTTGCACAAAGACGATAAGAATATAGTATGTTCTAGAAATAAAAGGATATGGCGATTATGAGAGATACGAAAGTTAAAAAAAATCAGAGATTAAGAAAAGCCAGAGTATGGCCATCTATTATCATGTTTATTGGTTTCTTGGTATTATGTTTGAGCATGATAGCAATCTTTGTTGAGATGTTTGCGACCTATATAGTTGGAATGAGGCTTGCGCAAATGTATGAGGATACGAGGGATAAAAGTGAAATTTTCAATGTTCTTATGAAGAATGAAGGAACCGTAGAGGGCGCAGTTATTCAAATGGATAAATATTTGATAGAAGATAGTGCTGTTTGTATCGTTAATCGTGAAAAAGAACAAGTGGCAATAAATGGTGATTCAGAACCGAATTTTGAATATTATCTGGAAATTCCCATGCTTGGTGGGATGAAAATTATTGGGGATACAACGTGGGAATCCGGAGTGAATAGAGTGATTGGAATTCGGATGGATGAAATTTTCGAAGGAGCTTTCGTAACAGTAAGTGATTATGAGATGGAGAATTCCAGCTGGTTACAGGAAGCAATTGTAAATCAGAGGGTCTGGCTGGCAGTGCCTTGCAGGGACAGTCAGGAAGAGTATATGCTATGTGTTAGGTATACGTTACAGATTCTGAGACAGGATATTCTTTATGTGAGTCTTTTTGGGATATTTATGTTTTTGGTATTGTTAATCCCTATCGTTTTATTGTTTATAAACACGGTTAAAGAAGTTATTACACAGCGAAAGATGGTAAGATTGTTCTATTTGGACAATGTGACAGATGGGAAAAACTGGATGTACTTCCAAAGTCATGCTTCACGTATTGTTAATCAATATTATAATAGCAAAAAAACATATGCTGTTGTTAACTTACACTTGGAGAGATATACAAATTACTGTGCTTGTCATGGTGTTGAGGCTGGAGAAGAATTGTTAGGGGCGGTAGATGGTTTTTTAAAAGCGCGCATGAATAGAGGAGAGATTTTTGCCCGTTATGAAGGAGCTGACTTTGGCTTGCTGCTTTGCTGCGAGGAAGAGAATATGCAGGCCAATATGATGTACATACAGAAACGATTGTGTTCTTTGTTGGCAGAACTGACAGGGTTAAAAGCGAATCAGAAAATTAATTTTTATGCAGGCATCTACATGATATTTCCGGATATGGAAGGGAATAGGAAGAAAATTAGAAAAAGTATTGATATTGATCAATGCTATAGTTATGCCAGAACAGCAAAGGATAGTACAAAATGTCATGAAGGAAATAGAATCTCATTTTTTGACCAAGAGATGTTGCAGCAGCAGATGTGGGAACGAAAGGTAGAAAATACCATGGAAACAGCGCTAAACAACGAAGAATTCCAAGTATATCTACAACCCAAATGTAGTCCGTTAGATGGAAAAGTGTTGGGGGCAGAGGCCCTTGTGCGTTGGATTAATCCGACAGAAGGATGTATTGAGCCAGAGCGATTTATTTCCATTTTTGAGGACAATGGTTTTATTACAAAGCTTGATGAGTATATGATTTCTCGTGTGGCGAAACAACAGGCAGAATGGACGATTCAGGGGAAAAAGCTGGTGCCGATATCGGTTAATGTGTCAAGAGCTCATGTTATGCAGGAAGGATTTGCAGAGAAGCTGTGTCAATTAGTAGATGCCTATGGACCAAGTCATGAACTTGTTGAAATAGAAATAACAGAAAGTGCTTTCTTTGATGATAAGGATATCCTGGTAGAAAACGTAAGAAAGTTAAAAGGGTATGGTTTCAAAGTGGCCATGGATGATTTTGGTGCCGGGTATTCCTCTTTGAATTCTTTAAAAGACATTCCACTGGATGAACTAAAATTGGATCGAGAATTTTTTGCGGGAAATGATGAGGATGGCAGGGCATCCATTGTTGTACATGAGATAATTCGACTTGCTAAGAATTTGGGGATGCGTGTTGCTGCAGAAGGTGTTGAAAAAAGGGAACAGGTAGATTTTTTGGCAAGGAATGGATGTGACACAATTCAAGGTTTTTATTTTGCAGAACCAATGTCGATTAGTGATTTTGTAGAAAAAATGGAGAACGAGGTATAATGTATAATTTGGTTGTTGGATTGCAGTATATCGGAATAGTGATTTTGTTCGCGGAAATATTTTATATTGTTCGGCAAAAGCCGTCTGCGCAACAGGTGCGTATGCTGCTAATGAATATTGCTTTGTTGATTAATTTTGTGGGATATTTGTTTGAAATGCAGGCATCTACGCCGGAACAGGCATTGCAGGCGGTAAAGTTCATTTATCTGGGCAAACCTATTATTGTGCTGACTATGTTCCTGTTTGTGTTGGAGTACTGTAAGGTTAAGGTACCGGTGTGGTTAAGTAGTGTTCTTGCGTGTGTACATGCATTGATTACTTTCTTGGTAATGACTTGTGAACACCATGATTTATATTACAGCAGTATTGATTATACAAAGGAAGGATTATTCCCACATCTTATTTTGGGACATGGCCTAGCTTATTATTTCTTTATGGGACTTCTTGGGATATATTTGATTATCATGGCAACCTTGTGCATTCGAAGATATAGAGTTGTCAAACATGAGACTGAAAAGAGGGGGATTCCCAAGATACTTTCGGTTGTTTTTATTATGTCATTCAGCCTTATCATATTTTTGACAGGAAAAACAGGTGGATATGATACGACTTTGTTTGCTTATTTGGTTTCGAATCTTATCTTGTTTATGGCATTATGTAAGGATAAAATTTTGGATGCAGTATTGATAGCAAAAGAAAAGGCGATAGATGAACAGGATGATGGTCTGATTGTATTGGATGCAGAAAACTATCTCATTTATTATAACCAAAAAGCAAAAGAACTGTTTCCGTTTTCGGATGCATCAAAACATATGGCCATTATAGAAGAGTTGGATAATTGCATTTTACATAATAGAAATATTGAGCGCGAAAGAAGGGTTCATGAAGTATCAAGCCGTATGTTAATGCAGAAGCGGGTTTATCTTGGCAAGATGTATGTCTTAAATGATATTACAGAAAGTACTCGTTATGCGCAAAGTGCCAGGGAACAAACAGAGATTATGAAAGCCTTAAAGGAACAGGCAGAGGAAGCGAATAGGGCCAAATCCGCCTTTTTGTCGAATATGTCTCATGAAATCAGGACACCTATGAATGCCATTGTAGGAATGACGGAAATTTTGTTGAGAGACAAACTATCGGCGCAACAAATGGGTTATTTGATGAATATTAAAAACTCTGGAAATGCACTTTTAAATATTATTAATGACATTCTGGATTTCTCAAAAATTGAATCCGGAAAGCTGGAAATTGTAGAAGCAGAATATGATCCGGTGTCTGTATTGGGCGATCTTGGTATGATTTTTTTGAGCCGTATTGGGGAGAAGGATGTAGAGCTTTTGTTTGATTTTGATGAGAAATTGCCGCGAAAGCTGTATGGAGATGCGCTTCGAATCAGGCAAATTATTATCAATATTGTAAACAATGCTATAAAATTTACCGAGGAAGGATATGTGAAATTACAGGTTCGAGTTGGAACTGTGATGCGTGATGAGGTGGAAATTCTTGTATCGGTACAAGATACAGGCCAAGGCATTAAGGAAGAAGATTTAAAGAAGCTTTTTGGTTCTTTTCAGCAGGTGGATGTTAAGAAAAATCATGGTAAAGAAGGAACCGGTCTGGGACTTGCCATATCCAAACAGCTTGTAGAGATGATGGGGGGAACCATTGGAGTTCGCAGTGTTTATGGAGAGGGAAGTGAGTTCTTTTTTCACATTCACCAGAAAATCTGTGATGACAAACCGGCAGTAGAAATTCACGATAAGGAAATGCAGAAGCATCTGCGTATCAGCGGATTTTTCAATGAGAAATATCTTTGGGATACATTGTCAGGGTTGGCAAAACAGTTTAATGTGAAGCTTATACCATATGAGCAATGGAAACAAACGGATGAGAAGGAACAACTGGATTACTTCTTTATGGATACGCTGGGAAGTGAAGAGATAGAGGAAGAAATAGAAGCAGAGCAGTGTTTAGATAAACTTGGCGAAATTTATATATTGCGTAATCCGATGTTGGAGGATTGCGGGGTAGAAGGTGTTAACTTGATTAATAAACCGCTCTTTACCATGAATTTCTGTCAGATTATTAATCATGAAACATTAGATTCCGGAATCGCTTCAGTGAGCCAGCAGAATTTTGTTGCACCGAGTGCTTCTGTTTTGATAGTGGACGATAATGAAATGAATCTGAAAGTAGCAATGGGCTTACTTGAGCCGTTGAAGATGAAAATTGACACTGCTGACAGTGGTAAGCGTGCAATGAAAATGATTCAGCAGAAGCGATACGACTTGATTTTTATGGATCATATGATGCCTGTAATGGATGGCATAGAGACCACAGAACGGATTCGGCAGTTGGAGGATGATTATTATCAGAAGGTACCTATTATTGCATTGTCTGCCAATGCAATGATAGATGCAAGAGAAAAATTTAAAAATGCCGGTATGAATGATTTTGTGGCAAAGCCTATTGAGATGAAGGAAATTTGTAATTGTATCAGGAAATGGTTACCCGCAGAGTATATTCAGAGTGTGTTTGAAGATACCAAGGAAGCAGTCGAAGAGGTTGGAGAAGATTGTGATAATGTTGAGAATATCGAATTGCCCGGCATTGATAGGGAGGCCGGTATTAAAGCATCCGGCAGTGCGAAGCTTTGGGTTAGTCTTTTGGGAGATTTCTATAAATTGATTGACATGAAATCGAACAAACTGGAAAAATGTCTGAATGATGGCATGATAAGAGACTATACAATTGAAGTACACGCATTGAAAAATACAGCACGAATGATTGGAGCGTTGCAATTATCGGAATGGTTCTATCGTATGGAACAGTGTGGAAATGCGCAGGATGTGGAAACCATTAGAAAAGAAACACCGGAGCTGTTATTGGAATATCGCAGTTTTAAAGAAGTTTTGCGTCCTTATGGAGCGGTACAGAATAGTGAAAAACGAGAGGTATCCAAGGAGGAAGTGATAGCACTTTTGGCGAAAATGAGGGATGCCATGAATGATTTTGATTTGGATGGTGCAGACGAGGCAATGCAAGAGTTGGAGAAATGTGCTATTCCGGAAGAGTGTCAGACGATGATGGATACACTTCGTGTAGGAATTGCAGATGTAATGATGGAAGAAGTTATGCAAACGGCTGATGAGATGATAGAACAAATGAAAAGAGTTTCCTTATGAGATATTTTGTGGTAAAATAAATATGTATGTTTATGTCTTGATGACAGTGAAAGGTGAGGAAGCGAAATGAAAGGAATTATTCTTGCAGGGGGTTCAGGAACTCGTTTATATCCGTTGACAAAGGCAATTTCCAAACAGATTATGCCTGTTTATGATAAACCTATGATTTATTATCCATTATCTATTTTGATGTTGGCCGGCATTAGGGATATTTTAATTATCTCAACACCAAGAGATTTGCCGGTGTTCAAAGAATTATTCGGAACCGGTGAACAGTTGGGGATTCGGATGGAATATGCAGTTCAGGAAACGCCAAGAGGACTTGCAGATGCTTTCATTATTGGTGCAGATTTTATTGGTGAAGATAGTGTGGCATTGGTTTTGGGAGATAATATTTTTTATGGACAGAGTTTCTCCAAGTTGCTTCGTGAAGTAGCCTCCAGAGAAAAGGGGGCTACCATTTTCGGTTATTATGTTCGTGATCCAAGAGAGTATGGAGTGGTAGAATTCGATGAGAATGGTATGGCATTGTCGATTGAAGAGAAACCGGAGCATCCGAAGAGTAACTATGCTGTTCCGGGACTGTATTTCTATGATAATGATGTTGTAGAAATTGCCGCAAACGTGAAACCATCTGCGCGAGGTGAAATTGAAATTACAAGCATTAACAATGAGTATTTACGTCGTGGAACACTTCACGTAGAAACATTAGGAAGAGGCTTTGCATGGTTAGATACCGGAAATCATGATTCCCTGCTGGATGCGGCAGATTTCGTAGCGGCATTCCAGAAACGTCAGGGATTATACATTTCCTGTATTGAAGAAATTGCCTATAAAAGAGGTTTTATTGATAAAGAACAGCTTCTGAAGCTGGCAGAACCGTTACTGAAGACGAATTATGGACAATATTTAGTAGAGGTTGCAAATGGGCTCTAAGAGATTACGAAGGACGTTAGTTGCTGTTGTCATGATTTTTTTGATGATAACCACAGTCATTTTTATGTTGAATTGGGAACTTGTAGAAGAGAAGCTTGGTGGTAAGACGACAACCGAGGAAGTGACTGCAGAAGTGGAAGAAACGGCAACTGACAAGAAGCAAATCGGAGATGATTTATCTGCTTTTTTACAGGATGAAACATTCTTTGATGCAGAAACACAGTATAAGAGTATTGAAACGTATTCCGGAAGGAGCGTTAGTTTTATCATGAGTTCTGTTGCAAAGGATTTGCGTATTATGTTCCTTGACAGCAGTGGTGAATTAGTGACAGGGACTCCGTTTTCCGTAAATATTCAAGAACTGGGTGAGTATACGGATGAAGATGAAGATGGCATTATTTATATTGATGAACTTCGTGCCGGAGAATATAGTGTTTCTATGAATGAAATAGACGGCTATCGTGTGCCGAATACGGTAACTTCCATTAAAGTGAAACAGGAGATTGAATATCGGGTTCTGGATAGCGTGGAATATATGATGTTGACCGAGAGAGACGTTGATGCAGACGAAGAAGACACTGAGGAAAAGGGTGCAATGCAGGATGCTGATGGTTCGGAAAACACAGAATTTCTATCCGCAGGAAGCGACAATACAGTTGGTATTGATGTTTCAAAATGGAATGAGACCATTGAGTGGGAGGCGGTTGCTGAGGCAGGTGTAGACTTTGCGATTATTCGCTGTGGTTATAGAGGCTCTTCCAGTGGTTCATTGATTATTGACCCAATGTATGAAGAGAATATAGAAGGGGCAATAGAAGCAGGAATTCCGGTCGGTGTTTACTTCTTTACGCAGGCAGTGAATGAAATTGAGGCAATAGAAGAGGCTAGTATGGTAATCAACCTGATTAGAGACTATGATGTGGATTATCCGGTCTTTTTGGACAGCGAAAGTGCAGGTGGATCCGGTCGTGCGGATGATTTGGATGCGGACGAGCGTACAACAATTCACAAAGCATTCTTAGAAACGATTACATCTGCAGGCTATGCAACAGGTATTTATGGCTCCACAAATTGGTTAGAGAAGCAGGTTGATATGGATGAGTTATCCGATTATCGTACATGGCTTGCAGAATATACCGATGTGCCGTCTTATGACGAATATTATCATATGTGGCAATATACTTCGAAAGGAAGCATTGATGGAATTTCTACCAATGTAGATTTGAACATATGTTATATGAATATTGATACATCAATTGATCATTCCAGCAGTGCGGGTGGTTATTCCGGTGTAGTAAGCGGAGATACCGGTAATGTTCCGACGACAGATGAAGAATAGTGTGTAGAAATGAGGATTAAAATGGGAAAGATAACAGTGGAAACATGTGAAATAGAAGGATTAAAAGTGATTACGCCGGCAGTCTTTGGGGATTCCAGAGGCTATTTCATGGAAACCTATCATTATGAAGATTATAAAGCGGCAGGTATTGACCAGGTATTTGTACAAGATAACCAATCAGCATCGGTAAAAGGTGTTTTGCGAGGTCTTCATTTTCAGATTAATTATCCGCAGGACAAGTTAGTGCGTGTCATTCAGGGGGAAGTATTTGATGTGGCAGTTGATTTACGTCCGGGTTCCGCAACTTATGGAAAGTGGTATGGTGTAGTGCTTTCTGCTGAGAATAAAAAGCAGTTCTTTATTCCGAAAGATTTTGCGCATGGTTTTTTGGTATTGTCCGATTATGCTGAGTTTGCATATAAATGTACGGACTTCTATCATCCGAATGATGAAGGCGGAATTATATGGAACGATTCGGATGTGGGAATTGACTGGCCGATTCCGGAAGGTATGAAGCTTATTCAGTCTGAGAAAGATACCAAATGGGGCGGTATCAAAGAATTTACGGAAAAATATCGGAAATAAAAGTAAGGATTTCGTAGAAAAATGAGCATAAACGAAACGAATACAAAAGAAACAAAAATAAAGACAAGAAAAATATTTCCAAAGCCCGCAGCAATTGCTATATTCTGGGGGCTTGGTTTGATTTTGGCAATAGCGCTGATTATGCATCATAATCCATTAGCAGATCAAGTCACAGAGAATATGAAGAAATTCAGCGGATGTGTGCTGATTACATTTACCTGTATAATTTTTGCATTGTTTTATGATGGATTAACAACGATTCCGACAGAACTTTTTCAGAGTAGAAAGCTTATCTGGAAGCTTGCTAAAAATGACTTTAAGAAGCGTTATGCAGGCTCTTATCTGGGTATTATCTGGGCAATGGCACAGCCGGTTGTTACCGTTGTTATGTATTGGATCGTATTTGACAGAGTGTTTGATACAAGAAGCCAGCTTGTAGCAAGTGGTGTAGAGGTGCCATATGTTTTGTATCTGACAGCAGGTCTTGTTCCGTGGTTTTATTTTTCAGAAGCTATTACACAAGGTACAATGGCCCTCTTAGAATACACATATCTGGTGAAACAAGTAGTGTTTAATATTAGTATTTTGCCCATTATAAAAGTAGTTGCAGCAACTTTTATTCATATTTTCTTTATTGGAATTTTGTTGATTGTGTCTATTGGATATGGATATTATCCAAGTATATATACCTTGCAGCTTTTTTATTATAGTTTCTGCCTCTTCTTATTAGTATTGGGTATGAGCTATTTTACCTGCGCAATTGTGGTATTTTTTAGAGATTTACAACAGGTTATCAATATAGCTTTGCAGATTGGTATGTGGGCAACTCCGATTTTGTGGGATATTTCTATGTTGACTGACAATATGAAGACATTTTTCAAATTAAATCCATTAGTTTATATTGTTAACGGGTATCGGAGTGCGATTTACGAGGAAGTATGGTTTTGGGAGCATTTTTATTCTTCTACCTACTTCTGGATCTTTACAATCAGTTTATTCTGCATTGGAACGTTGATATTTAGAAAGTTAAGAGTACATTTTGCTGATGTATTGTAATGCGGCGAAAGGTCATTTGATGGAGATTTCACATGAAAGATGCAAAGATAGCAATTCAGGTCAAGAATCTGGAAAAAGTCTATAAATTATATGATAAACCTTCTGACAGACTGAAAGAAACCCTTGGTTTTGGAAGAAGGAAGAGACATACAGAGCACCACGCCCTAAAAGGGGTAAATATTGATATCAGACAAGGTGAAACCGTCGGTATTATCGGAACAAACGGTTCGGGAAAGTCTACTATTTTAAAGATTATTACCGGAGTTTTGAACCCGACCAGAGGCGAGGTAATTGTGAATGGACGTATTTCCGCATTGTTAGAGCTTGGTGCAGGTTTTAATATGGAATACAACGGTATTGAGAATATTTATCTAAATGGTACGATGATGGGATTTTCGGAAAAAGAAATTGACGAGAAGCTGGATGCAATTTTGGATTTTGCGGATATCGGAGAATACGTGCATCAGCCGGTAAAAACATATTCCAGTGGTATGTTTGTACGTCTTGCATTTGCGGTAGCAATTAACATTGAACCGGAAATTCTAATTGTAGATGAGGCGTTATCGGTAGGCGATGTCTTTTTTCAGGCAAAATGCTATCATAAATTTGAAGAATTTAAAGAAATGGGCAAGACGATTCTATTTGTAAGTCATGATTTGAGCAGTATAAGTAAATACTGTGACAGGGTGGTTTTGTTGAATCAAGGTGTGAAATTGGGAGAAGGAAATCCCAAGGAAATGATTGATACGTATAAACAAGTACTTGTCGGACAATATACTTTAGAGGAGTCCGGAGAAGGAAATCTTCTGGATGATAAGCAGTTGCAAGAAGCGGCAGCGAGGCAGGCGGATGGCGCAGTGGATAAGGATAGAGACGCTAATGTAAATCCGGATTTGTTAGAGTATGGCTCTAAGAAAGCGTTAATTCAGGAGTACTATATTACGGATGAGAATGGAACCAGAACTTCAGCAATTTTAAAAGGAAGTCGTTTTCATATTCACATGAAAGTAGAAATGGTGGAAGATATTGCGGCACCTATTTTTGCTTTTACTATTAAAACGATCAGAGGTACAGAAATTACAGGAACGAATACTATGTTTGAGAAGTCTTTTTTGGAATCTGTAAAGGCCGGTGAAACGAAGGAAATTATTTTCACGCAGGAGATGAATCTGCAAGGAGGGGAATATTTACTTTCGCTTGGTGTAACGGGTTATGAAGGAGATGATTTCACCGTATATCACAGATTATATGATGTGTTGAATCTGACAGTTATTTCAGATAAGAATACGGTAGGATTTTATGATATGAATTCAAGCGTTCAAGTGATTGATGGTTAACAGAAATGGTGATTAAGATGGCAGGAAATTTTGAAAAAGTAGATAAATTAGAGGAAATTGGAAAAATTAAATTGAATTTAAATCACTATCCGGGAGAGGATTTCTATTGTGATGGTGATATTGAGGATGAACTTCTGACGATTACAAGAGATTGTGCGCAGGTAGAATATCCGCGCATTATTGAGGAAAGAAAAAGCTGGCCGATTCTCTATCATTTATCTTCTTTGCGTGAGAATATTGTGGAATGGCTTCCGATTGATAAAAGTATGAAAGTATTGGAAGTGGGTTCCGGTTGCGGTGCGATTACAGGAGCATTGGCACGCAAAGCGAAAGAAGTTACCTGCATTGATTTATCGAAAAAAAGAAGTATGATTAATGCTTACCGACATATGGAATGTGACAATGTCACGATTCATGTCGGTAATTTTCAAGATATTGAGCCGGATTTACCATGTGATTATGATTATATATGCCTGATTGGTGTTTTTGAATACGGTCAGGCTTATATTGGTTCTGAGACACCGTACGAGGATTTTCTGCGAATCATTGAGAAACATCGCAAAAAAGGTGGCAGCATTGCTATTGCCATAGAAAATAAATTTGGACTAAAATACTGGGCGGGGTGTAAAGAAGACCATTTAGGAACATGGTTCAGCGGTCTGGAGGATTATCCGGAGGGCGGAGTGGTTCGTACTTTTACCAAAGACGGACTATTGAAAATTGTGGAAAAATGCGGTTTTACCGACGCACATATGTATTATCCTTATCCTGATTACAAGTTTATGACAAGTATTTATTCAGATGCCTATTTACCCAAAAAAGGTGAATTGTCATCCAATCAGCGTAATTTTGACAGAGAAAGATTGCAACTGTTCGATGAGAAGCTTGTATTTGATACGATTATCAAGGAAGAACAGTTTCCGCTTTTTTCTAATTCCTATATGTTGATACTTGGACCGGAACCCCAAGTAAAATATGCCAAGTATTCTAATGACAGAATAGGGAAGTATCAGATTAAAACAACGTTTGCCGGAGAGAAAACTGACGGTGTATTGAAAGGACGAATAGAAAAACACCCGTTATCAAATGAAGCAAAAGAGCATATTGAACAGATATATTGTGCATATGAGAAACTTTCTGAGCGTTTTAAGGATAGTGATATAGCAATCAATCAATGTAGCTTGTACAAGGAAAACGATTCTGAAGTATATGCGTCTTTCGAATATCTTGAAGGAAGAACCTTGGAAGAGTTATTGGATGAATGTTTAGAAAAGGATGATGTAGAAAAATTTCACGCGTTATTTGATGAATATCTGAAACGGATTTCTTATCATGATAAGATGCCTATATGTGATTATGATTTGATTTTTGCTAATATTCTGATTACACCGGATGGAAAATGGCATGTAATTGATTATGAGTGGACATTTGAAAAAGAAGTAGAAACAAAAGAAATTGCATTTCGTGCTGTATATTGTTATGTGTTAGAAAATGAGAAAAGAAATAAATTAAACCTAGATTTAATGCTTGACAAACTTGAGATAACCGAGTCGGATGCCAGCCGGTATAGGCAACAGGAAATGAAATTTCAGAAGTATGTAACCGGCAAGAGAATGTCTATGGAAGAAATTCGGGAAGCAATCGGACAGCCTGTTTACACGATGGAAGATTTTTCTGTGGCTTCACCATTAGAGAAACAGAAGGATAAACTTCAAATTTACGAAGATTTCGGGCAAGGTTTTTCGGAAGAGAATTCTTTCTTCTTAGAAGAGACGGAATTCGAAATTGTAATTGCTGAGGGAAGAAAAATGCTTCGTATTGATCCATGCAGCGATTATTGTATTGTTTTATTAAAAGAACTTAGATGGAACGGCGCAGAGATTCCGCTAAAGAGCAAGCTACTTACGATGAATGGTTTCAAAGTAGGCGACGGAACATATGCTTTTGCAACACAGGATCCCAATATAACGTTGCAGGTAGCAGGTCTGGAACAAAAAGAAGACAATGTGTTGAAGGTATCTATGCAAGTGACCAGAATGCCAATAGAAACGATAAGCCATATGCAGAAAAGAGGATTGTTTTAGGGAATGAGTGGGGAACAGCATCCATATGATTGGGCAGCTTATTATAAAGCAGCTTATAAGAAAGAAGTAAAACAGAATAGTGTGCTTGCGGGTAAACTGTCGGATGCAGAAGCTAGGACAATGGATTTGACGTTTCGGATAGAGAGGATTCAAAACAATTCTGCATGGAAGCTGTATACGAATACAAATAGAGTATATCATGCCGTTGGCAGAAGAATAAAAAAACTTATATTAGGAAAGCAGGACGAACAACAGGCGAAAAAACTTTCTGTCATAGAACAGGATTATACATCGGATAGCACAAAGAGCCCGATGAAAGAAGAGGCTATAAAGAAAATTCAAGAATATGAAAAGGAACGATTTCGTCAAAAACATCCTTATTTACAAATGATACAACAGCAGGGGGAGATAGAAAATAACACGTGTAATCCCAGAGGGGCTGATAAAAGCGATGTTTATGTAAATGGATGGAGTGTAATAAAAGTAGAAGATAGTGACTTGAGTCTTGTTGTATGTGGAAAAGGGTGTATAGATGTAACAGTAGGAGAAAAAGTTAAGTCGTGGTTTAGTAAAAATCAAACTTGCATATTTGCCTATGGAGATGAAGATTATTATTGGAATAATCTTGGCAATCGTATGCATCCATGGTTTAAACCGGATTATTCTCCAGACACATTGTTATCTTTTGGCTATATGGGACATTTGATAGTAGTGCCGAGTGCTTATATGGATTTGGTGCCGGAAAATGGTAAATATACTTCTTTCTATGATTTGTGTTTGCGTCTAGAAGAGAAAGCGAAGCAGATAAATCGTGAAATAGGTCATATGGAGGAAGTTCTGTTTCACAATCAGTATGAGACGGATGAAGAGAAAAGTAGAGTGATTTCGCAAGCCATAGAATCCGGTGCAGATGTACTGGAAACCGTAGAGAGATTATTGCAGGAAGAATTGGAACAAGGCTATGGTATGGAAGGTTGTGGTGCTTCTTATATAGAAACAAAAGAAGCTGCTTTCCAAAGAAGAGGAATCAAAGCACATCTGGAAAAAGGACTTTGGCGCGATATTTATTCTGTGGTGTATGATTTGGGAAATGTGCCGATGGTGTCAGTGGTCATCCCATCCAAAGACCATCCTGAAATTTTGGAGCAATGTCTTTCCTCTTTTTGCGAGAAAACAGAGTATCATTCGGAACAATACGAATTTATTGTAGTAGATAATGGCAGTAATGCAGAGAATAAGAAAAAATTAGAAGATTTACAACAGAAATACAATTTTCGTTACATTTATCATCCGATGGAATTTAATTTCTCGGCAATGTGCAATATGGGTGTGGCACAGGCGAAAGGAGAATATATTCTTTTATTGAATGATGATATTGAAATTATTCAGAAAGACTGGCTGCGTGTTATGGTTGGGCAGGCAATGCAACCGCATGTGGGAGCTGTTGGTGCGAAACTCTGGTATGCAGGTGGTGAGTCTATTCAACATACCGGAATTACCAATCTGGATATTGGACCATCCCATAAACTGATTACCTTTCCGGATGATAGAAATTATTATTATGGGCATAATCAGGTCACATATGATATGTTAGGAGTAACAGCAGCCTGCTTATTAGTGAAGAAAAGTAAATACGAAGAGGTTGGCGGTCTGGATGAATCCATGAAAGTGGCTTACAATGATGTAGACTTTTGTTTCAAAATGATAGAAGCCGGTTATTATAATGTACTTCGTAATGATGCTGTTTTATATCATCATGAATCCTTAAGTCGTGGATTGGATGAAGAGGATGAGAGCAAATGGGACAGACTTTTGCGGGAAAAAGAGAATTTGTATGCAAAGCATCCTCAGATGCAGAGCAAAGATGTTTTCTATCATAAGAATTTGATAGACAACGCATCAAATTACGTGTGTAATTTTAAATTTAGTTATGAAAATAACTTGAAAGAAACGGAATATTATGTCGAAAATGCAGGAGAACTTGCAGAAATGTGTCAGGATGTGATGCAGTTCACAGTAGACAGAGCCGAAAAACAGCACAAAATTCATAGGGAAGAACCGGACATCATGCACATCATGGGATGGAGTTATATTCCCGGAGCGGATAATGCAAGGTTTCAAAGAAATGTTGTACTACAGCGGGAAGAAGGAAGTTTTTATAAAGTAACCCCTTTCCCGTGGTCCAGAAAAGATGTGGAAGCAATTTTACCACACGAAAACAATATTTCGTTAGCGGGATTTGTTGTTCGAATTAAGAAGGAAAACTTGCAAAAGGGGATTTGGCGCATCGGAATGATGGCAACCGATTTGGAGAGTGGAAAAAAACTTCTGACATGGTCGAAGAAAACTATGGAAGTAAGGTAAATTCCACGAAGAAAGAAATTAAATCATCTTTTAATAAAGAAACGAGGAGTAACATGGAAACGAATCAGAATCGGGAAGAAAGCTTGCAATATTATAAGGAAGCTTATGAAAGAGAACGACAAAAAAGAGGGATGCTGGTAAATAAGCTGGCAGATGCGGAAAGACGTGTGGAAGAGTTGGAGGATAACCTAAATAGAATTAAGGGAAGTACCTTCTGGCGTATGTCTAAGCCAATGCGTGTTTTTGTTCATTGGACGATTCGAACGAAGGAACGTATCAGTCGCTATGGTAATGTAAAAGGAATTCTTCGGAAGCTAGACGCAAAGCGAATTGAGAAAAAAGCGCAGACACAGCATGGTACAGAAAGTTTTCCGAGTGCAGAAGAAGCAAAGAAACAGAGAGAAACTGATTTTTCAAGGAAAATAAAAATTAGTATTTTAGTGCCGCTATATAATACACCGAAGGAATTTCTGACACAGGCAATCGATTCGGTTGTGGCACAGACCTATGAAAACTGGGAGCTTTGTCTGGCAGATGGTTCTGATGCAGAGCACTCTTATGTGGAACAGGTTTGTAAGGAATACATGGTGCGTGACAGCAAATATTTGCAGGAGCATCCTGAAATTGGCAGACTTGTGAAGACACAGAGTCGTATTGTATATAAGAAATTAGAGAAAAATACTGGTATTTCCGGCAACACAAATGAATGTCTGTCTATGGCGACCGGCGAATATATCGGTCTTTTTGATCATGACGACATTTTACATCCGGCGGTTTTATATGAATATATGAAGGTAATCTGTGAACAGGATGCAGATTATATTTATTGTGATGAAACAACTTTCCACGGAAACAGCATTGATAATATGATTACTTTGCATTTCAAACCGGATTTTGCAATTGATAATTTACGTGCAAATAATTATATTTGTCATTTTAGTGTGTTTGATAGAAAATTGTTAGAGGGAACAGAATTGTTCCGTTCCCAGTTTGACGGCAGTCAGGATCATGATATGATTCTTCGTTTGACAACCAGAGCAAGGAAGGTAGTACATATCCCGAAGCTTCTGTATTATTGGCGTTCCCACAAGGGAAGTGTTGCATCTGATATCAATGCCAAAAGCTACGCGATTGATGCGGCAAAAGGTGCTGTGGCAGACCATTTGAGAAGTCAGGGATTTGAAAACTTTGAAATCTCTTCCACGAAAGCCTTTGAAACTATTTTCCGGATTAAATATGAAATAAAGGACAATCCTAAGGTGTCTATTGTGATTCCGAATAAGAATCACTATGAGGACCTGAAGCGTTGTATTTCTTCTATATTAGAGAAAAGTACTTATGATAATTATGAAATTATCGTGGTAGAAAACAATAGTACGAGCGATGAAATTTTCCGGTATTATGATGAACTTCGTAAGAATCCGCAAATTAAGATTTTGGAATATATAGGAGAATTTAACTATTCACGTATTAACAACATGGGTGTTGCGGCGGCAACCGGAGAATATGTGATTTTGTTAAATAATGACACACAGGTTATTACCCTTGATTGGATAGAAGAACTTCTGATGTATGCACAGCGGGAAGATGTGGGTGCAGTTGGTGCTAAATTATATTATGAAGATAAAACCATTCAGCATGCAGGCGTTGTTATTGGACTTGGTGCCCATAGAACGGCAGGGCACACACATTATCGCGTGAGTTATAATAACTTAGGTTATATGGGAAGACTATGTTATACACAGAATATGACAGCGGTTACGGGTGCCTGTCTTATGGTGAAAAAGGTGATTTACGATGAAGTAGGCGGATTGGATGAGTCCTTTGCAGTATCGTTAAATGACGTGGATTTCTGTCTGAAGGTGCGCAAAGCGGGCTATTTGAATGTGTTCACCCCTTTTGCGGAGCTGTATCATTTTGAATCCATATCCAGAGGTTTGGATGATCAGGGCGAGAAAGCAGCAAGATATAATGAGGAATCAGAACGTTTCCGTGAAAAATGGCAGAAAGAGCTGAAAAGCGGTGATCCATACTATAATCCAAATTTCTCATTGGACAGAAGTGACTTTGCTTTGAAAATTGATAAATAGTATGGTAAAATATAACAGTGAATTGTTACAGATAAAAATATTAAATGATGATAAATGGAGGAAAAAAGAATGGGCTACAAAGAGCAGTATGAATTTTGGCTGGAGGATTCCTATTTTGATGAAGATACCAAACAGGAACTTCAGGCAATTAAAAGCGATGAGAAAGAAATCGAAGACCGATTTTATAAAGATCTTGCATTTGGTACAGGTGGTTTAAGAGGTGTTATCGGAGCCGGTACAAACCGCATGAATATTTACACTGTTCGTAAGGCAACACAGGGACTTGCTAATTACATTAAGAAACAGGGCGGAGAAGCGAAAGGCGTTGCAATTGCATACGATTCCAGAAGAAAATCCCCTGAATTTGCAGATGAAGCAGCACTTTGTCTTGCGGCTAACGGCATTAAAGCATATGTGTTTGATTCTTTAAGACCAACACCGGAATTATCTTTTGCACTTCGTGAATTAGGCTGTATTTCCGGTATTGTTATTACAGCAAGCCATAATCCGCCGGAATATAACGGATACAAATGTTATTGGGAAGACGGCGCACAGGTTACTGCACCAAAAGATAAAGAAATTATTACAGAAGTAAACAACGTAACGGATTATCATGATGTAAAGACTATGGCAAAGGAAGATGCCATGAAAGCAGGTCTTTATCAGGTTATTGGCAAAGAAATTGATGATAAATATATGGCTGAATTGAAGAAACAGATTATTCATCCGGAAATCATCAAAGAAGTTGCAGATGATATCAAGATTGTATATTCTCCTTTCAACGGAACAGGTAATGTGCCGGTTAGAAGAATTTTGGAAGAACTTGGTTTCAAAAACGTGTATGTAGTACCGGAGCAGGAAATGCCTGATCCGAACTTTACAACTTTGGAATATCCGAATCCGGAAGACCCAAAAGCATTTACTTTAGCATTAAAATTAGCAAAAGAGAAAAATGCAGACATCGTACTTGCTACTGACCCGGATGCGGACAGACTTGGTATTTATGCACTGGATACAAAGAGTGGTGAATATGTTCCGTTTACAGGCAACATGTCCGGTATGTTAATTGCAGAATATATTTTAAGAGAAAGAACAGCAACTAACACTATGCCTGCAAATCCTGCGCTTGTAACAACTATTGTTACAACGAATATGGCAGGGGTTATTTCTGCTGATTATAATGTAAAATGTATTGAAGTTTTAACCGGTTTCAAATTCATTGGTGAACAGATCAAATTTTTTGAACAGTCCGGTTCTAACAATTATGTATTTGGTCTGGAAGAAAGCTATGGCTGTCTTGCAGGTACTCATGCAAGAGACAAAGATGCTATTGTAGCAGTTATGTGTCTGTGTGAAATGGCTGCATGGTGCAAGAAGAATAACAAAACTGTTTGGGATCAGATGGTTGAATTATATGAGAAATACGGTTACTTCAAAGAAAGTCAGTATTCTATTACGATGAAGGGTATTGATGGAGCAAAACAGATTGAAGAAATCATGAACAAGCTTCGTAGCAATCCGCCGAAAAACTTCGGTGAACTTACTGTAAAAGAGTTCAGAGATTATGATACAGGCAAGACATTAAATCTGGAAACAGGCGCGGAAGGAGAAACAGGACTTCCACAGTCTAATGTATTATATTTTGATTTGACAAATGATTCCTGGTGCTGTGCACGTCCTTCAGGAACAGAACCTAAGATTAAATTCTACATGGGTGTGAAAGGAAGCAGTTTAGAGGATGCAGAAGCAAAATTGAATCAGTTAACAGAAGATTTGAAAGCATATTTATAAGAAACAACTTATTTAAGGAAAAGTAGGAATCGTCCTGGTAATACAGGGCGATTCTATACTATTAGGGAAAATGGGAAATCGCATTATAAAAATCAGTAATTTTAGGAAAACTATTCATTATTTACAGAAAAATGGTGTGAAACGCGCTTTTTATGCAGCGAAAGAGCGTATTGCCGAAGAACGAAAAGCAGAATACATCTATATGGAGCCGACACGCGAGGTTTTGACGGCACAGCGGGAAGAAGCGAAGCTTTTTTCTTATCGTTTAAGTCTGGTTGTTCCGGCATATGAAACGAAAGCAGAGTTTTTGCGGGAATTGATAGAGTCTGTTCTTAGACAGAGCTATGAAAACTGGGAGTTAGTCATTGCAGATGCCAGTAGCAGTGACGGAGTAGAGAAAATTGTAGCAGAGTATATAGAAAAAGAGTGTAGAATACGTTACATGCGTCTGACAGAAAACAATGGAATTTCCGCTAATACCAATGCCGGAATAGAAACAGCAACCGGAGATTATATTGGTTTATTAGATCATGATGATTTTCTGACACCGGATGCTTTGTATGAGATGGCAAAAGCAATTTATGAAACAGAAAAAATGAAAAAAGACCCTATTTTACTATATTCTGATGAAGATAAATATGAAAATAACACGCGTTGTTACGTACAACCAAATATAAAATATAAATTTAATTTTGATTTAATTCTTTCGAATAACTATATTTGTCACTTGATGTTTATAAAGGCAGATGTGATGAAAAAGTTGAAATTACGGAAGGAATATGATGGTGCACAGGATTATGACCTTGTTTTGCGGGTTGTCGGAAGGCTGTTAGAGCATACCAAAGTGGTTGATTTGGAAACGAAAATGATTCATATCCCAAGAGTCTTGTATCATTGGCGATGCCACGAAGCCTCCACGGCAGAAAATACAGCCAGCAAATCTTATGCCTATGAAGCTGGTAAAGCAGCGTTAGAAGATTTTTGCAGCCAGAGAGGTTGGAAAACAGAAATCAAACATTCGTTGCATCTGGGATTTTATGAGATGACTTATCATCCGGATATTTTTGATGTACGACCGGAAGTTGGCGTACTTGGTGGAAGAATACTGGATAGAAAAAATATAATAACGAGTGGTATTTATGATGAAGATGGCAAGAGACTCTATAAGGGTGTTCACAAAGAGTATAGTGGTGGCAGTACCCACAGAGCTGTTTTGAAACAGGATTGTATGGCAGTGGATATACGTTGTATGAGAGTTTGTAAATTATTGCAGCCGATATTCGAACAGATTATGGGGATTCCGTATCAGGAAGTCGGTAAGCAGAAATTAGCAGATGTATCGGGGATTTCCTGTGATGAAGAAGGCTATCGTAAACTGAGTATGGAATTTGGCAGAGCCGTTCAAAAAGCAGGTTATTTAGTAGTATGGGACCCTAAAACAACTACGAAGGTGAAAAATTAAATGGAGATTTAGCACATGAAATCTACGATTGTAATACCGAATTACAATGGCATAAAATATCTGGAAAACTGTCTGCGTTCTCTGGAAACGGAACAGGCATACATTATTGTGATAGATAATGGTTCCACCGACGGAAGTTATGAACTGCTTGCAGCAAAGTTTCCACAGGTTGAGACGATTCGGTTTGAAGAGAATACAGGATTTTGTAAAGCAGTAAATGCCGGAATTGGAAAAGCGAAGACGGAATATATTATTTTGCTCAATAACGATACCATAGTAGAGCAAGGATTTGTGGAGGCTTTGGAAAAGGCGGTAGAACAGGATGAAAGGATTTTTTCCGGTTCTGCCAAGATGCTTTCCATGCAGGAACAAGAGAAAATAGACGATGCCGGTGATTTGTATTGTGCACTTGGATGGGCATATGCAATCGGAAAAGGAAAGGCAGAATCGCAATATGCAACAAGTTATTCGATTTTTGCAGCCTGCGGTGGTGCGTGTATTTATCGAAAAAGCATTTTAGATAGGATAGGATTGCTGGACGAAAATCATTTTGCTTATCTGGAAGATATCGATTTGGGCTACCGGGCGCTCATATATGGATACCGTAATATTTTTGTGCCAACGGCAAGAGTGATTCATGCCGGAAGTGCGTCATCCGGCTCCAGATACAATAAGTTTAAAGTAGATTTAACATCAAAAAATAGCATATATTTGATTTACAAGAATATGCCTTTTTTACAGATTGTTTTGAATGTACCGTTTTTGATGATGGGATTTGGAATCAAAACACTCTTTTTTATAAAGAAAGGATTGGGAAAAGCATATGTAACAGGCCTTTTCAAAGGAATCAAACTAAGCTTATCGCCGCAGGGGAGAGAGCATAAAGTGCGTTTTCAGATGACTAATCTTGGAAATTACTGTAAAATACAGCTTTCACTATGGATAAATACAGTGAGAAGGCTGCATTCTTAAATTCCTCTTAAAATAACTTTAAGAAAGACGGAAACAAACACCGTTTAAGTTGACAAGCGTTTGAGCAGTATTGTACTATAAAGCTATTAAAAACAGCGAAATTCCATTCGTAGAAATGTAACAGAATAATAGAAATATTATTAACATAATGGATATGTGAGAGCTGGAGCGTGAGACAGAGATGATAAAAGACAATCAGAAATATTTTAATCGAATACATCTTCTGGTAGATGCCATTGTGGTTGCTATTTCTTATATACTGGCGTGGTATTTGAAATTTGCAAGCCCGTTTTCAAATATTGACCCTTCTGTAGGTGTCTTATCCAGACAGACTTATTTTGAGGCACTTTATGTTATTGTGCCGGGATATGTTTTGCTCTATTATTATTTCAGTTTATATACACCGAAGCGAGCAACGGTTCATAAGTATGAAATTATCAATATCATTCAGGCGAATACCATTGGTATGATTCTCTTGATGGTAGGTTTGTATGTCGTAGAACAGATTAACTTCTCACGAAGCATGATTGCGATGTTCTATGGTATCAATATTGTTTTGACGACTATTTTCAGGTCATTGATACGGATGTCTCTTCAGTTTTTCCGCAAAAAGGGATATAACCTGAAATACATTTTATTAGTAGGTTATTCCAGAGCGGCAGAAGAATATATTAATCGAATCAATGCGAATCCGCAGTGGGGGTATGTTGTACGAGGAATTCTGGATGATTTCGTACCGAGTGGTACGGTGTATAAAGGAGTGAAGGTTGTTGGAACCATTGGAAATCTTCTTTATATATTACCAGAAAATAAGCTGGATGAAATTGCAATTACCTTGTCTTTGAAAGACTATGACAGATTGGAGTATATTGTAGATTTATGCGAGAAATCCGGTGTTCATACAAAATTTATTCCGGATTACAACAGTCTTTTTCCGAGTAGACCATATACAGAAGATTTGATGGGACTAGCTGTGGTAAACATCCGTTATGTGCCGCTGACGAATACGCTGAACTGGATTGTGAAGCGTATTATGGATATCGTGGTTTCTTTGATTGGTATTGTAGTATCTTCGCCAATTATGATTGCATCGGCGATTGCAATTAAATGCAGCAGTAAAGGACCGATTATTTTTAAGCAGGAGAGAATCGGGCTTCATAATAAACCGTTCCTTATGTATAAATTCCGAACGATGGAAGTGCAAAAGCCTGGAGCAGAAAAAAAGGGCTGGACAGTAAAGGATGACCCTCGTGTTACGAAAGTGGGCAAGCTTCTTCGACGGACAAGCATGGATGAGCTTCCGCAGCTTTTCAATATTTTGAAAGGTGATATGAGTGTGGTTGGACCAAGACCGGAAAGGCCGCAATTTGTAGAGAAATTCAAAGAAGAGATTCCAAGATACATGGTGAAACATCAAGTGCGTCCGGGACTTACCGGATGGGCACAAATTAATGGATATCGAGGAGATACTTCGATTAAAAGAAGAATTGAATGTGATATTTTTTATATTGAAAACTGGACCATGTCGTTTGACATTAAAATCATGTTTCTGACGTTATTTAAGGGATTTATAAATAAAAATGCTTATTAAAGTTATACTACTAAAGAGTGGAAGCAAATATTAAGAAATCATAAAGACTTGTTGAATACTGCGTTAAAATCTTGCAATTATTACAAGATGTAGTATAATTTGAAATAGTGCTTGCTTTATTTGGTGAATTAAGGGAAAATGGAGCAGGATAAAAATTCCGAAGTGAGAATTTAGAACAGGAAACAAGGGAGTACATGGTATGACAAAATATAATGAAGATGCATATGAAGAAGAGAGAAGACCTGTGAAGAAATCATCCGGTTCTTCGAAATCCTCAGGAGCAAAATCCTCTGGCACCAGGTCATCTGGTACAAAAGCTTCCGGTACGAAGTCAACCGGAGCGAAATCTTCCGGTAGTGGCAAGAAAAGCAGTGAAAAGAAGAAACCGACAAGTAAGAAAAACAGCCGGAAAGAGCAGGAAAAGAAGAAAAGAAGAAGAATTGTTCTCTTTATTCTGGAAATAGCAGTTTTGTTAGTTATGGTGGTTGTTCTTTATGGCGTTATGACAGCAGAGAAAACCGGTAAAGTAGAATTAGATGAAGAAGATATTATTATTAACGATACCGTAAAACAGGCGGAAGAAACAACCATGAAGGGCTATCGTAACATTGCACTTTTTGGTGTTGACTCCACAACCGGTGCGCTGACCAAGAATACACGAAGCGATACAATTATGATTGCTTCTATCAATCAGGATACCGGAGAATGTAAATTAGTATCTGTTTATCGAGATACTTATTTGAATTTGAGCAACGATTCTTATAATAAATGTAACTCTGCCTATGCAAAAGGTGGTCCGGAAATGGCAATCAGTATGTTAAATATGAATCTGGATATGAATATCACAGACTTTGTAACAGTAGGATTTGCCGGTTTGACGGATACCGTAGATGCACTTGGCGGTGTATATATTGATGTAGATGATGCGGAAATCAGCCATCTGAATAATTATCAGTTATGTATTGCAGAAGATTTGAAACGTTCCTATACACCGGTAACAACCACAGGATATCAGTTGTTGGATGGTTTGCAGGCAACCGGTTATTGCCGTATACGTTATACAGCAGGGGATGATTTCAAGCGTGCAGAGCGTCAGAGAGAAGTGTTGACTGCGGTTGCAGACCAGGCAAAGAAGGCATCACCTACACAGCTTGTAAATACAGCGAATTCTGTATTTGAAGAGGTTTATACTTCTTTGGATTTATCAGAAATTGTAGAATTGCTTGGTGATATTAACAAATACTATATTTCTGAAACAGCAGGTTTCCCGGCTGAGGAACATCGTGTAACAGCTACAATTGGATCAAAAGGTTCCTGTGTTGTTCCTTTGAATTTGGAGGAAAACGTAATTTGGCTGCATGATTTCTTGTTTGAAGCAGAAACCTATACACCATCTGCGATGGTAAAGGATTGTAGCGCACAGATTGAAGCTGATACAGCAAATTATGTGAATTAGACGGAATAAATTTACGAAAAAAGCAAAGGGGCCTTTTTGCAGGCCCTTTCATGCTATTTAGGGAGAAGATACTTGTGGAAAAAGTTGATGTTATCATCCCGTCCTATAAGCCGGATCAGAAATTTCTGGAACTTATTGACAGACTAGAGCATCAGACGGTACCGATTCATCAAATTATCATTATGAATACGGAACAGAAATATTTTGACCGTTTATTTTATGGAACATCATTTCTGGAGAAATATAAGAACATTACGGTAAAGCATTTGTCCAAAAGAGAGTTTGATCATGGACGTACGAGAAACCAGGGAGTAAAAAAATCTGAGGCAGATATTTTTGTTATGATGACAGACGATGCAATGCCGGCAGACGAATATATGATAGAAGAACTGCTCAAGGGTTTGAAGCAGAAGAATGTGGCAGTTTCATATGGCAGACAGCTTGCTTATGAAACAAGTAATGAAGTAGAAAAATTTACCAGAGATTTCAATTATCCTAGTCAGGCGCGGATAAAAACAAAAAAAGATATTAATACATTGGGCATTAAAACATTTTTTTGTTCTAATGTTTGTGCTGCCTATAAAAGAGATATTTTTGATGCTTTAGGCGGATTTATTAAACATACTATATTTAATGAGGATATGATATTTGCGGCAGGAGCGATACAAGCAGATTACGGAATTGCTTATGTGCCGGAAGCTAAAGTATATCATTCTCATCATTATACGAATATGGAGCAATTTCGAAGAAACTTTGATTTAGGGGTGTCACAGGTAGAGCATCCGGAAGTTTTTGAGGGGGTTCCTTCGGAATCGGAAGGAATTAAGTTAGTGAAGAAGACGATAACGCATTTGCGTGAGAAGAAGAAAGGTTCTATGATACCGGGAGTTATCATACAGAGCGGATTTAAGTATCTTGGTTATATTTGCGGCAAAAATTATCGTAGGCTTCCTAGGAAAATGGTAGTAAAGTGTTCTATGAACAAGGAATACTGGTCATAAAATGAAGCAACCAATTATATTTGTAGTAAGATAGAATATAGAAAGGTTATGGTATAGTAAAATGTGTGGAATTGTAGGATATATTGGAACCAAACAAGCAGCACCCATTATTCTTGACGGACTGTCTAAATTGGAATACAGAGGTTATGATTCGGCCGGAATGGCAATCTATGATGGTGAACAGATTAATATTCAGAAATCGGTAGGACGATTGAAAGTATTGGAAAATCAAACCCGCGGGGGCGAAAGTATGCCGGGTATGAGCGGTATTGGTCATACAAGATGGGCAACACATGGAGCACCAAGTGATACCAATGCGCATCCACATTTTAATGAATCCGGTACAATTGCGGTTGTACATAATGGTATCATTGAAAATTACTTACAGTTACGCAAAAAATTAACAGATAAAGGTTATAAATTTGTTTCTGAAACAGATACAGAGGTACTTGCGCATCTGTTGGATTACTATTACAAAGGAAATCCTCTTGAGGCAGTTACTAAGGTACTTCATCGAGTAGAAGGTTCTTATGCACTTGGAATTATGTTTGCAGACTGTTCAGATCAGGTTTTTGCGGCAAGAAAAGATAGCCCGTTGATTGTTGGACAAAACGAAGATGGATGTTTCATTGCATCCGACGTTCCGGCTATTTTGAAATATACAAGAAAAGTATATTATGTAGATAATCAGGAAGTAGTCAGACTGCGTGCAGACCATATGCATTTCTATACAGTGGATGAGGAAGAAATCAAGAAAGAAGCAGTTACGATTGACTGGGATGCAAATGCAGCAGAAAAAGCCGGTTATGAGCACTTTATGTTAAAAGAAATGTATGAGCAGCCAAAAACAGTTGCGGATACATTAAATCCTAGAATTAAAGACAATGATATCGTTATCGAAGAATTGAACATGACGGATGACGATTTGAGAGCAATTAAAAAAATTCATATCGTAGCTTGTGGTTCTGCATACCATGCAGGTGTGACAGGTAAATATGTTATTGAAGGACTTGCAAGAATTCCGGTAGAGGTTGACTTAGCTTCTGAATTCCGTTATCGTGATCCGATTCTGGAAGAGGGGGCAATGGTAGTTGTTATCAGTCAGTCCGGTGAAACAGCAGATACGCTGGCGGCACTTCGTGAATCCAAGGCAAGAGGATTTAAGGTACTTGGTATTGTCAATGTGGTAGGAAGCTCAATTGCAAGGGAAGCGGATAATGTCATGTATACATGGGCAGGACCGGAAATTGCTGTTGCAACGACCAAAGCCTACAGCGCGCAGTTGGTTGCTTTATATTTGTTGGCAATGAAGCTTGGAAAAGTCAGAGGCAAAATAGATGACGAAACCTTTGCAAGCTTATTAGGTGATTTGCGTTGTCTGCCTGACCAGATTGAATTATTGCTGAATAATAAATTAAAAATTCAGAAATTTGCAAACCGTTATGTAGGTGCAAAGGACGTATTTTTTATCGGACGTGGCATTGATTATGCCATTTCGTTAGAAGGCTCTTTGAAATTAAAAGAAATTTCATATATTCATTCAGAAGCCTATGCAGCAGGAGAACTGAAACACGGAACTATTTCGTTGATTGAAGAAGGAACACTGGTAGCAGCAGTTTCCACGCAACCGGATTTGTATGCAAAAACCATCAGTAATATGGTAGAAGTAAAAGCAAGGGGAGCTTTTGTATTGGCTGTTACTTGTGAGGAAAACAAAGAAATTGAGAAGGCGGCTGATTACGTCATCTATATTCCGGAAACGAATCCATATTTTGCCAATTCATTAGCAATTATTCCGTTACAGTTATTTGGATATTATGTATCGGTTGGAAAAGGCTGTGATGTGGATAAACCAAGAAATCTGGCAAAATCCGTTACAGTGGAATAGAGTATTTGTTATGTGTAGCTTAAAAGTGTGGGGAAAATGTTCCCTGCACTTTTTTAAATTTTTTCTTTTTTGAAAAAACACAAAAAGGAAAAATATTTATCACATTTTGTACACATTTAAAGAATATACTGTGTTCACAGTAATCAATTAGGTAATGAATTAAGAGAAAGGAGAAATGTCTATGTACGAAAATAATTATAACAACTCATATAATGAAAACAGGGATCAAGGTGTACAACAGAACCAGAGCCTGAACAGCAGATATACAGTTAATAATACCTACCCAAATACACCATATGGGCATCAGACAGAGAATTACCAGTATAGTAGTCCTTATTCTGCAGGGCAGGGACAAGGAAACGAGACTCCTGAGAAAAAGAAAAAAGAGAAAAAGGAGTGTCATGGAAACGGTTATTTGAAGAAAGCTTTAGTTTGTGTTTCCTTAGGATTGTTCTTTGGTATTTGTGCCGGTCTGGGTTTTTTTGCAGTCAGTGCAACAACCGGTATGCTTGAGAAGAATACCGGACAACCAGAAGCAGTTATCAGCCAGGATATGGAAGAAAATGCGGTAGATGGTGAGGAAGTAACTGTTGATGAGAGTGAAGCAGATAATATTGTTGATGGAGCAACAGATATTCAGAAAACGCAGACGGTAAATGCAGTGGTATCAGATGTTTCGAATGTGGTTTCCTCTGTAATGCCGGCAGTTGTTTCTATTAGCAACACTTACACAGAAACAATGTCTTATTTTGGTCAGGCAATGACAAATGAAGCGGTAGCCAGTGGTTCCGGTATCATTGTCGGAAAAAATGATACAGAGCTTTTAATCGTAACGAATTATCATGTAATTACAGATGCAGATACCTTGAGTGTTCAGTTTGTGGAAGGTTCTGAAGCAGTAGCCTCCGTAAAAGGTATGGACCCTGAGATGGATTTAGCAGTTATTGCAGTACCATTGGAAGAAATTTATAATTCTACATTAAATGAAATTGCTATTGCAACTTTAGGAGATTCCGATAGTTTAACGGTTGGAGAGCCGGCAATTGCAATTGGTAACTCTTTGGGCTATGGTCAGTCTGTAACGACTGGAGTCATTAGTGCTTTGGATAGAGAAATGGAACTTTCCGATGGCAACAGCGGAACTTTTATCCAGACAGACGCAGCGATTAATCCGGGTAACTCAGGTGGTGCCTTGCTAAATTTAAAAGGCGAGGTTATCGGTATCAACTCCAATAAAATTGGTGGCAGCGTTATTGAAGGTATGGGTTATGCAATTCCGATTTCTGCTGCAAAACCGATTATTGCAGATTTGATGTTGAAAGAAACAAAGAATAAAGTAGCAGAAGAAGAAAGAGGTTTCTTAGGTATTTCCGGTATCAGTGTTACAGAAGAAGTATCTTCTACTTACGGTATGCCGGAAGGTGTTTATATCGCACAGGTATATGAAGGAACAGCAGCGGCGGCAGCAGGCTTACAGAAAGGTGATATTATTATCTCCTTTGATGGTGAAGATGTTTCTTCTATGGATGAGTTACAGAAGCTTTTGGAATATTATGCAAAAGGTGATACCGTAGAGATGAAGATTATGACCATCGGAAACGGTGGTTATCACAGTAAAACAGTTTCCATTACGCTGGGTAACAAAGTGGAACAGTAAATCATATATTTCCGGTAATGAAATGCCATATTCTCACGAAATAAAACTCCGCACATGTAAATAACATGTTGTGGGGTTTTATTTTTGACTTTATTTCTTTAGAATTCTTTAGAAAATGTTAACTTGTAGCTTGACGGGTTTTATACTATGATAATAACAGCAGTAAAATATTTTTTATGATGGAAGGGTATGGATAGAGATATGAACGATGATGAGAGAATCGATCAGGATAAAAATCAGGAAAACGAATGGGATTTCAGAGAATTAGAGGATGTGGAGACTCTGAAACAGGAATTAGTTGCGGAAGAAAAGTCATCCAATGAAAAGAATACAGAAGTATCCGAGTTAAAGGAAACAGAACAGAATGACACGTTGAAAAACGAAGATGATAAGCAGGATGATTACGAAGAGGTCTGCTTTATTTGTAGAAGACCGGAAAGTAAGGCAGGTAAAATGTTTAAGCTGCCGAATCATATTTGTGTCTGTAATGATTGTATGCACAAAACAATGGATACGGTCAGCCAGTTTGATTATCAGGGAATGTTGAACAATTCGAATAATCTAAACGGTAATATGTCGGATTTTAATAACGGAAAGGGATTTCCGAATATCAGCTTTGTGAATCTGGCAGATTTGCAAGGCGATGGTGGTATCCCGAATAAGCAGAAAATTAAGAAAAAGAAAAAAGCAAAAGAAGGCACACCTGTCATTGATATTAAAAACATTATGCCACCGCATAAAATCAAAGCGAAGCTGGATGAATATGTTGTCGGACAGGAACATGCGAAAAAGGTGGTATCAGTAGCAGTGTATAATCATTATAAGAGAGTTGCTACCGGTACAATGGATGAGATAGAGATTGAGAAGTCTAATATGCTGATGATTGGACCGACCGGCTGTGGTAAAACATATCTCGTTAAGACATTGGCGCGTCTTCTGGATGTGCCGCTTGCAATTACCGATGCTACTTCTTTGACAGAAGCGGGTTATATTGGTGATGATATCGAAAGTGTTGTTTCAAAGCTTCTTGCAGCAGCAGACAATGATGTGGAACGGGCAGAAAGAGGCATTATTTTTATTGATGAAATTGATAAAATTGCCAAGAAGAAGAATACCAATTCCAGAGATGTCAGCGGAGAATCTGTGCAGCAGGGTATGTTGAAGCTTTTGGAAGGTGCAGAAGTAGAAGTGCCGGTAGGGGCTAATTCCAAGAATGCCATGGTGCCGCTTGCTACGGTGAATACCAGAAATATTTTGTTTATTTGTGGCGGAGCATTTCCGGATTTGGAAGATATTATTAAGCAACGTTTGAATAAGAAAACTTCAATCGGTTACAATGCTGAATTAAAGGATAAATACGATAAAGAGAAAAATATTCTGAATCGGGTGACGGTAGAAGATATCAAAAAATTTGGTATGATTCCGGAATTTATCGGTCGTTTGCCGGTTATTTTCACTTTGGAAGGTCTAAGCAAAGATATGATGATAAAAATCCTGAGTGAGCCACGCAATGCTATCTTGAAGCAGTATCAGAAGCTGCTTGAGTTAGATGAAGTGAAGTTAGAGTTTGATGATGGTGCATTGGAAGCGATTGCCGAGAAAGCGATGGAGAAGGATACCGGTGCGAGAGCGTTACGTGCTATTATTGAAGAATTTATGTTAGATATTATGTATGAAATTCCAAAGGATGATAATATAGGCAGAGTAACGATTACACGAGAATACATTGAAGGTACCGGTGGACCGATTATTGATATTCGCAGTAATAGTGCGGAAAATCCGGACAACTTGAAGGTTATTGAAGAAAAATAGAAGAATAAAGCATGGCAGGAATTAGAAGGAAAAAGTTATAAAGAATAGAGGCGGAGAGGCTGAAAATGCATATCATACTATAAGTAATTATGAGAAAGAGCAGATGGTATGACATGTAAAGAAAGAATACTATCCGATGCTTATGCAGATGCTATTATTGATTATGATGTATCGGAAGCATTAATAGAAGTTCCGGGTCCCGATAATTGTATCTATGATTTGGATGACCGATATCGGATTGCACATGTGGAGCGACAGGGACAGGAGGAGCTATCTATTGGAGTGTATAGTTATGCCGCTATTCCGAATTTATATGGTCTGATGCAAACCTTTCGAGCAGAGAATTTGATTGATATGGGAAATCTGCGTATACAGGAACCGCCTTTATCTTTGCAAGGAAACGGAGTCATTATCGGATTTATTGATACCGGAATACGTTATCAGTTAGATGCTTTTTTGGATGAAGAAGGAAACAGCAGAATTTTTTCGATTTGGGACCAGACGATACAGGACGGAGAACCGCCGGAAGGCTTCTTGTATGGAACGGAATACAGGCGAGAAGAAATCAATAGGGCAGTGCGGTCCGGGCAGCCGCTTTCTATTGTTCCATCCACAGATGAAAACGGGCATGGAACGGCAATGGCATCGGCAGCAGCGGGAAGTATACTGAATCAGGGACTGTCTTTTCGTGGTGCCGCGCCAAAGGCAGATATTGTCATGGTGAAGCTCAAAGAGGCTAAGCCTTATTTAAGAGACTATTATCTGGTGGCAGAGGATGCGGTAGCCTATCAGGAAAATGATATTATGGAGGCGGTCAAATATCTGGACCAGATGGCGATTGCTTTTGAGCGACCGGTGGTTATTGTACTGGGGATCGGTACGAATCTGGGTAATCATACGGGGGCCTCGCCATTAGGAGATTATTTGAACAAGGTTTCGGCAAAAAGAAGTCGAGCCATTGTCGTCTGTGGCGGAAATGAGGGTGATAAAGAACACCATTATATGGGCAGTGTACCGGACCAAGTGGAAATCCGCGTAGCGGAAAACACGAAGGGATTCTGTATGGAATTATGGAATAGTACCTCTGATACCTATAATGTTGTGATTCGGACACCGGGAGGCGAGATGACTTCTACCATTAATTTTCAGAATGGAATTGACAGACAATTTTCCTTCGTTTTTGAGGAAACAAGAATTTATGTCGGTACATTATTAGTGGAACAAAAGTCGGGCGAGGAACTGATGTTTTTTCGGTTTCAAGACCCTTCGCCGGGAGTCTGGACTATTATTGTGTCACCATCCGGAAGGGAGCGATTGCGTGGCACTGGTGTTTTTCATATGTGGCTTCCAATTACAGAGTTTATTGATGGTAGTGTACAATTTCTGCAACCATACCCGGAAGTAACGTTGACGGAGCCTTCCAATGCGGCAGGTGTGATTACGATTTCTACTTATAATGGGATTACCGAGAGTTGGTTTCCGGAATCGGGCAGAGGATTTTCCAAAAACAATGCGATTAAGCCGGATTTGGCAGCTCCAGGAGTGCAGGTTTCGACAGCGATTGGAGAACGAACCGGTTCCAGTATGGCAGCAGCACTTGCGGCGGGATGTGTAGCACAGTTTATGGAATGGGCGATTGTGGAAGGAAATGCCTATTTGGTAGAAAGCCGGACTATTAAAAGTTATTTTATCAAGGGTGCAGTAAGAGAAAATAATATTGTCTATCCCGACAGGCAATGGGGATATGGCAAAATAAATATCAGTGGTACGTTTGAAACCTTGGCGCGAACATAAAGCAGAAAAGAGAATAAGAAACAGAAAAAAGACAGAGAAGTAACAGAGAAGTAACGGAAAGTGTTGGGAAAAGTATGGTATATGCGGCAATAGCAATAGCTATTTTCTTTCTGGATTTGGTCATTAAGAACTGGGTGGAAAGAGAAGGAACAGAAGGGGAAGAGAAGAAAATATGGAAAGGAATGCTGCTTTTGCGTAAGCATCATAATAAGGGAGCATTTCTGAATACAGGAGCAGGAAAACGGAAGCTTGTAGCAATTCTTTCGGTTGTGTTAACGCTAGGTATAACCGTATTGTTCCTTGTGACGTTTTCTATGAAAGGAAATGGAATACTCAAAACCGGACTTGCTTTTTTGCTAGGAGGTGCATATAGCAATACTTACGACAGAATCAGACGGAAATATGTTGTGGATTATGTGAGCTTTCCGGTAAAAAATAAAGCAATTAGACGGATTATATTTAATATTTCGGATTTCTGCATTATGATAGGTGCATTATGTATGGTAATCGGAAGTCTGAAAGAATAAAGAAAATATGAATTGTATGAAATGCAAAGCAGCCAAGTGCCCTATGAGAGAGGGAGTTGGCTGCTTTGTTCTGTGATAGGAAAGTGTATGTGCCTGTTTTTTTACAAAAAGGCATGTTCAATAATACTATCAATGATAATTTGTATCGTTTCTTTATATTCCTCCTGATAAAGGGTATCTTTTCCGGAACCAATTAAAGCAATTGATTTACATAGATTCGCAAGAAGCTTCCAACTGCAGGTAGGATTTGGGGTGTCTAAATGCTCTAAAATCCACTTTGTTGTTGCTTCATCGTTTCTGCTGTTTTTCCAGTATTCTTCCGGCCAACGTGCCTTCAGAACAGCAATTTCTCTATCATCGAGATATTCAAAAATATTATTATCAGCTAAGTATATTTCCTCCAAATATTTTCGAAAATCCTCTTTGCTTAGTTTACCGTTTGTCATCAAAGCGGAAAGCTTTTCTTTGATGCCATTTCTCTTATATAACGTAATCTGATAGACAAATTCTTCCTTGGTTTTAAAAAAGTTATAGAACGTACCGGTGGCAATTCCGGCTTCTTTTGCGATATCACTGACTGAGGTTTTTTTCAGTCCATAAAGTTTAATAAGTTGGAAGCCACTTTCTAATAGTTGGCATCTTACTTTTTCACGTCCTGCTTCATCAAATATTTGTGGCATAGACTGTTCTCCTTTGAAAATGAATATAAGACCTTAACTGTTCATTTAATCTATCATACGGCATACTAACTGTCAACAAAAAAATTGTCTCTTGACAGGAAGGTTAGGAAGTGCTAACTTATATTTTGTAAAATAAATGAATAAATAAGTAAATAAATTCACTTAAACAAAGGAGGATGTAAAAAAATGGATATATTAAGCATTCAGAATTTGAAAAAGTCCTTTAAGGACATGGTTGCTGTTGACGGGCTAAGCTTGTCAATCGGTGAGAAAGAGGTGCATGGTATCCTTGGTCCTAACGGAGCGGGAAAAAGTACAACCATCAACTGTATTTTAGGATTACTCGAATATGATTCAGGTACGGTTAGTTTTGAGGATGGAAAATCATCCAAGAAGTGGAGTAAAAATATTGGGTATGTGCCACAGGATTTGGCAATTTATCCGGAATTGACACCGACTGAAAATATTCAATTTTTCTGTTCTTTATATGGTTTTAAAGGCGAGGAGTTGAAAAATCGCACGCAGAGAGCGTTAGAGTTTGTCGGTTTGACAGAAGTAAAAGATAAGAAGGCGGGAGAGTTTTCCGGTGGAATGAAGCGTCGTCTGAATATGGCATGCGGAATTGCACATTCCCCAAAACTGATTATTATGGATGAACCTACAGTTGGTATTGATCCGCAGTCAAGAAATCGAATATTAGAAAATGTTCGTGCTTTGAATGAAGCCGGAGCTACTATTCTTTACACAACCCACTACATGCCGGAGATAGAGGAAATATGTAACAAGATTACAGTAATTGACCATGGTAAGGTAATTGCGACAGGAACCAAATCAGATATTATGAGTCGTATGGGAAAAGATACCGAACTATTGATTGAATTTAGCGAAGGAAAAGGGAATATTGATCAGTTTGTGCATCAGGTATCAGAGTTTTCGGATGTTCACCACATTGAGCAGGAGAAATGGATTTGCAAAATCAGACATCCGAAAAATATCGTAATGATAGACAAAATCATTGAGTTAACTATTAAAAATCAGTTATCAATTCAAAATATTAAGAATCAGGAACCAAGTTTAGAAGAAATTTTCCTTTCCCTTACCGGAAAAGAATTAAGAGATCAGAAATAAGGGGGGAGAAAATATGTTTCGACTGTTGTTAAAAAAAGAGTTAAAAGTATTCTTTACCAACAAGGGAAATCTTGCGTTTATACTTTTTTTGCCTATTCTCATGATTTCTATATTCAGTGTTGCATTGGGCAATTACATAAAGGCGGATTATGGAACTTTTGAAGAGGGTAAGGTTTTGTACTATGAAGAGGATGCTTCAGCAGAAATAATGAACCGTTTTTGGATTATTACGGACAAAATTGCAGATGCAACAGGTGTTACATTTGAACAGACTGATGATTATGAAAAGGCGCAGGAAGCGGTGGAAGCCAGTAAAGCATATGGAGTGATAAGGATTACGGAAGAAGGATTTGATTATTTTCGTTCTACCTTCAATGAACCGGAGGGAGGGGAACTTGTCAGAACCTTGTTCGTCCAGTTGGCGAATGCAAATATCTCACAACCGATGTCAATACAGAATATAAAGCTGGATGCAAAACAACTTGATTCAAAAATATATTATACATTTTCTGCCCTGGCATTTTCCATTATGTTCATGGGAGTATTGATAGCCAATTCGGTCTATAACGAAAAAGAATTAGATACCATTGAAAGAATTAAATTGTCAAAAGCCGGTATTGGCGGAATGATGGCAAGTAAAATACTTACTGGCATCTGTTGTGGAATCGTGCAGGTTATAGTTGCCTTTGCATTTTCCAATTTAATTTTAGGTGTGAATTGGGGAAACAAATTGATATGGATTGTAATGGTATTTATACTGCTGATACTCTTTAGCGCTGTATTCGGTTCCGTAATCGGAATGATAAGTAAAAATAAATCCATGTGCCAAAGTTCTGTTTTAATGTTTTCCATGTTATGTGGATATATGGGCGGTTCCATCACACCACTCTATTTACTTGAAAATATGCCGGTGTTGACCACAATTATTAAGATAAGTCCTTTATACTGGACAAATCAGGCTCTTACCAGTCTGTATAATGGGATTGTAGATGAAAAAACATTATATTGTATTTGTATATTGATTGGATTATCTGTCCTGGTATCGCTAGTGTTTATGTTGATAACTACGGCAGGCAAGAAAAAATTTGTTTCACGAAAGGAGGCAGCATCCGTATGAAAAATGTAATCCGTAATACATGGACGATTTTTAAACGTAACAAAGAATTTTTCTATCTGATAACGGTACAGCCTGTTATTATTTTTCTGTTAATGTCATTTTTGTTGCCTTATTCTACCGCGCACAATATAGCGGTAGTCAATCAAAGCCACAGCGAGCAAGCTGAGGTGATTGTAGAATCTTTAGAACACTTAGAGGGAATAAAAATACAGGATGCAGATTTGGAGGATGTGGGTACAAAGATCATGTCCGGAAATATTGAATTAGCTGTAATTATAAATGACGCAAATAGTACTGATATTCCTGAAATTCAGATATTGAGTAACGGAAATTCTGAGGTTGAAAGTGCTGTGACACTATGTGTAGAACAAACTACAAAAAACGAATCGGATATTCCTGTCTCCGTGAATGAAGCACCGGAAAAAGGGATGACGGTATCCAATTCTTTAGGCTTTATGATCTTTAAGACATTGACAGCCGGAAATCTGCTTGCGGCATTGTTAGTTCAGGAAAGAAACAGAAAAATGAAAGATCGTATTTTGCTAAGCGGAACCAAAATAAGAAACTATATGGGTGGGATGTCCATTGTATATCTGTTTTTTATGATGATTGGCTCTGTTGTATATTACCTTGCAGGCTTACTATTAAATTTTGATTTCGGAATGAAGAACTCTTTCGGTTTTCTTCTCGTGTTGTTTACGGCAAATGTACTATCGGTATCCTTATATGTATTTGCTTCAACATTGGTAAAAAAAGAGGATTCTCTCTGGTTCATGGCTTCATTTGTGTTACTTCCGATGTCGCTTTTTTCAGGGGTTTTGTTTCCATATGAATTTATGCCGAAGGCGATGCAAATGATTGGGGCTTGCTTTCCGCAACGTTGGATAGCACATGGAATCGAAGAAATTCAGAATAGCGGTTCTATTTTAAGTGCTGTTCCGGACATGTTGATGGTATTAGGACTTTCTGCGTTATTATTCATAATTGCAGTTGTAAGAAGTGAAGGCAAAAATAAAAAGCTATGCTAGATTATTTTTCAACCCAAAAACTCGGACTGTTTGGAACAATCCGAGTTTTATCGCGTTTATTGCACATGTGATTCAGCTTGGGTGGAAATTGGTTAGTTCATTGTAATAACGGTTCCGTTTTTGCCTTTGATAGCATCAGAAGCAGCATCTAAGGAAGTGATTAAAACGCTTCCTTCCGGATGACTTTCCAGATAAGCAATAGCTGCTTCAATTTTCGGAAGCATTGTACCTTCTTCAAATTCACCTTTTTCGATGAATGCTTTTGCTTCTGCAATGTTCATATGTTTAATTGGAGACTGATTTTCTTTGCCGAAATTCTCATATACACATGGAACACTTGTCAGGATAATCAGCTCGTCCACCTGCAAGTCACTTGCCAGTTTACCGGCAATCGAATCTTTTTCGATAACTGCAGATGCACCTTTCAAAATATGATTCTGTTCAATAACAGGAATGCCACCACCACCACAGGCAATAACAACCTGATCGGCATCAGACAGAGTTCGGATTGCATCAATTTCAACAATATCAAGCGGCTTCGGAGCAGCAACAACTCGACGAAATCCTTTTCCTGCTTTTTCTACAACATAATTTCCTTTTTTGATTTCTATTTCAGCATCCTCTTTGGACATATATCTTCCAATCACTTTCGTTGGCTCATAGAATGCTTCATCGTAAGGATCAACGGTTACCTGCGTTAAAATGGTGCTCACGGTTTTGGAAATACCGCGGCTAAGAAGTTCAGCGCGAAGAGCGTTCTGAATATCGTAACCTACATAACCCTGACTCATTGCAGAGCAGACGCACATTGGAGCCGGTGTATAATCAATATAAACACGGCGAAGCTCTGTCATAGCTTTGTGAATCATACTAATCTGTGGTCCGTTACTATGTGTAATTGTTAACTGGTAATCAGCTTCTACGAGGTCAGCCAGTGCTTTTGCTGTTACTTTAACAGCATCCCACTGCTCCATAGTCGTATAGCCTAATGCTTCATGTCCAAGAGATACAACAACTTTCTTTTTACTCATATGCTTATACCCTTCTTTTTGTTTTTGTTCTTAAAGTATACCAAAAAGGATGGAATTTGTATAGAATCAATTTGTATACAATTTGTCGTAATTAAATTAAAATTTTCGTAAAATTTGCGTCAAGTTGTTGAAAATTCACAAAATATTAATTGACAGTTGAGAAGTGTCTCGGTAAAATTGAAATAGGTATGATAATAAAGAGGAAAAGCTTATGGAAGATAAAAAAAGTGGACAAAATTTATCATTAGAAGAAATAAAGAATGTTGTTGAAATCATGCAGAAATCAACAGATTCCTATTTGTATATTATGGATTTGACAGATCGGGTATATATGATTGCAGAAGAGGCCATAGAACGTTTCATGTTGGAATCTGTCAGAATTGACGATTGCTTTGAAGCACTCAAACACGTTATTCATAAAGATGATTATCAGAAAGTAATAGAAGATATCTTACGATGCGGTAGTGCAGGGAAGGGTTCTCATGCTATGGAATATCGTTGGAAGAGCAGAGATAATCAGATGGTTTGGATTGAATGTCGTGGCAATATTGTTATGACAGAAGATAATCATTGCTTGATGGTAGGCAAGGTTACAGAGATTGGTAAGAAAGCGAGAGCAGATAATGTAACCGGCCTACGTAGGGAGATACGTTTCCGTAAAGACGTGGATAAGCTGTTGACAGAAAAACCGAACACGATTAAGTATTGTATGCGTATTGGCATTGATAATTTTAAAGAAATCAATGAGAAAGATGGTACGGATGCAGGAGATAATATTTTACATGAATTAGCACACTGTATTGCAGAATCTGCGCATACAAATGTAGATATTTACAGGTTGGTAGCCGATGAATTTATGGTAGTAGATGCCTGTCAAGAGTCCGATGATGATGCAGAAACAGTTTATTTGCGGATTAAGAAGAAGGTTGCCGAGATGGTACGGAAGAAAGAGTATACCGGTTTCTACACAATATCGGCAGGCGTATTAAATCAGCAGGAAGAATTTATTGGGAAGAAGAGTGAAGATATTCTTCGCTTGACGGAGTATGCGCTTAATGAAGCAAAACGTAACGGAAGAAACCAGATGGCTGTTTTTGATAGAGCTTCTTACAATGAGTATCTGAAACGTTTGGATATCCGAAAAGCGATTCGTTTGGATATTGCAAATGGATTTCGAGGATTTCAGGTATTCTATCAGCCGATTGTAGATGCGAATACTTATAAATTGATTGGTGCGGAAGCACTTCTTCGGTGGAAGGATGATAAGTATGGCAGTGTCTCACCGGCAGTTTTCATTCCGATTATGGAAGAAAGCGGTCTGATTATTCCGGTAGGACGATATGTTCTTTGGGAAGCTGCCAAGACATGTAAGAAATGGAAGCAGACCATACCGGATTTTCATGTAAATGTCAACCTTTCCTATGTACAAATTCGTAAGAGTGATTTAATGCATGACGTAGAAAGATGTATTGAGAAAGTTGGCATTGAACCGGATAGTCTTGTATTAGAGTTGACCGAAAGTGGTTATATCGAAACGGATAGCCGTATTATGGCATTATTTCAAGAGCTGAAAGCTAAGAATATCAATCTTGCGATAGACGATTTCGGAACGGGCTATTCTAATATGCGTTATCTGGAAGATATTGCAGCCAAAACAATTAAATTCGATCGTAGTTTTGTCATGCAGGCATTACAGAATGAATATAACTATACCGTAATCAGTCATATCATAGATATGGCACATAGTGTTGGCTCTACGGTGTGTATGGAAGGTATCGAGTACGAGCATGAACTTGAAAAAATGAAACAAGCTAATCCGGATATGATTCAAGGTTATTTGTTTGGTAAACCATGCTCTGTCGAAGAATTTGAAGAGAAATATCTTAAAGATTTTCTCTGATGCGGATATCGACATCCACATAATTGTATTCTGACTGTGGGGATTCTCCGGTAGTCAGATTTTCGAACAGAATATCAAGGGGTTTAGAACCCTGTAATAAGGGCTGTTGACAGATAGTAGCTGCAATCAGCCCTTGTTCTATCATTTTTTTTGTTGTTTCCACCATATCATAGGTGAAAATTTTAATATCATATTGTCTGCCGGATGCGACAACAGCCCGACAGCCACCGTATACACCACCGGCAGCAAAGTAAAGCGCGTTAATTTCAGGATGTTCTTTTAACAGTCTGCTTGTCATTTCATAACTTTCAAAATCATCATCCTGATTCATAATGGTGGAGGAAATATGTAAGTTTTCGTAATTCTTAAGTATGCTTTTGAAACCTGCGATACGCTCGGTATGACATAGAATGTCCGGGGAACCGGAAACAATACCAATATAAATCTGACCGGAGGTCATAAGGCGCATAAGACCGGCAGCTGTCTGACCGGAACGGTAATAATTGCTGCCTACATAAGCAAGGCGTTTCGAATTTTCAATATCTGTATTCAAAGTAACTACCGGAATGTTTTTTTCATAAAGTTCATCGATTTTACGGCGGATAGCCTTATCGTTATAAGGAGAGAGAGCCAGTCCGTTGATGTTTTCGGCGATTAGTTCATCAATGGCAGAGAGTTGTTCTTCCAGACTGTATTCGGTCTGTCTGATAAGAACAGTACAGTTATAGCTCTCTAATTCAACAGCTTTCTCCGCAATACCGCGTAATACATCATCATAGAATGGATTGTTTAGGCCAAGCAGTACAACACCGATTTTCAATTTGCGTTTTTGGGCAGCAAGAACAATACCGGCTTTGTTTGGTTTGTAGTCCAGCGCTTGTGCAATTTCCCATATCTTCTCTTCGGTTTGTGGATTAACAGAACCACGATGGTTGAGAACGCGGTCTACGGTGCCGCGGGATACCCCTGCAAGTGTTGCAATTTCCTTGATTGTTGCCATAAAAATCTCCTGATGATGAATGTTTTTCTTATACTGTGAACAGTGTTTCAAATCAATATATATTCTCTATAAAAGTACCATAAGCAGACCTTCAAGTCAAATGAAAAATGTGACCGTGAACGTATAAGGAAATAATATTGTAAATATGAACAAAAAACAAGACCTTGTTATATGTTATGAGCCTCATAATTTGTACATTTTTCCAAAAATAAAGAGAGGGGTTGATTTTCCTTTTGAAAAGGATTATTATGAAATAAACGTGCACGAGCACGCAACAAAAATTTGGGAGGTTTGTGATGCTGTATATAGGTGTAGATTTAGGAACATCCGCAGTGAAATTACTTCTGATGGATGGAGAAGGTAAGATTTTAAATATTGTTTCCAAAGAATATCCGTTATATTTTCCACATCCGGGTTGGTCTGAACAGAAACCGGAGGATTGGTATGAACAGACAATGGCAGGTATCGAGGAACTAATTAAAGATGCGGATAAGAGTCAGGTTGCAGGTATCAGTTTTGGCGGACAGATGCATGGTCTTGTTATTTTAGACGAGAATGATGAAGTAATCCGTCCGGCGATTCTGTGGAATGACGGAAGAACCTATGAAGAATGTGATTATTTAAATAATGTTATCGGGAAAGAGAAGCTTTCTGAGTATACGGCAAACATTTCCTTTACCGGATTTACTGCACCTAAGATTTTATGGGTGAAGAACAAAGAGCCGGAAAACTTTGCAAGAATTAAGAAAATTATGCTTCCAAAGGATTATATTGCATACAAGTTATCTGGTGTTCACTGCACCGATGTATCCGATGCTTCCGGTATGTTAGTATTTGATGTTAAGAATCGTTGCTGGTCGAAAGAAATGTGCGATATTTGTGGTATTACAGAAGACCAGTTAGCTAAGATTTATGAAAGTTATGAGACGGTAGGCTGTGTACTGCCTGAGATTGCACAGAAGCTGGGTATTCCGGAGAATGTGAAGGTGGTAGCAGGTGCCGGTGACAATGCGGCAGCAGCCGTAGGAACCGGTACGGTTGGAGACGGCATGTGTAACATTTCGCTTGGTACAAGTGGAACGATTTTTATTTCTTCCAATAAATTCGGAGTGGATAAATACAATGCGCTGCACGCATTTGCTCATGCAGACGGACATTATCATTTGATGGGCTGTATGTTAAGCGCAGCATCCTGTAACAAATGGTGGATGGATGAAATCATTGGAACCAAGGATTACGCAGCAGAGCAGAAAGAAATTGAGAAGCTTGGTGAAAATCATGTATATTTCCTGCCTTATCTGATGGGAGAGCGTTCTCCACATAACAATCCGAATGCCAGAGGTACTTTTATCGGTATGACAATGGATACCACAAGAGCAGATATGACTCAGGCGGTTTTGGAAGGTGTAGCATTTGCACTTCGTGATTCCTTTGAGGTAGCGAAATCGCTTGGCATTAAGATTGAAAGAACCAAAATCTGTGGTGGCGGTGCGAAGAGTCCGCTTTGGAAAAAGATGATCGCAAACATTTTAAATGTTAAAGTAGATGTCATTGAAAGCGAAGAAGGTCCTGCAATGGGCGGTGCAATGCTTGCAGCAGTTGCATGTGGTGAATATGCAAATGTTGAAGAAGCGGCTGCGAAGATTGTTAAGGTTGTAGATACGGTAGAACCGGAAGAAGAACTGGTTGCAAAATACGAAGCTCGTTATCAGCAGTTCAAAGAGATTTATCCGGCTTGTAAAGAGCTTTTTGATAAGATTCAGTAATTGTGTAAAGGCTAAGGAAAGGAGATTGGACTAATGGAAATTAAGAAAATTACAGATGCTGCATTTCGCAAATACGGCAGGGTAGTACAAGAAATTGACTTTAGCGAGTTAGTAGAAGTGCTTAAAAAAGAAACACCACTGCCAGAGGGGGTTGCCTATGAGCCATCCATTGAGGTATTAGAAGCAACCAAAGCGGCAAAAGAATTGAAGAGAAGAACTTATGGAGAACTCCCGATTCAGGTAGGCTATTGTAACGGGCATAATTATAAACTGAATGCAGTCGAGTATCATAGAAGTTCGGAAATCAATGTAGCGGCTACCGATGCAGTTCTTCTTGTAGGTATGCAGCAGGATATTACAGATGATTTTACCTATGATACATCTTTAATGGAAGCATTTTTTGTACCGGCGGGAACCGCAGTTGAAATATATGGAACAACACTTCATTATGCACCATGCAGTGCAAATGATGATGGTTTCAAAGTAGGTATTGTTTTACCGGCAGGCACGAATTATCCGTTAGAAGAAGGCCATGAAGGATGGGAAGATTCCTTAATTACAGCCAAGAACAAATGGCTGATTGGTCATGAAGAGGGTGGACTGGATGATGGTGCACACATCGGATTGATTGGCAAAAATTTGGATATTAGAGAGTAGGTAAATAAAGTAAGAGAGCATAAAAAGGAACAATTACCGGTGGACCCGGTTAAAAAGGAGGATACAATTATATGAACAATTTACCAAAAGTTAAAATCGGTATTGTAGCAGTTAGCCGTGACTGCTTCCCAGCATCGTTAGCAGTAAACAGAAGAAAAGCTTTAGTAGAAGCTTACAAGAAAACTTATGATGCATCTGACATCTATGAATGTCCTATTTGTATTATCGAGAGCGAAATCGATATGGTGAATGCATTAAAAGACATCAAAGACAATGGATGTAATGCACTTTGTGTATATCTTGGAAACTTCGGTCCTGAAATTTCTGAGACATTGCTTGCAAAACATTTCGATGGTCCTAAGATGTTCGTAGCTGCAGCAGAAGAATCTCAGAATGATTTGATTCAAGGACGTGGTGATGCATACTGTGGTATGTTAAATGCAAGCTATAACTTAAAGCTTCGTAATGTGAAAGCATATATTCCGGAATATCCGGTAGGTGATGCTGATGATTGTGCAAAAATGATTAACGAGTTCGTTCCGATTGCGCGTGCTATCGCTGCACTTTCCAGCTTAAAGATTATTTCTTTCGGACCTCGTCCGCTTAACTTCTTAGCTTGTAATGCGCCAATCAAACAGCTTTACAACTTAGGTGTTGAAATTGAAGAGAACTCCGAACTTGATTTGTTCGAAGCATTTAAGAAACATGAAAACGATCCTCGTATTCCGGATGTTGTGAAAGATATGGAAGCAGAGCTTGGTGATGGAAACAACAAACCGGAAGTTTTACCAAAACTTGCACAGTATGAATTGACATTGCTCGATTGGGTAGAAGAACATAAAGGTTATAGAGAATATGTTGCAATTGCAGGAAAATGCTGGCCGGCATTCCAGACTCAGTTTGGATTCGTTCCTTGCTACGTTAACAGCCGTTTAACAGGAAGAGGTATTCCGGTATCTTGTGAGGTAGATATTTATGGATGCTTAAGTGAGTTCATTGGTCAGGCAGTAAGTGATGATATCGTTACATTGCTTGATATCAACAACTCTGTACCGAAGGATATGTACAAAGAATCTATCGAAGGAAAATTCGATTACAAGTTTACAGATACTTTCATGGGCTTCCACTGTGGAAACACTTGTTCCAAGAAATTATCCAAACACAGCATGGAGTACCAGATGATTATGGCAAGAAACTTGCCGGAAGAAGTAACACAGGGTACTTTGGAAGGTGATATCATTCCTGGAAACATCACATTCTATCGTTTACAGAGTACAGCAGACAATATTCTGCGTGCATATGTGGCAGAAGGTGAAGTTCTTCCGGTAGCAACCAAATCCTTCGGTGGTATCGGTGTATTCGCTATTCCTGAAATGGGAAGATTCTATCGTCACGTATTAATTGAGAAGAATTATCCTCACCACGGAGCAGTTGCTTTCGGACACTATGGAAAAGCGCTCTTTGAAGTATTTAAATACATCGGCGTAGATGTAAGTGAAATCGGTTACAATCAGCCAAAGAGTGTTCCTTATCCAACAGAAAATCCTTTTGCATAATGCGTTTGTTTTGATATAAGATTCATATAAGAAAAAATGAAACCCCGGAAGTTGAACTTTCGGGGTTTTCGTGTGTATATCATGTTTGGTATATTGTGTAACTTAGAAGCGTATGTGCTCATAAAAATATTTACGTCACACTGTTAAGCGTAGAATTTTCAGTATTTACCTGAGAATAGGTTCCGTTACTAGTATAGGTTTTGGCAGTAATGGAATCACCGCCGTTTGCATAACGATAAATCTGACTTGCCTTGGAAGATACTTTGTCTGTAAAAGAACCCATACCGGAGAAGACATTTTTCACTGTTGAAATATCTGCCTTTTTAAAAATATCTTCATTCAAGGATAAGGTACGGTCAGCATTTAATGTAATACCTACGGATGATAACAACTTGTAATTGGCATAAGATGTATCATACAACCAGTTTGCCTGTTTGCGCACATTGCTGATGTCGCTGTCGGTTGCATTTTTCATCATAGAATTATAATCTTTTACGAAAGAAGAAACATTTTCGTATAAGGCATCTTTATTTTCTTCGCTGAATTTGGCTTTGCTTAACTTCTCAGCACTTTTATATGCAGCGTTTGCTGAAGTTGCACTGAGCGTATCTTTTTTCTCAGAATTGGTTTTACCGGAGGAAGTGGTTTCCTCTGTTTCAGTCTGCTTCTGATAGTAAGCTTTCATCATTTTGCCATAGCTTCCGTTTTTGATAGAAGCATAGTCTGTTAAAAGAGTAGAAGTTCCCAACAAATCAGAAGAGCCTGAAGAAGCAGTGCTTGAACTTAATAAACTGGAATATACATCTCCCTGGCCGGAACTTAATCCTGTTAAACTAATTGCCATAATAATCACTCCTTTGACTTTAATTTGTTCGACGTCCATGTCTTGTTTCCAAATCATTCCTACATATATTATCTCGGTTTTTTATAGGATTTGTAAAGGGGTAAATAGAAAAATTATGTACTTTTTATGTTTTTTGTATGAGTATTTTAATCTAATTTTAAATCATTTTCCTTAATCCAGCCAATCTTTCGAAGCAAATTACCCACAAGAAGACTAATAACAGCCGGAAGTACAAAGCTGATTAGAATAAGCCCAATCCAATCGAATGCGGTAATACTTGTTTTCATGCCTGCGGCAATATCATTGACCCATCCCGAATAAACACCAATCTGACCTACTAGACCACAAGTACCCATACCGGAAGAAACAGGAGTGCCATTCATCTGCAATTTGAAAACACAAGTAGCAAGTGGACCGGTAATAGCAGATGCTACAATTGGTGGAATCCAGATTTTTGGATTTTTTACAATATTACCCATCTGCAACATGGAAGTACCAAGTCCCTGAGAAATCAAACCGCCCCATTTGTTTTCTTTAAAACTCATCACAGCAAAACCGATCATATTAGCGCAGCATCCTGCAACGGCAGCACCGCCTGCAAGTCCTGTCAAGGATAAGGCAGCACAGATAGCGGCAGAAGAGATTGGCAGTGTCAAAGCGATACCTACCACAACGGAAACCAATATACCCATTAAGAACGGTTGTAAGTCAGTTGCCCACATAATCAGTTGTCCTACAGAGCTTGCAGCACTGCCGATTGCAGGAGCAAGCAAAGAAGAAAGAGCAACACCAATGAAAATAGTAACAAAGGGAGTGACCAGAATATCGATTTTAGTCTCTTTGGAAACTAATTTACCACATTCTGCAGCTAAAATAGCAATGACCAAAACGGCTAGAGGACCACCTGCACCACCTAGTTCATTGGCAGCACCACCCACGGCAATCAAAGAAAAGAGTACCAATGGTGGAGCTTGCAAGGAATAACCAATAGCAATCGCCATGGCAGGACCGGCAACTGCGGTTGCATATGTACCGACGGTAACCAGATATTCTAAGCCGACTTGTTGACCAAGCGTTTTGATAATCGTACCGATTAACAGGGAGCAGAAAAGTCCCTGTGCCATAGCACCCAGACAATCTACACCATATCGTTTTAAAGAGAAAACAATATTTTTACGTTTCAAAAATTCTTTCATGCTTTAATTCCTCATTTCTTTTTGTATTTGATACTGTCAATGCAACTGTCTTGTCAGATGTCAAGACATATTGTAAAGCAATTATACGAGAAGTCAAGAAGAAATTCTTGAAAGAATAGAAAAGAATAGAAAAAAACGACATATACTTTAATAATTGATTTGATAAAGGTGATTTCCATGAAAAAAGAGAAAAAAACATGGGATGAAAAGGTGAAACTAATTCTGGAAGAATTGGAAGAGAGAATTACTGCAGAAAAAACAGAATGTAATAAAGATGCGACTGATTATATATCTAAAAAAGCGTGGAAGAAAAAGATTTTTCGAGAGGAGGTTTTATTACAGGCGGTAAAATCAGCAGCTTTTTTGTTGGCAACAGTGGCGCTCGTTCAAGGAATTATTCGATTTGTACCGGATACTATTACAGTGAGTAATTCTGTGGATGGAAGAGAACTTCCGATTTATTGCGTAGAGACAGACCAAAAACAGATTGCGTTAAGCTTTGACGCAGCATGGGGGAATGAGGATACAGCTACTATTTTAGAGATTTTGCGAAAATATAATGTGAAAGTAACTTTCTTTATGACAGGAGGCTGGGTTGAGGCCTATCCAGATGACGTGAAGGCAATTCTGGCAGATGGGCATGATCTTGGTAATCATAGCGAGAATCATAAAAATATGTCACAGCTTTCCAATGGTGAATGTGAAGAAGAGTTGATGGCAGTACATAGAAAGGTGAAGGAATTGACTGGGTATGAAATGTTTTTGTTTCGCCCTCCGTATGGAGATTATGACAATGATGTCATAAACGTGGCAAAGGAATGTGGTTATTATCCGATTCAGTGGGATGTTGATTCTCTCGACTGGAAGGACTATGGCGTGGATTCCATTATCCAGACGGTAACGCAGCATAAACACCTTGGAAACGGTAGTATTATTCTCTGTCACAACGGAGCCAAGTACACTGCGCAGGCATTGGAAGCATTGATTACAACATTGCAGGAACAGGAATATGAGTTTGTGCCTATATCACAGTTGATTTATAAAGATAAGTATCACTTGAATCATGAAGGGCGACAGATTAGTGATGCAAGCAAGGACGAAAACAAGGACGAAGCAGGTAAACCCGATTGAATAATCTCTAAAAATTTGATACAATGAATTCTATCAAATTTGAATACGCGAGGTGTTACGATGATACGACATATATGTATGTTTACATTAAAAGAGGACAACAAAGAAAGAAGTATTGTTGAGTTTTTTGAGAGAGCAGAAAAACTCAAGGAATTAGATATAATAAAAAAATTTAGCATAGTTAGAAATGCAGAAAAAACGCCAGCTTCTAATTATGATGTAGCTTTGATTTTTGACTTTGATACAGTAGAAACATTGGATGAATACCAGAAATCACAACAGCATGTGGAATTTGGCAAATTTGTAAGTTCTGTTAGAGTTGATAGAGCCTGTATTGATTATGAACTCTAATTATATAACTGCAAATTTAACTTAAAAATGGTTTTAATCAAATTCGAGATAGAAACTCTGTTTGCATATATGCTATTATTGTGAAAAATATAAATAGAAAGGTTCAAAGAGTGTTTTTTTGAAGATGTATAAATCTTGTGCGCGATAGCGATGGCTATTGCAAATAAAAAAGAATATGTGATAGCCATTGCATCCTAAGTTACTGTTAGGAGGACGCATATGAGCTATGTGAAGGCAGATGATGTTTTGCCAAAGAATCTTCTTGAAGAAATTCAAAAGTATGTCGATGGTCAACTGATTTATATTCCCAGAAAGAATGAAAATTCATTATCATGGGGTGAAAAGAATGGAACAAAAGAAAAACTGGCAGAACGTAATCAAAAGATAGTAAAACGCTACTATTCAGGTCAGACTATTGCAGAGTTAAGCCAAGTGTTTTATCTCTCTGAAAAGAGAATTCAGGGAATCATATATGAATATGAATCCTATAAAAAAGAGAATGGTAATACCGAAAGGTGCAGGAAGCAATCATAGAAAAGAATGTTACATTCGCAGATAGAAAAAATACAGGTTGATGAGGAGAATTGCATATGAGAGATGATATTGTTATCAGACCGGAAACGCCAAAGGATTATAAGGACATTGTTTCTTTGGTTTTACGCTCTTTTAAAGAAGGCACTAATTACTCTGATGGGACGGATATTGTAGCATTAATTGAAGAAATTAGAGTTTCCAAGTACTATATTCCTGAATTGTCGTTTGTAGCGGAGTTGGATGGAAAAATAGTTGGACACTTTTTGTTTTCACGTTTTCCGTTGTCAAAGAAAGCAGATGGAGAGCAAAAGGTAAGTGATCCGATTGTTATGTTGGCACCTGTTTCGGTTCATGCAGATTATTTTCATAAGCATATAGGCGTTACAATGTTAACATTAGGAATTCAGAAGGTACGAGAAGCAGGGTTTAAGGGTATTACCGTAGAAGGAGATTTTCATTTTTATAATCGTGTGGGTTTTAAAACCTCATCGGAATATAATATATACGCAACCAGTGGACATCCGATGGAAGAACCAAGATGCATGATGTGTCAGGAAACATTTGAGGGTTCCCTGAAAGGAATAGAAGGATATGTGGTTTATGATATGTATTATAATGCGTAAATTTGAATTCTTACTAGAGGTATTTTCAGCGATTTTAGTTGATTATTCTTTTTGTGAAATGCTTCACGCAGGATAAGAAGGAGGACTCACAATGCGAAGTGAAAATTATAGAAAATATTTTGAGGCTCCCTTTATGATGGGACCAAACTGTTTAAGACTTTTGGATGAAATACTTGAAGAATAACCGTTACAATATACATTAGACAATCTGGTTTTAGATTTGGGATGTGGTAGTGGAGTCACTAGCTTATTTATAGCAAATGAAACCGGAGCAACGGTATATGCAAATGATTTATGGATTTCAGAAGAGGAAAATCGCAAACGTTTTGCAAATTGGAATATGCAAGATAAATTGATTCCTGTGCATGAAGATGCTACAAATTTACATTTCAATAAAGAAATGTTTGATGCTTTGATTAGTATTGACTCGTATCATTATTTTGCAGGCAAAGAAGGGTTTTTTGTCAATAATATTTTACCTTACATAAAGGAGGGAGAAATTGCCCTTATTGTAATTCCTGGTATCAAAAACGAATATGACGGACGAAGCGAGGAACTGCTCACAACATGGGTAGGGGACGAAGCAAATATGTTTCAATGTGCTGAATTCTGGAAACGGATGATTGGAACACATGAGAATATTGAAGAAGTCAGAACTTGGGAAATGTCATTATTCGATTTGGCTTGGCAGGAATGGTTTGATACGAAGCATGAATATGCATTGAATGATAAAAAGTATTTTGATAGCATTATTAAACCATTTACTACTTTTGTTGGTATTATGGTTAGGAAAAAATAATGAGTTAGGAATGTGTAAATTATTAGATTATAATATTTACGGAAGTAGGGGCGAATCATCTCGCCCCTGTTTCTCTTTTATGGATTTGTATTGCCACAAAAATGACTTTTTTCAAGTCTTGTAGTAGGCGGAAACGCAAGGTATAAGTACTATACTATATAGGTATGGAGGATGATGGAATGAGTATTAAGGAATTAGAAATAAAAATGTGGAATGCGGCAAAAAGCAGAGATAATTAAAGAGTTTGATGTAGCACAGTACAAGATTTCAAATTACGAAGTGATTGAGGAAACAGAATCCCTTTGCCAAATTCATTATGTGATAAAGATTACTGTTGCCGATAGAAAAAATGCTGATTTGGAAGGCGTTTTTCATATTACATCTACTTGGAAGAAAATTGCAGATAGGTGGAAACTGATTTTTAATATGGATTCAAGAATAATTAAGGTATAAATCTCAAATTGGAAAAGGGCTATGCGGATATTGAGAAGGGAAGCGAGGAAAGTTATTATGAACTGGAAGGTAATGATGCTCATAGTGGTGCAACTTATTATGATAGTGAAGTGCTGAATATCATACAGGAATTCTGTGAGAAGCATACAGTTTACCAAATTTGAAGTTGTGGAGGTGAAGAATATGGTGGCATTCTTAAGATTAAGAAATATCTAAGTACATGGAACTGTGTTGAATAGTTTTATGTACAAGCAGAACACTAAAACTATTTAATAAAGGAGATTTTGTAATGATATTTCAAGATAATGTAATCAAAGAATATTTAAAAAATGTTTATTTTGTAACCGGAACACCTTGTGGAGGAAAGACAACGATTTCACGTGAGTTGGCTAAACGACACAATTTATTAGTTTATGATATTGATGAGCAGTTTGCAAATCATAAAAAAATTTCAAATTCTGTTTTTCAACCGTCAATGAATAAAGTTTTTAAAGATGCGGATGAGTTTTTTGGGCGTACTGTAGAAGAATATAAAAAATGGTTGATTGATAACACAAGAGAGCAATTAGACTTTGTGTTATTGGATTTGATTCGTCTTTCGCAAAATCAAATTGTATTGTGTGACTGCCATTTGACAGTGGAAGAAGCTGAAAAATTCACGGAACCATCCCGAATAGTCTTTTTAATAAAAGAACCTTCGAATTTAGTTGATGATTACTGTAATCGTCCCGACCATCAGGGATTTAGTGACTTTATAAACAGTACATCTGATACTGAGAAAGCAAAGGCGATATGTAATGAAACCTTGAAAAGTCTCAACGAGAAAAGATGTAATGATATCAAGGAGAGTGATTATTATTGGATTGAAAGAACCCCAAAAAGTACAGTGGATGAAACGGTAGGAAAAGTAGAGCGTCACTTTGGGTTTGCAAAAAATGATTTTAGCATGGATGCATTAGAGATAAAAAAGTAGACAAAGACACTGACTTGGCGGATAAATTAATCTATTTTGTTGAAAATTTCTCTTGGGAAGATGTCAAAGAACATATGTTAGGAATGCTTCGGACATGGTTGTTTACTGATTGGGAGACCCCATTTGTAGCAATAGTAAATGGTCAAATTGTGGGAATGGTTTCTATCATGAAGACAGATTATTATCCGTTACCGGAAATATATCCATGGATATCAAGTGTCTTTGTGGCGGAAGATTATCGGGGATATAGGATTAGTGAAAAACTAATTTCTTTTACCAATGAATATGCAAAAGAAATTGGATTTGATAGAACATATATCCCATCAGAACATGTAGGCTTGTATGAAAAGTATGGATATCGTTATCTTAAGGATATTGTTAATTATGGTAATGGAACAGACAGATTGTATGTCAAAGAAATATAAAGATACTTAGTTTTTATGGTTTACTATAATATTAGATGTATAATATAAGTGAATGCGTAATGACATTGTATTGACGTAGGTGGCAGTTATTCGGTATCGATGCCACTCCGCAAGAAACAATTGATTATTGGGATAGATAGAACAGAAATAATTTCATTAAGAGGTGGTTTTAAGATGAATCATATAGAATTAGCAAAAAAATATTTTAAACAGAAGTATCATTGTTCTCAAGCGGTGCTTGCTGCTTTTGCAGAGGAGTTAGGATTGACAGAAGAACAAGCATTGAAGTTAGGAGGTTGCTTCGGTGGTGGAATGTGCAAAGGAGAAGTGTGTGGTGCTTGCACAGGAGCATTGATGGCATTAGGGTTGAAATTCGGTCAGAGTGACATTGAAGATATGGAAAGTAGAAAAAAGACAAATGATGTAACTGTAGAATTTCTAGAATTGTTTAAGCAAGAAAATGGTTCGTATATGTGTAGAGAATTATTGGGATGTGATTTGGCAACAGATGAGGGCAAGAAGTATGCAATGGAAAAACAGTTGTTTGTTGAGTTTTGTCCTAAAATGGTTGAATCAGCAGCAATGATTACAGAGAAACTAATTGACAGTTAAGAGAATTGAATTTGATGCGATGTCAAAATGGAAAATATGTTAAATTTCCGACGATGAGGAGATAAATACAATTCAGCCGGACAAAATGCAAAACAGCCAGACGAGTATCAAAAAGAATATAAAAGCTGATTTTGAAATATTTTGCTATAATGTGAATATGAAGAGGTACTACCGATAGAGGGTTAGTCCGGATATAGTTGATTATAAAATAATCGCCTAGTTGTCGAGACCGAGGCGATTATTTTTGTGCTTTATTACTTCCGATTGAATATCCGAGTCCAAAGGCAGCAAGTATCAGATTTACCACAGCAATGAGCCCTTTCATAGTCATCATAGCAATAATCTCTCTTTTGTACAAATTTCCGGTGACACATAGGTGTGCTACGGATTTCTATAGTAACAGAGAGTCACAGTCCCTCTGGACTGGAAGGATTATGGTGTAGATTCTATTATTCAGACAGTAACACAGCATAAGCATCTTGGAAACGGTAGTATTATTCTTTGTCACAACGGAGCCAAGTACACTGCGCAGGCATTGGAAGCAACTATTACCTTAGTCAGGGACGGTTGCTGTTACGTTATGACTTGTGAATTATGGCTCTTTTTTGTTGACTTTTTAGTATTACTAATAGTAATATATCTATTAGTAACAAATGATTGCGAAACTCATAAATTGGTTAGATTAAATTGTATATGATTAACAAGTACCTGCGGTGGTTTGTTAATTATGTACAATTTCTACAAAGTAAATATGAGTTTCGTAATTACCTACTATTAGTAATATTGTTGCGCCCCTTTCAGCTTGACTTACAACTAACTTAGTTGCCTGTCACAGAATTAACCGATATACTGTCACCAAAGAATAAAAAAGAAAGGATCCTGGAACCCTCTTCTTTGGCGAGTCGATCGTTCCAGGATCTAT
>JAFSHK010000033.1 GCA_017440375.1 Lachnospiraceae bacterium
GAAGGTGTCTCAAGTTTAACTTGAAACACCTTCTTATTTGGCTAATATTCTAGTAAAGAAAACTAGCTATACTCCCGCATGTTAATAAAATTATAAAAAGGAAGTGCATTTTTGGTATAACCACTGGTGCAAACCTGAATATCTTTCTGCTGTTCCTTTTTACAAGCTTCATCTAATACTTCGGAGAAAAATTTCTGCGAAGTATTAGATGAATTCTGATTGGACTGGTGATTTTTGTCTTCGGAAGAAAGCTTCTTTAGAGGGGGTATCACCGTAACCGCTTGCACTTTATAAAGCTGTTCATATCCATATACTGCGACGAATCCCTCCTTGGATTTTATAGATTCCCTTCTATTATTTTTATCGGCAGAAAAATAAAAAACTTTAGCCCTTTTGTGAGAAAAAAACATTTTTTTATCAGACTTGTCTGAAAATTCAAAGTTAGGAGAATATAAAAATGAAAGTTATGTTAGTAAATGGCAGTTCCAGAAATAACGGCTGTACCTATACTGCACTTTGTGAAGTAGAGAGAGCTTTGCAGGAAGAAGGAATTGAAACAGAAATCTTTTTTATCGGAAATGAGCCACTTGCAGATTGTATTGCTTGTGGTAAGTGCAGAGAACTAGGGAAGTGTGCAATTGAAGATAGGGTGAATGAATTTGTTGTAAAAGCAAGAGAGTGCGATGGTTTCGTATTCGGTTCACCGGTTTACTATGCGCATCCGAGCGGAAGATTGTTGAGTTTTATGGACAGAGCTTTTTATTCTGGCAAAAGTGCTTTTGCTTTTAAACCGGCTGCTTCTGTACTCAGTGCCAGAAGAGCGGGAACAACCGCATCTTTTGATGTGATTAACAAATATTTCACGATTTCCTCTATGCCGGTCGTTTCGTCTACATATTGGAATCATGTGTATGGTAGTAAAGCAGAAGATGTTTTACAGGACAAAGAAGGTCTTATGACCATGTATAACATTGGTAAAAACATGGCATGGATGATGAAATGTATTGCACTCGGCAAAGAAAATGGTGTGCCGGTGCCGGAGAATGAGAAAGTGACAACAAGTTTTATTCGGTAAAGGAGATACCCATGTTTCAAATCAATCGCGTAGCAGCAAAGAAAACTTTTGAGAATTATGTAAACCAATTTGATACAAGGGATGATAAGGTTCGATTAAAGATTGAGCATACAGCAAGAGTAACCGCATTGTGTGAACGGATTGCAAAGAGCCTGGGTCTGCCAGAGGACGATGTGAATCTGGCATGGATGATGGGGCTTTTGCATGACGTTGGCAGATTTGAACAATTGAAAGATTTTGGGACTTTTAATGATGCGCAGTCGATTGACCATGCGAAATATGGGGTGAAGCTTTTGTTTGACGATGGGCATATCAGAGATTATTTAGCGGATGAAAGTTGTGATAATCTCATACGTACAGCTATTTGGAATCATAATGTATTTCGGATGCCGGAGGAATTAAATAAGCGAGAACTTCTTTTTTGTCAGATTCTGCGTGATGCAGATAAAATCGATATTTTGCGTGTGAATGTGGAGATACCGATAGAAACGATTTACAACTGTACGACAGAAGAATTGAAAAATGCGACGGTAACAGAAGCAGTTCTGCAAAGCTTTGCAGAAGAACATGCGGTAGAGCATTGTTTGAAAAGAACACCGGTAGACCATGTGGTTGGTCATGCTTCCTTGGTGTTTGAACTTGTTTATCCGATTAGTATATGCATTGTAGAAGAGCAAGGATATTTGGAGAAGATATTGTCCTTTCAGTCAAATAATTCAAAAACAAAAGCACAGTTCGAACAGATTGCACAGATTATGAAAGCTTTTTTGGAAAAAGCAAATTGCGCGATGGGAATTGTTAGTAATCAGATAACAGATACTTTCATAAATTTTTTTTCTGTGATACAATGAGAACGGAAATTAACTTTTGGTTTGAGTTTTATAAAGCACATAGAAGGTAGTTGAGATAAATGAAATATAAGAAAATCAATGAAGCAACTGTTCAATGCATTATTTCAGAAGCGGATATGGAAGAATATGGATTAACACTTGCGGATATTTTTGAACGGAATGAGAAGGGTGAAGGATTTCTGCGTGATGTTGTGGAAAGAGCGCATGATGAAGTGGGATACAAAATTAGTGGTGACAATATCGCAATGCAGATTACACCAATTCGTGATGAAGGGTTAGTGATTACTTTTTCGGATGAAGGACCGGCAGGTTTTCATCATATGTTAGAACATATCAAGGAAGTTCTTACAGGAATAGATCCGGAAGCTGTGAAAGAAACGGTGGAGGAGCATACAAGAGAGGCGAAGCGGGAAACAAAGGCGGAGAAGGTACGGCCGGAAACCGAAGAACTGGATAGTATCAATGAAAATTGCAGAATGTTTGTTTTTGCAACACTTGGTTGTGTACTACGTTATTGTGCAACGATTCCTACGAATTTGTATGTGAAAAGTCATTTTTATAAATTAGAAGATGCATATTATCTGGTAATGGAGAAGAATCGTGTTTCGCAGAAGAATTTTAATAAAATCAGTGCGCAGGCAGTAGAATTCGGAACCTTGACAGTGGTTTCAAAGGAGAAGTTATTATATCTGGAAGAACATGGAGAATGTCTGATAGCTGATAAGGCAGTAAGCAGATTACGAAAAATTTATTTGTAGATAATCATCAGTCAAACGAAATCCCGGAGAAAAATTATTTTTATTAGGAGACAAAGAAGCAGTATCTGCATACGGTAGTATGCGGACTGTTTTGTCGTGCATAAAAAAGAAAGTTAGGTAAAAGTAAATTGGAAGAAAAGCAAAAAGTAACAGAAGCAGAAACAATGAAATATCAGGATTCCGGAATTGATGCAAGAATCATTCGGGCAGTAGAGGAGATGGGATTTGAACAAATGACTCCGATTCAGGAGCAGGCAATCCCTGTTTTTATGTCCGGACAGGATGTGATTGGACAGGCACAGACAGGAACAGGTAAAACGGCAGCGTTTGGTATTCCGATTCTGGAGAAAATCAATCCGGAGAATAAGAGCTTACAGGCAATCATTTTATGTCCGACCAGAGAACTTGCAATGCAGGCAGCAGACGAGTTGCGTAAATTTTCTAAATATATGCATGGAATTAAGGTACTTCCTATCTATGGAGGGCAGGATATTGTAAAACAAATTAAAAATTTAAAATGCGGAGTGCAGATTATTGTTGGTACACCGGGGCGTGTAATGGACCATATGCGCCGTCACACAATTAAATTGGAACAGGTGCATACCGTTGTTTTGGACGAAGCGGATGAAATGTTAAATATGGGATTTCGAGAGGATATTGAAACTATTTTGAAAGAAGTGCCACAAGAACGTCAGACCGGACTTTTCTCTGCTACTATGCCGAAACCGATTCTTGATATTACCAAGAAATATCAGAAAAATGCAGCCTTTTTGAAGATAACACCGAAGGAAGTTACCATGCCGCTTATTAAACAGGCATATTATCAGGTACAGCGTAAGGACAAAGAGGAAGTCTTATGTCGTTTGATGGATTATTATGACCCGAAGAGAGCACTTATTTTCTGTAATACAAAGCGTATGGTGGATGAACTGACAGAAAATCTGAAGAAGCGTGGCTATGCAGTGGAGGGACTTCATGGTGATTTATCGCAGCATCAGAGAGATACGGTAATGAATCTTTTCAAAAATGGTCATGCAGCTATTTTGATTGCAACTGATGTAGCCGCAAGAGGAATTGATGTTGATAATGTGGAGGCAGTATTTAACTTCGATGTACCGGAGGATATTGAATATTATGTGCATCGTATCGGTCGAACCGGTCGTGCGGGCAAAGCAGGACGTTCCTTTACCTTGGTAGTCGGCAGAGAGGTTTATAAAATGCGAGAGATAGAGCGCATTTGCCATACCAAGATTAAAGAACGTAAAATTCCTTCTGCAGCAGACATTACAGCTAGAAAAGCGGATAAAATCTTAAAAGAAGCAGAGACTGTTATTCAGGAGCAGAATGTGGAAAAGGCTCTGGAATTTATCGAAGAGAGATGTATGCAGGGGGAATATGATGCACTTCTGTATGCAGCAGCTTTCATGAAGATGAAGCTGGGAGATGAAATTGAAGATATTAAAGTAGAGAAGTTCCGTCCGGAGTGGATGCCAAAGGGCAGAAGAGACAAAACGACAGGTGGCGATAGAGGACGTAGAAGACATTCCGATAGAACTCGTAAAGACCGCTCTGAACAAGGTAGAAGTGGCAGAACATCCGGCTTGCGCATCAAGACGAAGAAGAAGTTAGAGCACTAGTTCATGCCCATGTTCTTTGAGCCATTTTCTGGCATTACGATAATTCGGATACACAGATTCTACGGCCGCCCAGAAATCGGCAGAATGGTTCATATGTGTCAGGTGGCATAGTTCATGGACTACAACATAATCCAAAATAGTGGGTGGTGCCAGCATGAGGCGCCAGTTAAAAGAGAGTGTACCGTTGCTGCTGCAGCTTCCCCAGCGTGTTTTTTGGTCGCGAATAGTGATTCGCTCATAAACGCCACCAGTATAGGTGTGATAGTAAGCGACACGTTTGGGAATGTATTCACGGGCAGCATCCTTATATCTTTTTTCTAAAGCAGATTTTTGAACAGCAGACAAGTCAGAATGAGGTCTGCTGTTTTTCTTTTCTATGATTTTCAGATAATGGGTAATAATCCAATGTTCCTTTTGGGCAGCAATTTCCATAACCTGTTGGTTACTTGTACGCAGTGGTACGCGGAAAATAACAGTACCGTCTTCTTCAATGGATATGGCATAAGTTTTCCGCTTGCTTTTCACGATGGTATAAGGAATTGCATATGAAGTTTCTTGATAAAAAATGTTTAATAACTCTTTCATATAGCTTATTTTATAACATAAATCATTTGTAAATCAATAGGAGTTATGATAGTATGAATGTTGAATGTGTTTTAAAAAGGGGTTTTGTGGTAGGAGAAAAATAAGATGGAAGTTTTGGAGAGCAGAGAAGAAAGAACCCGAAGAAGAGAAGAAATGCGTGCCAGACAGCGCGAGATACGCAGGAAAAAAGTGAAAATGCAGAGAATCGCTATTCTTACGACAATGGTCTTAGTAGTAGCGGGAAGTGCCACTGGTATTATTTTGGGTTTACCATCTTTGCGTGTTTCCGGAAAACTATCTGCCGGAGAGAAGTATACACAAAGTGGTGATTATGCAATGGCACAGACCTCTTATGAGGAAGCATTACAAATTGAGCCGACAACGGTGAAAGCATATTGGTGTCTTGCAGAGAATAATTTGGCGCAGAATAATAACATTGCGGCCAAAGAAGTTTTATATGACGGATGGGAAACGACACAGGACGAAAGTCTTTTGAATTATTATTGTACGGTTATTTTAAATGAAGCTGTTGCAGAACTTAATAATAAGGTCTGCAATATGGGAACCGTTGAAAAAATTGTACAGGTATTAGAGGAGGATCCAACCAATGAAGATGCGTTATCTTTATTGGATACCTGCTATAAGAGATTATTTGTCGGTAATGAAGAGAAGCGCACATGTACACTTTTCTATGATAACGATGCGCAGACGGAGAACTGTGAATTTGAGGCTTATGAGCAGAATATAAGAAGACTGTTTGCTGTTTATGAAGCACAGCCTTCGGATGCTTTGAAGGAAAGACTGGTACAATATTTGCAGTTTGATATAGAAGAAATGTATGTAAGTAGTACACATTTAGAAAAGTATCGAACATTGCTTGCGGATGTGAATCAGGTAATTGGTGATACAAAAGTAACGGATTTGATGACATGTTTGGATGGGGCAATGGAGACAAAGCAGTATTTTGCAGGCATGTTTATTGAATTTGAAAGCGGTAACTTTGAAAGTGCAAAGGACTTTATTCTCACAGAGGAATATCAGGCACTTCGTGATAGTTTTATCAATGAACAATCCGGATATTGGGCAGGTTCCGATTTTATTCCGGTGAATCAGGATAATCTGGTGCTGCATCATGGCGAAAATGGTTATCAGTATTCTTTTTTAGATTATAATGAATATGAGAATACAAGTGGTGTTATTACGGTCTGGGGTAACGTACAGACGGATGATGGGGTACAAAGAACCAGCATTTCTTATGAGCCGGCTAGTGAAAATGGGGAATATTATCCACATACAGAATATGTTATTATTTACTGCTATACGAATGTTGGAAAAGCCGGACAGCATATGCCACAGATGAATTTCCATTTCGCAACAAGAACGACAACGGAAGAAGGAATGACAACCGAGGCAATCTTTGATTGGGGCGGTGAACATGAATGGGAGAAAAACTACTAAATGAGTACCTGTATCATAATAGGAGCCGGCGATTTTTCGGAGGCGGAAATTCCGGTAGGCAACGAGGATTATGTGATTGCGGCAGATGGTGGTTATCGTTATTGTAAGCAACTACGGATAGAACCGGATTATATATTGGGCGATATGGATTCTATCGGTTTGGATGTGAAGACAGAGATAGAGATATTTCAAAAAGAACATCCTGATCAGGTAAAAATCCTGCCGTGTATGAAGGATGACACGGATATGATGAGTGCGATTCGTATCGGGCTGGAAAAAGGCTATAAGAAATTTGTTCTGTATGGAGCAATGGGTGGCAGGCTGGAACATACGATTGCAAATATACAATGCCTGATTTATTTGAAAAATCACGGGGCAAGCGGTAGTATGGTAGAGAAAGGGCGTACTGTAATGATTGCGCAGAATGAAACCATACATTTCCAGAAAGAAAAAGAAGGTTTTTTTTCGATGTTCGCTTTACAACAGCGGGCGGAGGGAGTTACTATAAGAGGGATGAAATATCCGCTTAATGATGCAGTGCTTACGGACGAGTTTCCGATTGGCATCAGCAATGAATTTATTGGAGAAGCAGCAGAGATTACTGTGGCAAAAGGTAAAGTGCTGCTGATTCTAAGCGATTTCACATGATAAAAATTTTGTTTCATGAGATGTTATATAGGTAATTGTGAAACTCACAAATTCTATAAAGTAAATAGGAGTTTCGCAATCGCCTAAAAATGTTATAGAAGAAAAGGAGAAAGAAAAATGGGAAAGAAACCAGCAGTATTGATGATTTTAGATGGTTATGGTCTGAATGAGAAAAATGATGGCAACGCAGTTGCACAGGCTAAAACACCGGTTATGGACAAGTTAATGGCAGAATGTCCTTTTGTAAAAGGAAATGCAAGTGGTATGGCAGTCGGTCTGCCGGACGGACAGATGGGTAACTCTGAAGTTGGACACTTAAACATGGGTGCCGGACGTATTGTATATCAGGAGCTTACCAGAATTACCAAAGAAATTCAGGATGGTACATTTTTTGAAAATCCTGCCCTCATGAATGCGGTAAATAATTGTAAAGAAAAAGATTCCGCACTTCATATGTTCGGTCTTTTATCTGATGGTGGTGTACACAGCCACAATACACACCTTTATGGTCTTTTAGAACTTGCTAAGAGAAATGGTTTATCCAAGGTATATGTACATGCGTTCTTAGATGGTCGTGATACACCTCCGGCAAGCGGTAAAGATTTTGTGGCTGACTTAGAAGCAGAAATACAGAAAATTGGTGTTGGTGAAGTGGCTTCCGTAACAGGACGTTACTATGCAATGGATAGAGATAATAATTACGATAGAGTAGAAAAAGCATATGTAGCTTTGACAAAAGGCGAGGGCTTAAGTGCAGACAGTGCAACAGGCGCAGTTCAGGAATCTTATGACAGAGAAGAAACAGACGAATTTGTAAAACCTACTGTCGTTATGAAAAATGGTGCTCCGGTAGCAACAATTAAAGATGGCGATTCTGTTATCTTCTTTAACTTCCGTCCTGACAGAGCAAGAGAAATTACAAGAAGCTTCTGTGACGATGATTTCACAGGATTTAACAGAGGAAACAGATTAGATGTCAAGTTTGTGTGCTTCTCTGATTATGACCCAACGATTCCGAACAAGGAAGTTGCATTCCATAAGATTGCAGTTACAAATACGTTCGGGGAATGGCTTGCAGCAAATAATATGAAACAGGCAAGAATTGCTGAAACAGAGAAATATGCTCACGTTACATTTTTCTTCAATGGTGGTGTAGAGGAACCAAATGAAGGCGAGGACAGAATCCTTGTTAATTCTCCTAAGGATGTAGCAACTTATGATTTGAAACCACAGATGAGTGCATACGAAGTTTGCGATAAATTAGTAGGTGCAATCAAATCCGGCGAATATGATGTTGTTATTATCAACTTCGCAAATCCGGATATGGTTGGTCATACCGGTGTAGAAGAAGCGGCTATCAAAGCAGTAGAAGCAGTAGATGAGTGTGTAGGCAAAGCAGTAGATGCCATCAAAGAAGTGGACGGTGTTATGTTTATTTGTGCTGACCACGGTAATGCAGAGCAGCTTGTTGATTATGAAACAGGCGCACCTTTTACTGCGCATACAACAAATCCGGTTCCATTTATCTTGGTAAATGCAGATCCTTCCTACAAGCTTCGTGAAGGCGGATGTCTGGCAGATATCGTTCCGACTATCATTGAACTGATGGGCAAAGAGCAACCTGCAGAAATGACAGGTAAATCCTTATTGGTGAAATAAAATTTGAATGCAAAAGAAAGCGGAATAAGTTAATGTTGCAAAAGCAAATCCACGGGAATAGTCTCGTGGATTTTTTTCGAAAAATTTAGAAAAAAAGATTTTCAGAAAATGCCGCATATGGTAAAATGGTACTATAATAAGCAACGGAATAATACAAAGAGAGGGAGAAGGGCATGAAGAAGAGAATACAAGCAGTAATAGCAATTATCATGATACTTTGTATGGGGTTAAGTGGATGTGGAGCAGCACAAACAGCACAAACGGCTGTGGGAACACCGAACGAGGGGAGCAGTACAGCGGCAGATGCGGCAACAGAAGACGATAATGGGGTTGTACAGTTGACAGTATGGGCGGAAGAAGCGAACTGGGATGTTCTGAATCAAATGATTGAAAGCTTTAAACAGGAATATGCCGGTGAAGCAGAGTTTGAAATTACTTTAGTACAGAATGCAGATGCGGAGACGAAAAATGCTTTGCTTGGCGATATCTATAATGGGGCAGATATTTTTCCGATTGCAGATGATCAGATGAGTTCACTGGTGGCAGGAGGGGCGCTTGCACCGATACCAAATGCTGAGGAAGTGAAAACAGCAAATATGGAAGATGCAGTAGCGGCAGCTACAGTTAATGATGTTTTATACGCATATCCCATGACGGCTGATAACGGATATTTTATGTATTATGACAAACGATATTTTACAGAAGAAGATTTACAGACGTTAGACGGTATGCTTGCAGTAGCAGAAGCTTCCGGTAAGAAAATCAGCATGGATTGGAGTTCCGGTTGGTATTTATATGCTTTCTTCGGTGGAACCGGACTTGATTTCGGTATCAATGAAGATAGTGTAACAAATCATTGTAATTGGAACAGTGCGGATGGTGCGATTAAAGGAACTGATATTGCAGAGGCATTACTTGCTATTGGAGCACATCCGGGATTTGCCAGTATGACGGATACTGATTTTATGGCAGGCGTACAGGATGGTAGTGTGATTGCCGGTGTCAGTGGTGTATGGAATGAAGTAGAAGTCAGAAAAGCATGGGGCAATAATTATGGAGCAATTAAGCTTCCTACATATACTTGTGCAGGACAGCAGATTCAGATGACATCGTTTAAAGGATATAAAATGATGGGAGTAAACTATTATTCCGAGCATAAAGACTGGGCACTGAAGTTGGCAGACTGGTTTACAAACGAGCAGAATCAAGCACTTCGTCTGTCAGAAAGAAGTCAGGGACCTTCGAATAAAAATGCGGCAGCATCGGATGCCTTGAATGAAGTGCCGGCAATTCAGGCTGTGATTGCGCAATCAGAATATGGAGTTTTACAGCGTGTTGGTAATAGTTATTGGGATGCGATGACGGAATTTGGTGGTATTATGGCATCCGGAAATCCAACGGGCAAGGATTTGCAGGAAATCATGGATACGATGGTAGCGGGTATTACAGCTTCCTCGGTACAGTAAGAAATGACAGGAGGACTTGTAGATGGAAAAGAAGGGTTATTTAAGCATTAAAATTATTATTTTAGTGCCGGTATTTATATTAGGGCTGGTATCCATACTTTCTAATGTAACAGCGATTTATAATACCCGTAATGTGAATACAACTGCATCGGAAATTGCGGATGAATATATGGTCAGCATTTCCAAGCTTGGTGCAATTCAGGAGCAGACACAGGAAATACATAGACTTGCGTTGTCCCACATTATTGCAACGGATTTGGATACGATGATTTCATTAGTTGAGTCGGTACGTGCCAATGAGGCTGAGCTGGAGGAAAAATTAGAAGAATACAGACAATATTTGTTAGAAGAAGATAGTGCGACTTATGAGCAGTTTTTGGTGAGCTATGATAATTTTAAATATCAGGTAGGTAATTTGATGGCATATAGCGGTGGCGGCGATAATGAAGCAGCATATGCTTGTGCGAATGGTGAGCTTGCAGCTTATGGCGCAGAAATGCAGGCTGGAATAGATTCGATGGTTACTTCGGCAAATGAAGCGGCGGCAGAAGCAAGAGAACAGCTTTTTGCAGTATACAGCAGAGCTATTGCTGTTAATGTAGGTACAATTGTTGTCAGCGTTGTAGCCTTAGTATTTGCATTATTTAGTGTACTGTATAAAGTAATTCGTCCGTTAACGAAGACCAAACGTGAAATTACAGAAATTATTAAAGATATTGATAATAGACAGGGTGATTTGACAAAGAGAGTATCTATTCTTTCTAATGATGAAATTGCAGCACTTGGAAATGGTATTAACCTGTTTATGAGTAAATTGCAGGATATCTTTAAGATGATTACAGCAAACTCACAGAAGATGGAAATTGTTGTTAATGAAGTATTGGAAAATGTTACTACTTCTAACAGTAGCGTTGCGGATTTGTCAGCGTTGACAGAAGAATTGGCAGCTACCATGCAGGAAATGTCAGCAAATGCGTCTCTTATCAATGCGAATGCAGAAGCTGTAAAAGAAGAAGTCAATGCAATTGCGGAAAGAACGAACGAGATTAATGGATATACCAAAGAAATGAAGGAACATGCGGATAGTATGGAAAATACAGCACGTTCTAACATGGAATCTACAAGTGTTAAAGTAAGTGAGATTTTGGCGGTATTGAATAAGGCAATTGAAGACAGCGGTAGTGTAAATCAGGTTAACAGTCTTACCGGTGATATTTTGAATATTGCGAGTCAGACAAACTTGCTTGCGTTAAATGCTTCGATTGAGGCAGCCAGAGCAGGAGAAGCCGGAAAAGGATTTGCAGTTGTGGCAACAGAAATCAGTCAGCTTGCATCAGCCAGTCAGCAGGCAGCAAACCGTATTCAGGAAATTAACAGTGTAGTAACGGCAGCAGTTCAGAATCTTGCGGATAATGCAACCGGACTGGTAAATTATATGAATGATTCTATCTTGCCGGAATTTGAAGCTTTTGTCGAATCCGGAAGTGAATATAAGAAGAACGCTACATATATTGAGAGTGTTATGAATGAATTTACCATGAAGACAGACAGCTTGCAGAAAGCAATGTTGGAGATTGCCGGTTCCATTAACACCATTGCCAATGCGATTGAAGAAGGCGTAAACGGCGTAAGCAGTGCAGCAGACAGTACGCAGGTATTTGTTGGGGACATGGAAAACATCACACATCATATGGATGATAACCAATCTATTGCAGCAGCGCTGAAACAGGAAACGGAAATCTTTATCAATTTATAAAAATGAAGAGTGTCAAAATGGAAAGTGTCATTGTGAAAGCAGTGGCACTTTTTTTGCGTACTCACTTTGGTAGTGGTAAATATGTTTCGAAGTTTATTTTGAAAGTGCTTGACAGGAAAGAAGACGAGATATATACTAAGTGTACTAATATAAATAGTACACTTAGTGTACAGCGTGGAGATGTTAGTAGATATGAAAGAAGAGAGGAGTGCCTATGATTATCGTAGATTACAAAGATACCAGACCAATCTATGAACAAGTGGTAGAGAAGTTTAAGGCACTGATTTTGAAAGGTGCTTTGCAAGCGGATGAGCAGATGCCATCGGTCAGAAATCTGGCGATGGAATTGTCGATTAATCCGAATACTATTCAAAAAGCCTATGCCGAGTTGGAGCGACAAGGTTTCATCTATACGGTAAAAGGCAGAGGGAACTTTGTGTCTGGCAGTGAGATGCTTTTAATAGAACGAAGGGAAAGTTGTTTGAAGCAGATTCTCGCATTAGTTAAAGAAGCAATGGAATATGGTATCAGCAGAGAGGAAATCCTTGCAGAGATTGCGAAAGGAGTAGAGGGAGTATGATAGAAGTATATAACGTAACCAAGACATTTGAACGTATGAAAGCGGTAGATTCTGTTAGTGTTACGATTAAGGAAAATACGGTATTTGGGTTGATTGGAACCAATGGCGCAGGAAAGAGTACAATGTTGCGTATGATTACCGGTATTTTGAAACCGGATGAAGGGACAATAGCAATTGATAATATGCCGGTATATGACAACATAGAGGCAAAGAAACAGTTTTTCTTTATTGCAGATGAGCCGTATTTCTTTGCCAATGCAAATGCCGATACGATGGAACGCTATTATAGTAGTATTTATGAGAATTTTAACAAGGCAGAATATGATAAATATCTGGAGAATTTTAATTTGGACAAGCGAAGAAAGATAGCTACTTACTCCAAAGGAATGAAGAAACAGCTTGCATTGATTCTGGGTATTTGTTCTCATACGAAATACCTTTTGTGCGATGAAACATTTGATGGGTTAGATCCGGTAATGCGACAGGGAATCAAAAGTATTTTGGCAAAAGAGATGGAAGAAAACGGACTTACACCTGTTATTGCCTCTCATAATTTGCGTGAGTTAGAAGATATTTGTGACCATGTAGGGTTGTTACATAAAGGTGGCGTGCTTTTATCCAAAGACTTAGAAGATATGAAATGTAATATTCAGAAGGTGCAGTGTGTTTTTGCTTCGGTAGAAGATGAATTGAAAGTTCTAAGGGGATTGGAGGTATTGAAAAAGGAACAGAGAGGTTCGCTTAGAACGATTACCGTAAGAAGCACAAGAGAAGAAGTGGTTGCGCATTTTGCAACCGTATCAACTGTCTTTTTTGAGGTGCTTCCTTTATCCTTAGAGGAAATCTTTATCAGTGAAACGGAGGTAGTAGGCTATGACATCAAAAAACTTATTTTGGGTTAGAAGCAAAGAAAATAATAAACGTAGAATATGGGTATGGATTGTCAGTATTTTGTTACAGATGGTAGCATATCCGGCAGTTATGTTGGTGTATTTAAGTCGTATTCAGTTTTGGAATCAAGAAGGAAGTTATGCGACAGCAGAAATATATAAACAAGCATTACAAGAGGCAGCAGCGGATGCGGTCGGCTTTAACCCAAGAACATATACGTTGGTTCTGGTGTTAGCATTGTTAATAGGAATACAAGGTTTTTCCTATTTGTACGATCGTAGGAAAATAGATATGTATCACAGTGTTCCGATTCCGCTCAAGAGTCGCTATTCGGTAGTTTATTGGAATGGCATTGCCTGTTATTTCATTCCTGCAGTTATTAGCGTGCTTGCCGCTCTCTTGATTGCAACAATGCAAGGTGCTTTGGGGGTTGCGGTGTTGGTAGAATGTGGATATGCATTTTTGTTAAATGTTTTATTCTTTTTGGTAAACTATCATCTTATGATTGTAGCTGTCATGTTGACCGGTAATCCGGTTATTACAGGTTTTCTAACTTTTGGTTTATTGTTTGCAGACTTTTTTGTCGTTCAATTATTTAATGGGATGAAATACATTTTTTTTGAGACGGCAGATGAATATTTTACGGATACGGAACCATACCTTTCACCAATTTACGACTATTCAAATCAAGTATATGAACTGAAATGGGAAACGGATTTAACCCAAATGGGGGGAATTGTATTCCCAATGTGTTTGAAGTGGTTTGTTATGATGTCGGTGCTTGGGGTTATTGCTTATCTGTGTTATCGGAAAAGACCGTCAGAAGCGGCAGGGAAAGCGCTTGCTTTTGCAAAAATAAAACCTTTTTTGAAAGTCATGGTTGCAGTTATGGTCGGAATTGCAATCTGTTATTTTGTATATGATGCAGCTTATTATAATATATGGATTACGATGCTTGCCATGGTGACAGGAACCGTATTATGTTGTGGAGCAATGGAGGTTATTTTTGAATTTGATATTCGAGCCATGATAAAGCACCTTGTTTCTACAGGGATATCAGTAGCGGCTGTGTTGGTAGTATTTTGCATTTATCATTTTGATTTATTCGGATATGATACTTATATACCGGATGTTGATGAAATAGAAAGTGTGGCATTATGTACCGGTACATATCATCAGGATTATTTTGAGGAAAAGGATGGATATGAATATAAAGGATTTGAATATATCATGGACTATGAATATTACGAGCAGAATATGTTCTTAACTAATGTGGATGCAATTTGTGAGCTTGCAAGGAAAGCACAGAATACCGAATTGGAAGATATGGGAGAAGGTCGTCGATTCAGCGTGTTATATCGTTTAAAATCCGGTAGAGAAGTCAGTCGTACCTTTCATGTGGATTTTGAGGATGCGACCAATGAGGAACTGTTGAACCAGGTGATAGGTAATCGGGAATATGTAGATGGTGTATATCAGGTTGCAAAAGCAGACAAGGTGTTAGATAATAAACATCTGGATATCTACTATATAAACGGTACAGTAGAGCAGGCATTGCCTTCAATAGATGCAGAAGAAATCAGAGATGCATGGTTGAAAGATATGGAGCAGTTTGACTTTTCATTTGCCAGACATAACAGACCATGCGGAACAATAGAATACTATTTTACAGATGGTTACTATGTATGGAATCTTCCGATTTATGAGAGCTTTAATAATACGATTTCCTATTTGAAGGAAAAAAATGCTTATTATCCGGTTGAACTGAATCCGGAGGATATTGCGAGTGTTACCGTCACAAACTATCATTATAGCTTGTATGAGGAAACGACGGTTGTGACAAATGGTTATGCAGAGGCAACCGCTGAGTCAGCAGGGGTAACAGAAGTAGCAGATGTTACGAAAACATTCAATGACCCTGAGGAAATAGCAGAAATCGTAGCGCATATTTATCCGATGAATCTGGAACTTAACTGGAATAGCGTGGATGAATTGGAGCGAGATTATGAAATAACTATTGCATTTAAGGGAGATGCGGATTATCCTTATGGAGCGGGATATTATTATTATCAGTTCCTTCATGGAGAAGTGCCGGAATTTGTGAAGGAAGCAACGGCATATATACCGGAAGAGTAGGGGTTATTGGAATGAAGCAGACAGAACCGGCTATTGAGGTGAAAAATTTATATAAAATATACCGGGTAGGTGAAACAAAGGTACGAGCATTAAATGGTGTGGATTTTACGATTAACAGAGGTGATTTCTGTTCGATTGTCGGAACCTCAGGTTCCGGCAAATCTACACTGCTTAACATGATGGCGGGGTTGGAGAAACCAACCAAAGGGGAAATTATCATTGCCGGAGAACATATGGAAAACAAAACAGAGAACCAATTAGTTGCTTTCAGGCGAGAGCACATTGGTTTTATTTTTCAGTCATTCAATCTTCTGGGAACTATGAATGCCATAGAAAATGTTGCATTGCCCCTTACTTTTCAAGGGATGGATAAGAAACTACGAAATCAGAAAGCAGAAGAAATGCTTGAATTGGTTGGGCTTACAAAACATAAGATGCATAAACCGAATCAGATGTCGGGTGGACAGCAGCAGAGGGTTGGTGTAGCAAGAGCATTGGTTGTGGAGCCGGAAATTATTTTTGCGGATGAGCCTACCGGAAATCTGGATTCGAATACTTCGGTAGAAGTGATGAATTTAATGAAAAAGGTCGTAAGAGAGAAAAATCAGACATTGGTTATGGTTACGCATGATAATTATCTGGCAGGTTTTGCAGATATTATTTTTCATATTAAAGATGGAAAAATCGTTCAAATAGAGGATAAAAGAAATGTACAGTAAGAAAGCTTTAAAAAAAGAAATGAAGATAAAGAATGGTTGGAAAAAGGGTGTGTTAGGACTGAGTCTTGCGATTGCCTGCTTTCTGGCAGAACCGTCTGTTATGGGGGTATATGCAACTTCCGGTGGTCAGACGGATGCAACACAACAGACAAATAATACACAACAGGTCGATGTGACCCAGCAGACAAATGACACTCAGAATGTCATCATTATAGATGACAGCAGTCGCATGATTAACGATGATGACCGATTTGATGCAGATGCCGATTTGCTATATTACATGCAGAGTCTGGAAGTACGCTATCGTCTGGATGAAAAAATGATGGAAAATTTGCACAAGGTATTCGATAGTGCGGTATATTATATTGCCAATACGGAAATGACCGTGTCTGAATTGGAATCTTATGTTGCGCAGACCAAAGGAAGTCTGGAATCGGCTGCAGTGTCGGATGTTACGGTTACGACCAGCGAATTTTTGCAGGTAGGCGATAACTGGTCCACACCCACAGTAAGTTATGGACAACAGGTTGCGATTGTACTCCCTGTTATCAATTTCGGAACGGAAGAGCTGAATGATTTAATTATTGAACCACAGACTTCTACGGTTGTTTCAGAGTGGCCTTTTGTACCGGATAAAACAAGCTATATACAGACAGAACCATATATTCCGGGCAATCAGACTTATGCGGCAGCGATGGAGAATCGAAGAGAATTTACTTTTTACTTTACTGCAAGAGAAGATGTTATGACCGGATATTATCCGTTAAAGTTCAACATTTCCTATACAAAATCAGGAATCCGTTGCGAGGAACCGGCAGAGTTAACCGTATATGTCAGGACAATTGGTAAGGCAGGAAGCGGTACCATTGGTGGCAGTGGTGAAGAAGCTAATGGAGCAAAACCAAGAATTATTGTGACAGGATTTGAAACAACTCCGGAGCAGGTTTATGCCGGAGATACTTTTATGCTTACGGTACATGTGAAAAATACCTCGAAAGAGATGGCAGTTACGAATCTTTTATTTGATATGCAGGCAGCAGTGGAAGGAGAAGACAAGACAAATACTTATGCCGCTTTCCTGCCGACTTCCGGTTCCAGTTCTTTTTACATGGAAAAAATTGCAGCGGATACAACAGCGGATATTGAAATAGAGATGACTGCAAAAGCGGATTTGGCACAGAAACCATATGTTCTTGATGTGAACATGAAGTATGATGCAGGAAGTATGTTTGATTTAACAGATAAGGCGAGTGTATCCATTCCGATTTTGCAAGAGAGTCGTTTTGATATCAGCACACCGGAAATTGTTCCGGCAGATATTACAGTAGGTTCCCAGTCCAATGTAATGTTCAGTATTTACAATACCGGAAAGACTACTTTGTACAATGTACAGGTAAAATTCAAAGCAGATTCCATTGAGGAAGCATCTTCTTTCGTAGGAAATCTGGCATCCGGTGCAACCGGAAATGTGGATGTGATGTTAACCGGTATGGCACCGACGATGGATGACGGAACGGTTAATGTAGAAATCTCTTATGAGGATGATGCGGGTAATGTTACGACAGTTACAGAAGCCATCAATTTATTTGTTATAGAAGAAGTGTATGAAGACTTCATGATGGATGAAATGATGATGGAGATGGAAGAAGAACCGAAGAAACCGGTCGGATTGATTGTTGCAATTGTAGTTATCGTAGTTCTGGCAGCAGGTGTAGGTGTAGCCATTGTGTGGAAGAAGCGCAATAAGAAAAAGGCAGAGAAACTTCTTGAGGATGATTTGCTCGCAATAGAAGAAGACGAGAATAAAGAGGATTAGATATGAAATTTCTGGATTTACTGCGTATGAGCAGCAGCAATCTCTGGAAACGGAAGGTTAGAACGATTCTGACGGTTCTTGGGGTTGTTATCGGTGTTGCCTCGATTGTGGTTATGATTTCTTTGGGACTTGGTCTGAGTCGTTCCTTGATAGAACAGTACGAGTCTTACGGAAGTCTGACACAGATTGAAGTGATGGCACCTTATGATATGGGTGGTAACACAGATACGGAAGTTAAAAGATTGAACGATGACTTAGTAGAGGAACTCGGCAGAATTGAGCATGTGGAGTCTGTCTATCCGGTTATGCAAGTATCAGGTCTGGCTGTTTATGGAGGTTATGAGGGCTATTTGAATATACAGGGAATGCCGTTGGAAGCCTTGGAGGGATTAGAAATTACAGTAGGAGAAGGTTCTTTGCCTTCTGTCACAGATGATTCTTTGAAATTTTTCTATGGAGCTACCGTTTTACAGGATTTTTATAATGCAAAGACAGGCAGTGGTTATAGGGAAACCGGAGAATTACCGGATATTGATTTGATGGAAGATCCGATTTTTATTATTTTTGATATGGAGGCTTATTATCAGTCGATGGGTGGCGGTACAGACAGTAACGGGCAAAGCATTAAACCACCGAAAAAGTATTTAA
>JAFSHK010000034.1 GCA_017440375.1 Lachnospiraceae bacterium
CATTTTATCCCCCAACATTTGCCCATAAAAAAATTGCACATATATTAACCCATTTTTTTCTTCGTTAATATATATGCAATCTTATCATTCATATGACCTTGTTCCGTCAACTGTCTTCACATTCCGTCCCTAACCGTAAGCAAGACGATTCGATTTCCTGTTAGAAATAATCAATTAACTTCATGATTTAAATATCAAGTTGTAACTGTACCTCTGTTTCCGCCTGCTGTTTAAACTCTTCCATCTGTACCGCAGAAAGCTCAGGTAAATCTTCTAAGGATTTCACTCCAAAGCTGCGAAGGAACTGCTCAGTTGTCCCAAACAAAAGCGGTCTTCCCGGTGCATCCATTCTTCCTACTTCCGTAATCAAATCAAATTCCAGAAGTCGGTTCACCGCATGGTCGCAACTGACACCACGCACCTTCTCAATTTCCAATCTGGTTACCGGCTGCTTATAGGCAATAATTGATAATGTTTCAAGCAGTGTATCTGTCAGAACAAATTTCTTAGGTGTTTTGGCTATCTTAATCAACAACTCATAAAATTCGCCTTTGGTACAAAGCTGTACCGCGTTATCAAGCGTTGTCAATTCAATGCCTCTGTCATTTTTCTGATACTCTTCTGCCATTTCAGTCAGAATTTCTTTTGTTACCTTTTTATCTTCTTCTATCACTTCTGCTAATCTGTCGATTTCCACAGAATCACCCATTGTAAAAAGAATCGCCTCTAATGTGGCTTTTGCTTTTTGTCTCTCCATTTTCTTTCATCCCCTGTTTTTATCAACTAGTTTTACCGTTCACTGCATCACGCCTATTTACATTTCATCATGCTGACATTTTCGACGTAATAATAATATCCGCAAACGTATCTTCCTGCTCAATTCCTATTTTTCCGGTTTTCATCATTTCCAGAATCACGAGAAACGTTACAATGACTTCCATTTTACTGTGCTGTTTCTCCAAGAGCTTACGGAAACTGAATGTTTTGTGCGTCTGTATGTATGCTTCTATATAGGTTGTCTTTAAATCCATATCAATTTCATCTTTTTCAATCTTACCGAATGTACTTCTGACAGGGTCAATCTTGTCCTCCTGCCGTTTCATCATAGATTTAAAGATTTCATGTAATTTTGCCAGTGTCATATCACCAATCAATTCTTCATAATTAACCGGTTCTCTATATTCATTGATTTCTTTTGGCAAAGTCGGCTTTTTATACAAACTTCTTTCTGCTTCAATCAGTCTGTCCTTCAATTCATAGGACATATATTTACACATCTTGTATTCTAACAGTTTTTCTACTAATTCGGCTCTTGGATCTTCCTCTTCGCCTTCTTCATTCACTTCTTTCGGCAGAAGCATCTTACACTTAATGTCTATCAGAGTTGCTGCCATGACGAGAAATTCGCTCATAACGTTCATATCCTCTGTTTCCATCTGCTTAATGTAATCCAAATACTGCTCCGTAATTTCTACAATCGGAATATCATAGATATCAACTTTGTTCTTATCAATCAAATGTAGTAACAAATCAAGAGGTCCTTCAAAAACCTCTAATTTTACAGGAATTGCCATTCTGCTATCCTCTCTGTCTTATTGTTTGTCCGACGATATCGGGCGCAAATGTATCACAATCAGTTCTCCCGGATTAAAAATCCGAATCGGCAGTGTATGCGTTCCAAGTCCTCGACTCAGAATCATCTCCGCATTTCCTTCTTTAAATCTGCCACCATCATATTTAGGGAAAAGTGTTAATTTCGGAGACACAACCCCACCCAGATACGGAAGGCGCATCAAACCGCCATGTACATGACCGGATACCACTAAGTCTGCTCCCCATTTTGCATATTCTTGAAAGTATTCCGGATTGTGGGCAATCAGAAGTTGAAATTTATCCTTCTGTGGATACCCTAATACTTCCGGCAAATATTCATCTCTCATCGGATATTTCCGAAATCTTTTATAATAACATCTGTCCATCTGCAAACCACAGATACTGATGTTTGCAGACGGCAGACTAACTGTTTCGTTGATTAACGGTTCAATTCCGCAAGCATGCAGACCACTCATGTACTCTTCATATATGCTTCCGTACTGTTCAGGATACAGCCCTGCACGATATTCATGATTTCCCATCCCGTAATAAATCGGATAATCTTTCGCCAACTGTTCCATAAACCGAAGCGCTATATGAAATTTATCACCTTTTTGTGCCGTCATCATATCTCCTGCAACCAGAATCGCATCCGGTGCAAGCCTTTTTATTGCACTTAACAATTTCTTGTTATCTTTTCCAAAAGATTTATTATGCAAATCCGATAAAAGTACAAATTTACACTCTTTCGTCAGTTTCTCGGATTCTATCTCATACGCAATCGTTACAAAACGATTGCAATCATAACACATAATCAACAGAAAAAAGCAGACAATAACTGCAAAAATAACCAATAGGGTGACAAACATTATTCTTCTCCATCATTGCTTCTACGTAACTTATAAAGTATATCACACTTGCATTTCATGAAACAAGGTATTTTTGCCATATCTGATACAGATAATCCAGATATCCGGCTTTTTCTACCGATTTTGCCGCAAGGATAGATACACTTCCAATACGATTTCCATTCAATTTGTATACAGCCTCACCAATGGCATCTCCTTCTGTAATCGGTGCTTCTACCACCTCCGGCAGGCTGATTTCTTTCTGAATATCATTCAAATTGTTTCCTGCTGTATCCAGATATTGGAAGGTTCCCTCATAAGTAAGATTTACCTCCTCTTCCACGCCACCTTGTACCTTCTGTGCCGGCAGTGCATCTTTATTCTCATCCTTATACATCTGGCTCACACTATATCCATAATTCAATAAGGTTATTGCATCCTGAAACCTGGTTTTATTATCCGGTGCCGCCATCACGACAGCAATCAATTCCATTCCATCCTTATTGGCTGTTGCCGACAAACAGTACAGCGCTTTGGATGTGGAACCTGTTTTCAAACCTGTTGTCCATTCATATTGTTTTAATAGCTTATTCGTACTCGACAAAGTAAACGTGGACGTTCCCTGTGCGGTCTGGTGCACGATGTCCTCCATCCAAATCCCTGTATAGTTAAATATTTCCGGATATCTGGTAATCAGCTCTCGCGACATAATCGCCACATCTTTCGCCGATGTATAATGATTATCCGAATCGGTAAGCCCGCAGCAATCTTCAAAATGCGTGTTCTGCATACCAAGACTCTCTGCTTTTTCATTCATTAATTTCACAAATTCGCCTTCGCTTCCGGCTATGTATTCCGCAACCGCTACGCTTGCATCATTTCCGGATGCCACTGCGATACACTTAATCATCGTATCTAACGTCTGTGTTTCTCCTTCTTCCAGAAAAACCTGGGAACCACCCATTGATTTCGCATAAGCACTTGTCACCACAGAATCCTCTAATCGAATCCTACCACTTTGCAGATGGTCAAATATAACAAGTAAGGTCATAATCTTGGTAATACTCGCCGGACTTCTTCTCATTTCTGCATCCTGCTCACATATAATCTGTCCGGTGGATGCTTCCATAACCACATAAGACGGTGCAGAAACCTCTGGTGCCGCATAAGCCTTCATCGGTATGATTCCCGAAAAACATGTAACGGTCATAAGCACCGACATAATCAGACCTAGTAACCGCTTTTTTCTTTTTATCAAAACTCATCTCTCCCGTTGCTTCCTCTATATCATAGTTATTAGACGAAAAGACTTATTATGACCATTTATCCCGAAAAAGGTTTTAAAAATCCTGATATAACAAAATCCCTGATAAAAATCAGGGATTTGTTCTACACTTAAATTAGTTGTATTTACGTTTTCTTGCTGCTTCAGATTTTTTCTTACGTCTTACACTTGGTTTCTCGTAATGTTCTCTTTTACGAATCTCCTGCTGAATGCCGGCTTTCGCACAGCTTCTTTTAAAACGACGTAATGCACTATCTAAAGTCTCGTTCTCTTTTACGATTACGTTTGACATTTTCGCACCTGACCTCCCTTCAGTCCCTAACTAGTAACTCGACTGATTGGGTTATTTATGCACAACTGTGCATTGTGTGTCTACACACAATATAAATTATACCACAAATTGGTTATGAGTCAACTATTATTTTTAGAAATCCTAAGAAAACATAAAATTATGCGAGCTGACCTTCTAATACCTTTGCAGTTTCTGCAATTGCAGCATCTATTCCTGCCGGATTTTTGCCACCTGCCTGTGCCATGTTAGGGCGACCACCGCCGCCACCGCCAACAAGTGCCGCAATACCTTTAATTAAGTTACCTGCGTGCGCACCTTTCGCCATTGCACCATCGGTTGCCATTGCTACTAAGCTTACTTTACCGTCTGTATCGGAAATCAATACAACTACGCCTTCACCCAATTTTTCTTTTAACTGGTCTCCTAAATCACGCAGACCATTCATATCTACACCGGAAACCTTTGCTGCCAGAAGTTTTACACCCTTTACTTCCTGTACCTGATTCATTACATCACCAAGTGCATCTTTGGCTGCTTTGCTCTTCAAAGATTCATTTTCACTCTGCAAAGCTTTCATTTCAGCCATCAAGTGTTCGCAACGTTCTAACAGATTTGCCGGAGTTGTTTTTAATACTTTTGCTGCTTCTTCCAGTTTTGCTTCTAAATCAGCATAGTATTTTACTACGCCATTACCTGTCAAAGCTTCAATTCTTCTGACGCCGGCTGCTACTCCGTTTTCAGAAATAATCTTGAAAGAAGAAATTACTCCGGTATTCTTTACGTGAGTACCACCGCAGAATTCCTTCGAGAACTCGCCCATCTCTACAACACGCACCGTTTCACCGTATTTTTCACCAAAAAGTGCCATTGCGCCTGTCTTCTTCGCTTCTTCTACTGTCATAACTTCTGTTACAACCGGAATATTTTCTGCGATTTTCTCATTTACAATCTTCTCAACCTGTGCCAGTTCATCCGGTGTCATGGCGGAGAAATGTGAAAAGTCAAAACGAAGTCTTTCGCCATCATTGTAAGAACCGGCCTGTTCTACATGGCTTCCAAGTACCATACGCAGTGCTTTCTGTAAAAGATGTGTCGCGCTGTGGTTTTTACAAGTTGCTGTTCTTCTTTCTGCATCCACTTCCAAAGTAACAGTGTCACCTACTTTGAACATACCTTTCGTAACACGTCCAATATGACCTACTTTACCACCTAACATCTTAACCGTATCTTCAACTTTGAACTCACCGTCAGCGCAGCGGATAATACCAACATCGCCAACCTGTCCACCCATAGTTGCATAGAAAGGTGTCTCATCTACAAAAATAGTTCCGATTTCACCATCTGTAAGTGCCTCTACCAATTCTGTTTCTGTTGTAAGAACAGAAATCTTAGAGTTATGCACCAAATTATCATAACCCACAAATACAGAAGTTATACTTGGATCGATGGATTCGTATACTGTAACATCTGCACCCATGTAGTTCGTTACTTTACGTGCACTACGTGCTTTTACTTTCTGTTCTTCCATAGCTGCTTTGAAACCGGCTTCATCTACGGTAAATCCCTTTTCCTCCAAAATTTCCTTTGTTAAGTCAATCGGGAATCCATAAGTATCATATAATTTGAAAGTATCCTCACCGGAAAGTTCTTCGCGACCTTCCTTGGTCATGGTTTCTTCCATTTCAGCCAGAATGCTCAAGCCCTGATCGATTGTTTTATTGAATTTATTTTCTTCCTGTGTTAATACGTTGAAAATAAATTCTTTCTTTTCTTCCAATTCCGGATAACCGTCTTTGGAGCCCTCGATAACCGTATTACTTAAATTTGCAAGAAAAGTACCTTGAACACCAAGCTTACGTCCCTGACGGGCTGCTCTACGAATAATACGTCTAAGAACATAGCCACGTCCCTCGTTGGACGGCATAATACCATCGGAAATCATGAAAGTTGCGGAACGAATATGGTCAGTAATAATACGGATAGAAACATCGGTATCATAATCTTCTTTATAAGCAACACCTGCAATTTCACAAACTCTTGTACGAAGAGCAAGTACCGTATCCACATCAAAAATGGAATCTACATCCTGTACTGCAGATGCAAGTCTCTCAAGCCCCATACCTGTATCAATATTTTTCTGTACCAATTCGGTATAATTGCCTTTTCCATCGTTATCAAACTGTGTAAATACGTTGTTCCAGATTTCCATGTAACGGTCACAATCACAACCAACGGTACAATCCGGCTTACCACAACCATATTTTTCACCACGATCATAATAAATTTCAGAACAAGGTCCACATGGACCAGAACCGTGTTCCCAGAAATTATCAGCTTTGCCGAAACGGAAAATTCTCTCCGGTGCAATACCGATTTCCTTATTCCAGATTTCAAAAGCTTCTTCATCGTTTTCATAAATAGACGGATAAAGTCTTTCTTTATCCAGTCCTACTACTTCTGTTAAAAACTCCCAGCTCCATGCAATTGCTTCATGTTTGAAGTAATCACCAAAAGAGAAGTTACCAAGCATTTCAAAGAAAGTACCATGTCTTGCTGTTTTACCAACATTCTCCAAATCACCCGTACGAATACATTTCTGACAGGTTGTCACACGTTTTCTTGGTGGAATTTCCTGACCTGTAAAATATGGTTTCAATGGTGCCATACCAGAGTTAATCAGCAATAAGCTGTTATCATTATGTGGTACCAGTGAAAAGCTTTTCATTTTCAAGTGTTCCTTGCTTTCAAAAAACTCAAGAAACATTCTTCTAAGTTCATTAACACCGTATTGTTTCATATTATGTTCCCTTCTGTATCACTTTTTGTCTTTTTAGAAAGTAAATTTATCTGCAAAGTAAGCATCCAGATCTTTGATAGCAACTCTCTCCTGCTCCATAGAATCACGGAAACGAATAGTTACACACTGATCTGTTTCGGACTCGAAATCGTATGTAATACAGAATGGAGTTCCAATTTCATCCTGTCTACGATATCTCTTACCGATATTACCTCTATCATCAAATTCACAGTTATATTTTTTAGATAACTCTGTAAAGATTTTCTCCGCACCTTCATTTAATTTCTTAGATAAAGGAAGCACACCAATCTTAACCGGTGCAAGTGCCGGATGGAAATGTAATACGGTTCGAACATCTCCCTCACCAATTTCTTCTTCATCATAAGCTGCACAAAGGAATGCCAGTACCACACGATCCGCTCCAAGAGATGGCTCAATAACGTATGGAACATATCTTTCATTCTTCGCATCATCAAAATAGGACATATCCTCACCAGAAGTATTCTGATGCTGTGTCAGATCATAGTCTGTTCTATCAGCGATACCCCAAAGTTCACCCCATCCGAATGGGAATAAGAACTCAATATCTGTTGTTCCTTTAGAATAGAAGCAAAGCTCTTCCGGAGAATGATCACGAAGTCTCATTTCCTCTTCTTTGATACCAAGAGAAAGTAACCAGTCACGGCAGAAGCCTCTCCAATACTGGAACCATTCTAAATCAGTTCCAGGCTCACAGAAGAATTCCAGTTCCATCTGTTCAAATTCTCTGGTACGGAAAGTGAAGTTACCCGGAGTAATCTCGTTACGGAAGGACTTACCAATCTGTCCGATACCAAACGGAATTTTCTTACGGGAAGTTCTCTGAACGTTTTTAAAGTTTACAAAGATACCCTGTGCTGTTTCCGGTCTTAAGTATACTGTATTTTTTGCATCTTCTGTTACACCCTGGAATGTTTTAAACATCAGGTTGAACTGTCTGATATCCGTAAAATTATGTTTTCCACAAGTAGGACATGGAATATTCTTTTCTTCTACAAAATCCTTCATCTGCTGCTGTGTCCACGCATCGATAGACTCTGTTAATTCAATACCATTTTCCTGCGCAAAATCTTCAATCAATTTATCAGCACGGAAACGCTCATGACATTCTTTACAATCCATAAGCGGATCGGAGAAGCCACCCAAATGTCCAGATGCAACCCATGTCTGCGGATTCATCAGAATCGCACAGTCTACACCTACGTTGTATGGATTTTCCATTACGAACTTCTGCCACCACGCCTTTTTTACATTATTCTTTAACTCAACACCAAGATTACCGTAATCCCATGTATTTGCCAATCCGCCATAAATCTCAGAACCCGGATATACGAATCCTCTTGCTTTCGCTAAAGCTACAATTTTTTCCATTGTCTTTTCCATGATTTTTCCCTCACATCTTTTTATTCTTGACCGTCTCAGTTAAAACGGTTTTATCCTATTTGAATATAATATAAGAGAGCATGTCTTCTCCCTCCGCTCCGATATGCGCATCCTCTTTGCCGGATATAATAACATTGCCACTGGTATACAAAATTTTATCGTACACCTGCACGTTTAATTCTTCACCTTCCTTGGTTCCGACAACTATGACATGATTCTCATTGATTTGTGCTAACTGTTCTTCACTAATATCTGTACCATCTTCTGACACTGCATCTTTTAAAGAATAACCCTTAGCTAATGCCTCAGCAACAGTGCCATTAAAAAGTTCTCTGTTGTTAAACTCTGTATAATCTGTACCACTTTGATAAGTCATTTCCACGACAATCTTACCATCTTTTTCCTTAATAGAGTCGCAGACAACCTTCTGTGTCCCATCGCCAAACTGCGATATTTTCTCCTGTGCCATAGTAGTAAGTTCTTCCACATCATAGTAATTTCTCTCGAATTGTTCTACGATTATCTGTTTAATACTACCATCCTTTTGAACGGAAACCGTATTGGTGTTAGAAAGATTTGAATCACCACATCCAATCATAACATACGCCACTGCCATTACTATAAGAGTCAATTTCCATTTCTTCATAAATTTATTCCCCTCTCGGTTTATAAACCACTAACAACTTTACATTATATCCGACTTATCTGGGATTTTCAACACACATCTTTAAGTTTATCTCACTAGAAAAGATTATCCACAATTTCCAGACTTTTAAACGTCTTATCTATATAACGTTTTCGATAAGTATCCGCAATTTCTTTTAACTGCATCAAAACCTCTTCGGTCACAGTAAACGTATATAATTTTTCTACACTGGAGGTCATAATATATTGTACCGCATAAATGGTAGACTCTTCCCATTTGCCTTTTTCCGGCACGCCTGGAAATTCTCCACTTAAAACCATTGCCTTCATTTCAAATATGTATCGTACTAAGCGATTGGGAAATTTTTCATGTATAAGTGCCCGCAAAGATTGATATAGAAGCTTCAACATTTCTTTGTCTTCATTGTTTTCTCTTGTATAATAATCCATTACCTCCAGAAAATACATTCCATAGTAAGCACCTTCAAAATCTTCCCGAAGTCCTTCGAAATAATTACTAATATTGGCTTCCAGTAAATTATACGAAGTTCTTCCTACATACAATTTAAATTTCCCGAAGGAAAAAGGATTCGTAGCGGCAAGAAGCCTGCTGGTCTGCTTTCGTGCCCCCTTGGCAAACGCCGATATCTTTCCTCTTTCCTTCGTTAAAATAACAACTCTTCTATCATATTCGCCGATTGGTTCAGCCTTTAAAATCATTCCCGTAATCTCTGTAAACTCCTGCATGAGAATGTTCACCCGACTCATCTTCCCTGACAGAATCTTGTGCTCTGTCATTTTCTAAACCTTGTACTGCATTTTTATATGCCAGAAAGTCTTTCACACTTCCCGTCACAAGAAATCGTTCCCAGTAATTTTCCTCGTTCATCTTAAGCCCCCTAACAAAATCTATGCTATTAGGGTTCGCTTTTTTCCTTTTTTCTATTCGGAATCCTTCGGATTATATCCGAAATTTTTCAGAAGAAAATCACTGTCTCTCCAGTCCTTTTTCACCTTCACCCAGAGCTTCAGATTTACCTGTGATTCTACCAAATCCTCGATATCCGGTCTTGCCTTGGAACCGATTTTCTTAAGCATCTGTCCCTGCTTTCCGATAATAATTCCCTTGTGGGAATCTCGCTCACAAACAATGGTTGCATCAATATCCACAATATGCTTTCTGAAATTCATTGCTTCAATCGTTACTGCAATTCCGTGTGGAATTTCGTCTTCCAGACAACGTAATGCTTTTTCTCGAATCAACTCTGCCACAATCTGACGTATCGGTTGATCTGTAACCGTATCCTCATCATAAAACGGCTGTCCATATGGCAGATATTTCATAATACAGGAAAGCAAATCATCTGTCCCGTCACCTTTTAACGCGGAAACCGGAACAATCTCTGCAAAATCCATCTGTTTTCGATACGTGTCAATGAAAAGAAGAATCTCTTCCTTTTTCACCGTATCGATTTTATTGATAACAAGAATCACCGGAGTCTTTGTTTTTTTTAGCTGTTCGATAATATGCTGTTCGCCTGCTCCGATATAATTCGTAGGCTCTACAAGCCATAATACCACATCTACCTCTGACAACGTGCGCTCTGCCACGTTTACCATGTAATTACCAAGTTTATTTTTCGCCTTATGAATACCCGGTGTATCCAAAAAAACAATCTGTCCTTCCTCGGACGTATAAACCGTCTGAATACGGTTTCTGGTAGTCTGTGGCTTATTGGATGTAATCGCTATTTTCTGTCCAATCAGACAATTCATCAAGGTAGATTTTCCTACATTCGGTCTTCCGATAAGGGTAGCAAAGCCCGACTTAAAATTTGCCTTCTCCATAATTATTTTTTATCCTCTTCCTGTATTTTTTCTTTGATTTCTTTTTCTGCTTTTTCTGCCTCAATAGCTAATTCTTTATCCTTTGCCTGTCTTTGCGCAATTTTCTTTTTACCACGTTTGCGAATTGCACGAAGTACTATAACAATCACAACAATCACAATACCCCAGATGATGAAATATGGAATATTAATCACGAACCACACAATAGCATCCTGAATATCATCCCCGATTCGATAGATACTCTTCCGCAAACCATTTTCCATCCTTCCAAGCAAAGTCGGTTCTGCCTTCGGTGTTATTCTCTGCACTTCCTGTATATTTAAGTTAATGGTACTGTAATCAATCTGATTATCAAGCGTACGAAGCTGCGATTCCATACTTTCCAGTTCATATCTTACATCGGAAAGCCGCTGTTCAATAGAAATAATATCTTCTACTGTTTCTGCTTTGGCAAGTAGCTCAATCAAACGTTCTTGTTCTGTAATCAATGCCGTTTTACGGCTCTCCAAATCCACATATTGAAGTGTTACATCCTCAACCCGTTCTTCCTTATTGGTAACATTAGACTGTTCCTCTACTTTGCCCACAAACTCATCCAGACGCTTTACCGGAATACGGATAGTCATATTCGTACTTCGTACCTCCTCATAACCGGAATAATAACTTCCATTATACTGATACTGGTATTCAATATAACCACCCAACTCTGTTACCTGTTTCTCCAAATTCCCAAGCAACGTGTCATAGGTTTCCGTTTCCACATATAAGTCAACCGTCTTTATCAGTTTCCGTTCCTGTGCATTTTCATCCAACGTTTCTGTACCGGCTTCCGTGGCACCTTCTGCCGGCATTTCTGCTGCCGTATCATCTGTTACATATTCTTCCGCCGCAAACTCCTCCGCTGCCGCTTCATAAACAACCGCTTCTTCTGTTGTCGCGGTGTTATAACTGTATCCGGCATCATAAGACTCGCTTTTTGCACTGCTTCCGCATCCGGTAAAAAGAACACCTGCTAAAAGGAACATCGCTGCCAATTTCATTTTTTTCATAATCCTTCCCCTCTCTTTTGTATTAATGAAACAAATAATCAGTCTCTCCAAACAAAGCCTGCTGCCCTTTTATTTTCTCTTCATTTCCAACTACGCATAAGCACTCATCTTTCATAAAAGCCTGAATGTATTCTGCCAACTCCTGAATTTTCTCCGGACTTGTAGCTAACAACTCATCTCTCTCTTTCTGTACCTGTTCATAGGTGTAATGTGTCATATAGCCTGACATAGAGTACAAACCTCTGGTTGCCGGTGTCATCGGTGTATCCAGTTCACTTACCGCACCAATAATATACTGTGTCATGGTTCGCTCATCTGCCTCAAAATTACGGATATAATCTGCTGCTTTTTCAAAGACATCAATTGTCTTCTCCAGATTCGGATCCCGATAAGATACAAAATAACTTTCACCGGATTTACCAAACTGACACATACAACCGTAAGCTCCACCCTTCACACGCACCTGTGTCCAAAGGTAATCATACCCCATCATCACACGAAGCACTCGCAAAGCACCATGATATGGCAATCCCTTCTTCGTAAAATTACCGGCACGACATACATACTGTACCTGCGAAGAGGACATAAAACCTTCGTTCTTTTTCTCCGGTGTCGGCTGATAAGTCTGTGCAGCAATTGCTTCCGTATTTAAACAATTGCGGAATTTTTCAATCATTGTTTCAATGCCCACAAGACCTTCCTGCTGTGCCGTATAATCTACCATCAGATTTTCCGGACGGAATAAGCAAACTGCTAATTTCTGCAGTTTTTCTACTACATTCTCTTTCTGACTATCAAAATCCTTCTCCAATTCTTCTAACATCCGATAATAAGGAATGCCGCTAATCATATCGGACACAGCCGCTGTCTTGGACTGATAAGACAACGCACGCACTGCTGCAAGAGAATGCCCTGCTGACATCATACTTGCCTGTTTCTGGGATTTGAGTTCGGATACCAATTCCAAAAGACGCTTGGTATCCTCATATTTCGAGCACATCACCATTTCTTCTACTAAGCGGAATGCCTGCTCCAGATTCTCATACAACACTTTCGCTTTGATTTCAAAGGTTGCTGTATAGTGGTTCAAATCTCTGGCATCAATATAGGTATTTACAACCGGAACAATACCGCCTGTCTGAATATTAACCTCATTAAAAAGTTCTCCGTAAGTATAATTCTCCGTATCAATCAATCCAAAAATGGATTTCAACAATCCCACATACGGGAATAATTCCTCCGGCACCTGGCGCATATCAAATACAAAACGAAGATATCCGATACCGTTCGTGAAAATATCATGATATAAAAGCAAGGTATCTCCTACCTTCTTTTCTTCGTTTACATATGGCTCTGCTTCTTTCTTCATATCCGCTCTGGTTAAAAGCGGAATCTTCTCCAAATCTTCTTTGGTACTCGGCTCTTCTTGATATTCCTCTAGCGCTTTCGTCTGTGCAACAATTTCTTCTAATTGTTCTTTGGATAGCTGTGCTTTCGTCTGCGCCAGTTTATCTGCCAATTCTTTATCTTTCTTAGTCGTCAAACCTTTTACCGGTTCTACCACAACCATTGTTTTGTGTGTATTGTTTAACAAATTGTCTTCAATTAATTTTTCATAATAATCGGTATCAATCGCTTCTTTCAGCTCTTTATAGGTCTTATTTGCCTCAATATGAATAAATGGCTTACTATCATCATATAGCCAGCTGTCAAACATCTGTAAGCCCATCAGAAGCCCTTTCGGATAAGAACCGAAATCCGCTTCACGATATTTAAACTCATAGAAGTTCAAACCTGCTTTCAATGCTTTTTTGTCCAAGCCCTCTGTCACAAGCTTTTTTAACACCTGTTCAATCGTTCCGACAAACTCTTCCAACTGCTCTTTGTTGGCATTTTTTGCCACCACTGAGAAATATGGCTGTTTGATACCATTTTCGTATGTGCTGTAAACATCCTTGCCAATCCCTTTATCAATCAGGGTTTGTTTTAACGGTGCCCCCGGTGCAGAGCAAAGCACATAATCCAGTACCTGAAACGCAATATATAGTTTTCTATCCAGACTATCACCAAAAGAAATGTTATAGGATAAATAAGTACTGTCTTTCTCCGACTCATTTTCCATAATCGGATATTCCTTATAAACCGTAATCGGCTTTTCAAACGGTTTCTCTGCTTTCAACGTGGAATCTACTGCAAGCACATCGTATTTCGATAAATACTCTTCATCCAGATACGTAAGCTTCTCCACCATGTCCATATCACCGTACAGATAAATGTAGCTGTTAGACGGATGATAATATTTCTGATGAAAAGCAAGAAAGTCCTCGTACGTAAGCTCCGGAATCACATCCGGATCGCCACCTGATTCCACCGCATAAGAAGTATTCGGATACAAGGAATTCATAATCTCCCTGTCCAGTACATCATCCGGTGAAGAGAACGCTCCTTTCATTTCATTATAAACAACACCATTAATGGTAAGCTCATCCTCTAAGCTTTCCATCTCATAGTGCCAACCTTCCTGCATAAAAATCTTTTTTTCATTATAAATGTTTGGATGAAACACCGCATCCAAATATACATCCATTAAGTTCTGGAAATCCTTGTCGTTACAGCTTGCTACCGGATAAACCGTCTTGTCCGGATATGTCATCGCATTTAAAAACGTATTCAATGAACCCTTTGCCAGTTCAATAAAAGGATCTTTCACCGGAAACTTATCGGAACCACAAAGCACACTATGTTCAATAATATGTGCGACACCTGTACTATCCTTCGGCGGTGTGCGGAATCCAATATAAAATACCTTATTCTCATCATCGTTCGACAAAAGTGCAACTCTGGCTCCTGTCTTATTGTGTTTCAACAAATAACTAATTGAGTTTAATTCCTTAATTTCTCTTTTCTCAATAATCGTATATGCCTTTAATTGTTCCATTTGCATGTTAAATCCAAACCTTTCTCTTAATCTATCCATATAGTATATCACTTACCCTGAAATTTAGTAAAGAATTACTGACAATATAAAAGAACAGGTAAAAACATATTATGTTAATACCTGCTCAGTGTAAAAGGGGAATTTTACCTAAATTTGTTTGACAATGTCAGTTTATCAGAAAAGTTTGTCAAAAGCAAGTCATCAAACGCAAAAAATGCGTCAACTAACACTGTAAGTTATCGCGTAAAATCTCAGACACTAAATGCCATCATATGTAACTTTGATATAATAATCTCCTGTATTTTCACTCCCTGCTTCTTTTTTTGTGCAAGATTCATCTGCACAAATTCTTTTAAAGGAATTACCTTGTCCTGATAAACCAGCTTCTTTTTCCCCAAAAGAGATTTTTTCTCAACAAGCACACACACCTTCACCTTAGCCTTTAGTTGCATAAATGTTCGATACGAAAATTGCTCTTCTGTCATATAATAAAACTGACTCTCTAAACTGGTTTCCAAATCCGTATCCTTCATAATATAATGCTCAATAATACATTTAATTTTAAAAGGCACCATCTCATGTTCCATCAAATCTCGGTAATTATAGCGCGCCCCAAAATAAAGTGTTCCTGCATCCTGCATATAATACTTAAAATCATTATCCTGATATGCCATTTTCTCTTGTGTTACTTCACGGTTATTGTTTTGTATTTCTTTTACATCAATCTCCGACACTTCCGTTTTCCTCCAACGACTCAATTTTGCCGGCAGTAATACGAATCGCATCCATAACTGCTTTTCTGCTCATACCGGTTTCTTCTATCAGTTCTTCTACAGTTACTTTGCGATGCAAGTCCTCCGCCAGTTCATTGGCTTTCTCTGCTACCTTGTTAACTTTATCTGCAATTTTCCGGTCTTTTTTCACTTCCTCCACGTTTTCGGAAATATAGTCTTCCATGGCATCCATAATCATCTTACCAAGCATCCCCTGCGCCTCAGCAACATGTTCCATCGCACCCAGCATAGAAACACCCATTGTAACAGCCACATTTCCTTCTCCGATTAAATCTTCCAGAAATACACCCTGTCCCGCATACAATTTGGCAATCTCAACTACTTGTGGCAAAAAAATCTGAATCAACTGATTCTGGGCATTCAAATCTCCTGCCATAGCCGAAAGAGTAATGGCTTCTTTCTCTCCTTCTGAAAATTCCGGCAACTCCTTAAGCTGTTGTAAATATTCTTCCAAATAATCTACTTCTTCTTCACTTAAATAATCATCCAGATTGACCGGCTCACCGATACCGATTTTGTGTTTATGCAGATAATCAAACACCATCGCAAGCTGTTCTTCTGTTAAGTCCAGTTCCAAGAAAGCTTCTTCTACCTGTTCTTTTGCTATCACATTACCCTGCTCTTTTGCAACTTTTTTGACCTTTTCCAAGGTCTGTGCAAATAAGATTTCTTTATTCATTCCACCTCATAACTCCTTTAACAACCATTTTTCTTACACCCACTCTATATCTGTCCGGACTTTCCGTCTATTATCTTTTCACATGTGTATGAGTATATAAATGTTCTTCGCAATATTCATAATTTCCTTCACACTTTGAACAAAAACGGAACTGCATATTCGGACTGTCCTCTTCTGTTCTGCCACAGATAGCACATTTATGTTTCGTAATACCGGTATTACGCTTTACCTCACGTTTAAATTCCTGTCGTCTGTGTATCTGCTTCGGATTCATATGCATCATATTTCTAGATGTTAAGAAGAACACCACAAAGTTGAGCAGAGATGCCGCAATCGCAAACTTTGTGTTGATATTTCCCTGCAAGAAAGAGAATAACAACATAATTCCATAAATAACACCCAGCCATTTTACCTTAATCGGAATAATAAACATCAAAAGTACCGACACATCCGGGAAGGTCGCTGCAAAAGCAAGGAAAATAGACATGTTGATGTAGTAGGTACTAAAATACAAGGAAACGATTGTAAAATAATAATCCCCACCAACTGCTGCTAACGCATCTCCATTAAAAAGATAACTATATCCCATCAGTAAAAAGCTTCCTACAATTGTAAATAGCATACCCTGTAACAAATACACATTATAGCGGTATGTTCCCCACGTACGCTCTAGTGTCGTACCGATGGAGCAATAGAAATATAGCATCAGCAATGTTAAAAAGATATTGGATTCACTCGGTGGAATCAAAATCCATGTAAATAATCTCCACACCTGACCATGCAAAATAGCATACGGATTCAATGTCAGATACCATATTAAATTAGGTAGTAACATTTCAATCAAATATCCTATCGCATAACAAATTACTAACACAAAGGAAATATTACGAATTGCATATTTACCAAACTTTTTTTCAAACGAACTCATTCTCTCATTCTCCTGACATTCTATACTGAAAAACTGAATATATTCTAACATTCCTGTTTTTAAAAGTAAACGGCACACAAGCGAATTTCAGGAAAGTCATAAAAATTTTATAATTGTCTTCCAAAATCTTCATATAATTCTTAAAAAGAGTTGATTGCTTTTTCATAATGACTGTCGTATAATGTCTGAGTATGTCAAATAATACGAAACACATTATAATAAGAAAATACTGCTAATATTTTGTTAAGATTTTTCTAATGTTAAAAGGAGTGAAATACAAGTTGAGTCAGATGCAATATACCCTTGGTATTGATATCGGTTCTACTACCGTAAAAATAGCAATTCTGGATGAAAAGCACCAGATTCTTTTCTCTGATTATCAGAGACACTATGCCAATATCAGGGAAACTCTATCTAACTTATTGCAAAGTGCATACGAAAAGCTGGGAAACATTTCGTTGCATCCAATGATTACCGGTTCCGGTGGTCTTACGCTTGCCAATCATCTTGCTGTCCCATTTGTACAGGAAGTTATTGCTGTATCCACCTCATTACAGGAGCTTGCGCCGACTACTGACGTCGCTATTGAGCTTGGTGGTGAAGATGCCAAAATTATCTATTTTGAAGGCGGCAATGTAGAACAACGTATGAATGGTATCTGTGCCGGTGGTACAGGTTCTTTTATTGACCAGATGGCTTCTTTATTACAAACAGATGCTGCCGGTCTGAATGAATATGCCAAAAATTATCATTCATTATATACTATCGCTGCTCGTTGCGGCGTATTCGCAAAATCCGATATTCAGCCCCTCATCAATGAAGGCGCGACCAAAGAAGATTTATCTGCCTCTATTTTTCAGGCAGTTGTGAACCAGACCATCAGCGGTCTTGCCTGCGGTAAACCAATCCGCGGTCATGTTGCTTTCTTAGGCGGTCCGCTTCATTTCTTATCGGAATTAAAGCAATCTTTCATCCGTACCTTGAAACTGGATGATGAACATATTATTGACACCGGTAACTCTCATTTATTCGCTGCTATCGGTTCTGCATTAAATGCAAAAGAAGATGTCTGCTATTCCATGCAGGAAATGGTAGAAAAGCTTTCCTCCGATATCAAAATGGAATTTGAAGTAGAACGTATGGAGCCTCTTTTTGCAACCAAAGAAGATTATGATTCTTTCTGCAAGAGACACTCTTCTCATCATGTTTCGACTGCTGATCTGGCATCCTATCGTGGCAGGTGCTTCTTAGGTATTGATGCCGGAAGTACCACAACCAAAGTCGCTCTGGTAAGCGAGGATGGTTCTTTGTTGTACTCTTTTTACAGCAGTAATGACGGAAGTCCTTTGAAAACAGCGATTCGTTCTATTCAGGAAATTTATTCTCTTCTGCCGGAAGGTGTGGAAATTGTTCGCTCCTGCTCTACCGGTTACGGCGAAGCTTTGATGAAAGCCGCCTTCTTACTGGATGACGGTGAAGTGGAAACGGTTGCACACTATTATGCTGCCGCTTTCTTCAATCCTAATGTAGATTGTATTCTGGATATCGGTGGTCAGGATATGAAATGTATCAAAATCAAGAATCAGACCGTAGACAGTGTTCAGCTTAACGAAGCTTGCTCTTCCGGCTGTGGTTCTTTCATTGAAACATTCGCGAAATCCTTAAATTATAGTGTACAAGACTTCGCCAAGACTGCTCTTTTTGCAGAACATCCGATTGATTTGGGTACTCGTTGTACCGTATTTATGAACTCCAAAGTAAAACAGGCGCAGAAGGAAGGAGCTTCTGTTTCCGACATTTCTGCCGGTCTTGCTTATTCAGTTATTAAAAATGCTTTGTTTAAGGTTATCAAAGTATCCGATGCCTCTGAACTTGGTAAAAACATTGTTGTACAGGGCGGTACCTTCTATAACGATGCCGTTCTTAGAAGCTTTGAAAAAATTGCAAACTGCGAGGCTGTACGTCCGGATATCGCCGGTATTATGGGTGCTTTCGGTGCTGCTTTGATTGCAAGAGAACATTACAGCAAAGGATATCAGACTTCCATGCTCTCTATTGATAAAATTAATTCTCTGCAGTTTGAAACCAGCATGGCAAAATGTAAAGGTTGTACCAACAACTGTCGTCTGACCATCAATAAATTTACCGGCGGCAGACAGTACATATCCGGTAACCGTTGTGAAAGAGGGCTTGGTAAGGCAAAGAACGAAAACGGCGTACCAAACTTATATGAATATAAATTAAAACGACTTTTCTCCTACGAACCGCTTCCAATTACAGAGGCCAAACGAGGTACGGTAGGTATTCCAAGAGTTTTGAATATGTATGAAAACTATCCTTTCTGGTTTACCTTTTTCACCAAGTTAGGATATCGTGTTGTGCTCTCTCCAAGCTCTAACCGTAAAATTTATGAGCTTGGTATCGAATCCATTCCGAGCGAATCCGAATGTTATCCGGCAAAACTCGCACATGGACACGTAACATGGTTAATCAAACAGGGAGTAGACTTTATTTTCTACCCTTCCCTGTTCTACGAAAGAAATGAATTTCCGGAAGCAAACAATCATTACAACTGTCCGATTGTTACTTCCTATTCGGAAAATATCAAAAATAACGTAGAAGAAATCGGACGCGGTGAAGTTGTTTTCCGCAATCCGTTTATGTCCTTCCGTGACTTAAAAACAGTTACCGAAGCTTTGACAAGAGAATTCGATTTCCTCCCGGTTACTGAGGTCATGGATGCCTGTGCTGAAGCATGGAATGAAATGGACAATGCCAGAGATGATATGCGTAAGAAAGGCGAAGAAGTACTCCGGTACATGGAAGAAAGTCACAAACGCGGTATCATACTTGCCGGTCGTCCATACCACATTGATCCGGAAATCAATCATGGTATTCCGGAGCTGATTAACTCCTATGATGTGGCTGTTTTAACAGAGGATTCCATCTCTCATTTAGCTGCACCGGAGCGTCCGCTCATTGTTTCTGACCAGTGGATGTATCATTCTCGTTTGTACGCGGCTGCAAGCTATGTGAAAACAAGAGACGATTTAGATTTGATTCAGTTAAACTCTTTCGGTTGCGGTTTGGATGCTGTTACAACGGATCAGGTAAATGATATTTTATCCGGTTCTGATAAGATTTACACCTGCTTAAAAATTGATGAGGTCAATAACTTAGGTGCTGCCAGAATCCGAATTCGCTCCCTGCTCTCTGCCATCAAAGTCAGAGAACAGAAACAAAAAGAACGTACTATCCGCTCTTCTGCCATTGAAAAAGTTTCTTTCACAGAAGAAATGCGTAAAGAATATACGATTCTTTGTCCGCAGATGTCACCAATTCACTTTGAAATTATGGAGGCTGCTTTCCGTGCCTGTGGTTATAATTTTGAAGTGCTTGCAAACGACAACAGACATGCCGTAGATGTCGGATTAAAATATGTAAATAACGATGCGTGCTATCCATCTCTTATGGTAGTCGGTCAGATTATGGATGCACTGCTCTCCGGTAAATATGACTTGAATAAGGTTGCTATTATTATGACACAGACCGGTGGTGGCTGTCGTGCAACCAATTATGTCGGATTCATCCGCCGTGCTTTAGAAAAAGCCGGCATGGCTCAGCTTCCGGTTATTTCCTTGAACTTAGGCGGTATTGAAAGCAATCCGGGCTTCCATTTGAATGCAAATATGCTGTTGCGTGTAGCTTACGCTGCTGTTTTCGGTGATATTTTCATGCGCTGCGTTTATCGTATGCGCCCTTATGAAAAGGAAAACGGTTCTGTCAATGCTTTACATAGCAAATGGATATCCAAATGTCAGAATTTTGTTTCCGCAAAGCATTTGAACCATTTTAAATTCTGTAAAATGTGTCGTCAGATTGTAAAAGAATTTGATGCGATTGCAATTCACGAGATAAAGAAACCTCGTGTTGGTATTGTTGGTGAAATTCTCGTAAAATTTGCACCGGCTGCAAATAATTATCTTGTGGAACTGTTAGAATCAGAAGGCGCTGAAGCGGTTGTACCGGATTTAATTGACTTCATGCTCTATTGCTTCTACAACCAGATTTACAAAGCCGAATATCTTGGTACTTCCAAGAAATCAGCTAACGTTTCCCGCTTAGGTATCTGGGCAATCGAAAAGCTTCGTTCCAGTGCCGTCAAAGCGTTTGAAAAGAGTAAACATTTTGATGCACCTACAAGCATCTACAAAATCGTAGAATATGCAAAACCAATTGTTAATATCGGAAACCAGACCGGTGAAGGATGGTTCTTAACCGGTGAAATGATTGAGCTAATCCATAGCGGTGTTAACAACATTGTTTGTACACAGCCGTTTGGTTGTCTGCCAAACCATGTCGTTGGAAAAGGTGTTATCAAAGAGCTTCGCAAGCAGTACCCTCTTTCCAATATCGTAGCCATCGACTATGATCCTGGTGCAAGTGAGGTAAACCAGCTTAATCGAATTAAACTGATGCTTTCCACAGCACAGAAAAATCTAAAAAAACAACAGGAATCCCACTAGGGATTCCTGTTTCTTTTCATTCGATAGGAAATTGCTGCTGAATGAACTTTTTTACATCTGTTTTCTAACCACCTTGTACTCATCATCTAACTGATAAAAGGAACATTCGAAATTGCCGCCACTCAAAAAACGACTCATCTCATCTTCGTCCAAATCTACCATACAAATATAACATTCATAATCTTCATCATATGCATAGTTACTGCATGTATCACAACTACTACTCATAATCCCACCATCATAATTATTTCTAATTCTCTATTGATTCTTCTCTTAATAATAAATCTTGTCCATTCTTCGATTAACAAATTTAATTTTCCCTTTACAAACCGGAAGAATCGGTTCTATCGCCTCATCTGCCGCTTCTTTTTGCAACTGGTTTACACAAAAAATACATGTGCCAAATTTATCATTGGAAAAAAATTTCGGCTTCTCCCATTTCACATAATAAGAAACGCGGTTTTTCAACAAAACCTTCTCTATCTTCTCTTTGGTATCCATGTCTGTAACCTGACACCATTCCAATTCATTATGTACCTTAACCTTCTGATAAGCTGTTTCCATCCTCAATACCTCATAAGTAAATATTATTAGAACTAGTTATAGTAAATTATATCTCTTTTCCTGCAAATGTGAAAGCTTGCAGAATATGCCATTTTATGTTATGTTAATAGACGTTAGTATATTTTAGAGTAAAGTTGAGGTTATAATATGCCAATTAGAGTTAAGGATTCCCTTCCTGCAAGAGCAACGTTGGAAGGCGAAAATATTTTTGTAATGACTGAATATCGTGCACTTCATCAGGATATTCGTCCGTTAAACGTGCTGATTTTAAATTTAATGCCTACAAAGGTTATCACAGAAACACAGCTTCTTCGTAAGCTGTCCAATACTCCTTTGCAGGTAAAAGTAGAATTTTTACAGACTGCAAGCTATATTCCGCAACATGTTGATTCCAATCACTTGGAATCTTTTTATACTACCTTTGACCAGGTGAAAGACCGTAAATTTGACGGTATGATTATAACTGGGGCTCCACTGGACTATATAAAATATGAAGATGTAACATACTGGGAAGAATTATGTACCATTATGGAATGGGGCAAAACACATGTACATTGTACCCTTCATCTTTGTTGGGGTGCTTTTGCAGCACTGTATTATTTCTATGGTTTGGAGCGCTTCGATATGGAAGAAAAATTATCCGGTGTTTATTCGCACAGGGTGCTTAAAAAAACGTCTCCTCTTTTCCGTGGATTTGATGATATTTTCTATGCCCCACAGTCTCGTGCTATGGGAATCACCGCTGAAAAAATTGCATCTGTACCGGAACTGGAGTTAATGGCAGTATCAGACGAGGCTGGTGTCACAATTGTAAAAACCAAAGACAGCCGTCATTTCTTCGTTACCTGTCATCCCGAATACGATGCAGATACCTTATCACTGGAATATTACAGAGATTTGGAGAAAGGCATGAACCCGAAAGTTCCTGCCAATTATTTCCCGGACGATGACCCAACCAAAGCGCCGATTGTTAACTGGCGTTCCACCGGACAATTATTGTATTCCAACTGGTTAAACTACTATGTTTACCAGACAACACCTTATGATATCCGTACAATTCAGTAAACATTTTCCTATCACATACATAATGCCGAATATTTTATAAATATTCGGCATTAAAATCTTCTTCGGAAATAATACGAATTCCCAGTTCTTTTGCTTTTTTATTCTTTGATGAATTTGATGTAACATCATTGTTAATCAGGCAGGTCGTTTTCGAAGTAACACTTCCGGTTACTTTTCCACCTTTGCTTTCAATAATACTTTTTAGTTCGTTTCGATTACCGTAATGCTCCAAACTGCCTGTTATAACGAAGCTCATTCCCGTCAGTGTCTGTGCAGACTCATCTACTGTTTCTGTCACAATATTGATTTCTTTTAAGAGATTCTGTAATTGTAAAATATTTTTTTCTTCTTTGAAATAATCACAGAATGCACCAGCAATTACCTCACCGATACCCTCTATTTCACTCAGTTCTTCTACGTCTGCTAACTGCATCGCTGCCAAATCATACTGATAATGCTTACAAATCATCTTCGCATTTGCAAGTCCGATATTCGCAATTCCTAATCCATAAATAACTCTTGGCAGATTTGTTTCTCTTGCCGCATTCACACTACCTATCAATTTCCGGTAGGATTTCTCTCCAAATCCTTCCATCTGTGTTATTTCTTCTTCATAACGATTTAATTTGAAAATATCCGCATATTCGTGAATAAATCCTTTTCCGATGAATTTCTCAAGCGTTGCTTCTGAAAGACCATCAATGTTCATAGCATCCCTACTGACAAACAGTGTAAAGGATTTTATCTTTTTGGCATCACAGGCAGGATTTACACAATATAAGGACTGCACATCATTAATCTGCTTAATTTCCGTCGGCTGACCGCATACCGGACAAACTTGCGGAATCTCAATTGTATTACTTCCTGTCAGGTTTTCTGCAATCTGAGGAATGATCATGTTGGCTTTATAAACCGTAATATGATCTCCAATTCCTAATTTCAGACTTCTCATAATACTAATATTGTGTACAGAAGCACGACTTACCGTTGTTCCTTCCAATTCCACCGGTTCAAAAATAGCTACCGGATTGATGAGTCCGGTGCGGCTTGGACTCCACTCAATTTCCTTCAAAACGGTCTCTCGTAGCTCATCTGCCCATTTAAAAGCAATCGAATCACGAGGAAACTTTGCAGTCATACCAAGTGACTGCCCATAAGCGATATCTTCCAACGTAAGCACAAGTCCGTCAGAAGGAATATCATAGTTTTCTATTTTCTTTTCAAAATAAGCTATATCATCCAGAATAGTGTCCGGTGCAACCTTCCGGTATTCTACAATATCAAATCCTTGCTTTTCCAGAAACTCTAACTGTCGCTCTCTGGAATTATCAAATTCTATGCCATCTGCTTTTACCAGATTAAAAGCATAAAACATGACATTACGATTTGCCGTCACTTCATTATTTAATTGGCGCACGGAACCGCTACATAAATTACGCGGATTTTTATATTTGGCATCCACCTCTTCTATCTTACTATTTATCTCTTCAAAATCAGAATAAGTAATAACTGCCTCACCACGCAAAATCAATTCACCCTGAAAAGGAATCGAAAGTGGTACGTTCTTAAATACCTTGGCATTGTTTGTAATAACCTCTCCCACTTCTCCATTCCCTCTTGTGACTGCTTTTGCAAGTTTTCCTTCATAAAATGTCAATACAATGGTAAGACCATCTAATTTCCATGACAAAAGTGCTTCTTTCCCATTTAACCAATCGCGCAACTCTTCTCTGTTTTTCGTTTTTCCAAGCGAAAGCATCGGCTTTTCATGCCGTTCCTTCGGTAATTCGTCTACTGCTTCATACCCAACATGTATGGTTGGGCTATTCGCAAGAATAACACCCGTTTTTTCTTCTAAAGCCACCAATTCATCATATAAACGGTCATATTCAAAATTACTCATGATTTCTGTATCTTGTGCATAATATGCTTTCGCGGCACAATTTAATGTAGAAACCAGTTCTTTCATTCGATTCATTTCCGTAGTCTGCATCTGTTCACACCATCATCTTTCTTCTAATATACAGATATTTTCGCTATTTTTCACCAAACACAAGATATAGATACTGCTTTGTTAGTGCTTCATGGAGCATGTCTGATACAAACATTTTTGCTCCTCTTCATTCAATTCTCGGTATTCTCCCGGTCTTAATTTTGCAAGGTTAACATTCATAACACGCGTTCTTTTAAGTTCTTTTACCTCATAACCTACTGATTGGCACATTCTGCGTATTTGTCTGTTGACTCCCTGAGTCAAAACCATTTGCATAGTATACTGCCCCGTCTGGGTAATTTCACATGGTCTGGTTGTAATATCCAAATCTTTTAAATACACACCTGCTCGCATTATATCCATTGCTTCCCTCGTAATGGGCTTATTTACTTTAACCTGATATTCTTTCTCATGGCAATTCGCTCCACGCATCATTGCCTCAATCAAATCACCATCATTTGTCATGAGAAGCAAGCCTTCCGATTCCTTATCCAATCTCCCTGCATAAGTAACTCTGACAGGGTATTGTATATTGTCCTGCACTTTCACTTTGGCATGCTTATCTCGTTCTGTGCATACGACTCCTACCGGCTTATAATACGCAAGAACCACCTTTTTTTCACGTTTTTGCACCGCTTTGCCATGCACCGTCACTTCATCTGCCGGCATCACCTTCATACCCGACTGAGCTATTTTCCCATTCACACAGACAACTCCTTGTTCAATCAGTTTGTCTGCATCCCTTCTGGAACAGATTCCACATTGAGCAAGATATTTATTTAATCGAATTTCCTGTACTTCCTTCGTCATTCTTAACTACCCCATGTTCCATAAAGAACTCTTTCCAAGCTTCATAATTGTTTGCATACAAGTGAACACCGTCAAAAGTTAAATCCGCTTTTAAGAAACCTTCTTCATCTGTAAACATTGGATTGCTATCCAGATAAAAAATGTTCGTTCCATCTGCCAGACTTGCTGCCGCTGCATTCTTATCGTTGATATTCACATTATTAAACTCTGTTTTCATATTATTTCTTATCTGGCTTACATGCAAATTGGCCAAAATAAATATAATCGCCTGTGGCTGCCACTCTCTTATCTGTTTCAAAACAGCTTCATACTGCTCCAGATACCTCTCAGTATCTCCATACCCCAATTCATTCATGCCAAGCATAATATAAATTTTACCATATTGCTTCTGTTGAAGAACCTGACTCAAATTTACTTTCTGACCATTTTTCTGATAGGTAATTCCCTTCTCGTCAAACAACTTATAAATTGTCATGCCGTTCTCGCAATAAAAATCAGCATCCAGTCCTGCATAATCTGCAATACCAAGTGTTCTGGAATCTCCAAGAAATGCGGCATCATCAAAATACTTCTCTGTAACTTTCCGATATTCATAATCAGTTGTATATGCAATTTTTCCTGCATCGGAATAATAAATAGAATCTGTTTCAATAGGTGTATAGGTTTCATAACGCGTTTTCCCACTTTCTGTATCTGCAGAATCATTTTCCACCGTTACAGAACTATCTTTTTCCTCAGTTATAGAACCATCATTTTCCTCAGTTGCAGAACCACTCTCCGCATTTACTAACACAATATCATCCGATATTATATCACCGTTTAGAACTTCCCCAGCCATATCTTCTAATGGATTTTCCAGAGCTTTGGCAGCTTCAATTATTCTCTGATCTGGCTGCAGAATTTCTGATTGGTTCATAGACGCCAATACCGAGTTTTCCCACTTTAATTCTCCTGACACTTCATTCGCATCAAGTTTAGTATTTTTATCATTAGTTACGACTGCTTGCTCTGTCCTTTCCCCCTGCATCCCTTCTATAACCGCAACAGCAAATATGGGATTACTTACAAAATCTCTCCAATCTCTGCCATCATATCCTCGATACCACATTAAGACACCACTACCTACTGTAAAGAACAGCCACGTTAAGCTTAACGCAATTAAATATGGACAATTATGTATAATTCTTTTCCATTTCTTCATGAAAAAATTTCACCTCTAAAATCTGAAATATAAGAACGGATTATTACTTCCTACCATAATCTCGTAAACGGAAAACCAAAAGATTGCTGCTATCAACAAAATAACATACCACTTGTTTTTCCTTTTTTTATACTGCCGCATCGGAAATGGTGTTGCAAACAGAACACAAAAAATAAATAACACCCCATATTCTTTCAAATACCGCAGAACCTGTTCACCCTCTACTATTGCTCCTGAAGCATGAATTCCTATCATATTCTGTAAATATTGCAACAATACTTGCATATCATCAATTGCAAAAACCATCCAGGTAATCGGTAGCAATACGATTACATATATATGGCCGATTACTTTCGTTTTCTCAAGCCATTTACCTATACCACTCTTTTCTATCGCTAATAATACAAAAAATATAAAACCCCATAATGCAAAATTCCAGCTTGCACCATGCCAGATTCCAGTTAGCGTCCAAACAACCAAAAGATTAAACACTGTTCTGATAAATCCTTTTCGGTTACCGCCAAGCGGAATATATAAGTATTCACGGAACCATCTTCCTAAAGTAATATGCCATCTTCTCCAAAACTCAGAAACAGATTTCGAAATATACGGATGGTTAAAGTTTCTTGGAATCTTAAACCCAAGCATTATTCCAAGTCCTTTTGCCATCAGAGAATATCCCCAGAAATCAAAATAAATCTGGAATGAATAAGCGATTGCTCCCATCCATGCAGCCGGAACTGACAAATTTCCTGCTCCTGCTGTCATGAGCGTATTCCAAAGTGTTCCTATCTGATTTGCAAGCAACACTTTATATCCAAGTCCAATTGAAAATAATTTCAAGCCACTTTCAAGATTCCGCACAGAAATATGTCTCTGCTTCATGTGCTTGGCGACTTCTTCGTACTTCACAATCGGTCCTGCAATCAACTGTGGAAACATACTCACATAAGTAGCAAATTCGATAAACGTAACATCTTTTTTTATCTTATCATGATAACAGTCTAACAAATAGGACACCATCTGAAATGTATAAAAACTGATTCCTAACGGCAATGTCAATGCCAAAATCGGAATCCCTTCCCACTTTAGTATCCCATTTATGGTTTGCGCTACAAAATCCCAATATTTAAAAACAAATAAGAATGAAAAATTAAACAATAATGCCAGTAGCAGTACAAATTTTCTTACAAAATGCCCTTTTTCCTGACGAAAAAAAAGCAGACTAATTCCATAATTGACCAAAACAGAAAAAATAAGCAGCAGAACATAATACGGTTCTCCTACTCCATAAAAAATCAAACTCCCCGAAAACAATACAATATTACGATATTTTTCGGGAACAAGCAGATATATTATCATAAAAATCGGTAAAAACCGAAATAAAAACTCCACACTGGAAAATAGCATATCTATAGGCTCCCACTCCACAAAACTCTAGATATAGTATATTCCAGGCAGAGTCAATTTACAAGCATTACCTGTCTATTTCTTCTTATTTTTATGCAAAATTTGATTAGTAAATTATTCCGCAATTCTCCATATAACAAAAGACTGTCCGCCCATGCTATATTTACCCTCTTCATAGCCGGTATTTCCAACGGAAAAGACCTTTTCTTCTATTACGATATCTCCTTCTTTTAAACTGTTTTCACCTATGACAACATCAGCATCGGAAGGATTACAAATCATCAACAAATTGCCACGCTGATAAGCAAACACTCTTGCCTCTCTTTTTGCATATATAAGCTTCAAATTTGCATTTTCCTGCAAATCTTCCTCTCTTCTTCGTACTGCAAAAATCTCTTTTACCATATGCAACAGAGAATCCTTATCTAACTCCTGACTTGCAACATTCGGTGCTCCCGCTTCTGTATCTATCGGCAAATACAAATCTTCCGCTGCCGCAGTAGAAAAACCAGCGTTTTCTGTATCATCCCACTGCATCGGAGTGCGAGAACCGGTTCTTGTATAACCGCCCTCTTTCGTGGGCAGATTCTGATAGCGCATACCGATTTCATCGCCATAATATAGGAACGGATTGCCCGGCATAGTGAAAAGAAACGCGTATGCCAATTTCAGTTCTCTCACATCCAGATAGTAAGCGGCACGAATCATATCGTGATTTCCGGTAATTAAACAATAATGCCCTTTGTCCTTAATCTGCTCATATTTTCCAAGATACTCATCAAAAAAGTCCAATACACTTCGGTTACTGCCTTTATGGAAAAAGCTATTGTTTTTGCCATCTACTTCGTTGCGCATCAACAAATTAAAGCCGTTTCCTTCCCAATCCAAGAAAAAGTCCATATGAAAGCCTGCCGGAATAGCCACTTGGGGCTTGTTCCATTCAGAAACAAGAGCAGCCTCCGGATATTCTTCGTCCAACATTTTTCTAACATCCTTCCAGACCTGACTTGTTCCTGATTTGTTCTCATCATCTTTTTTCACAAGAGAATCTGCCATATCTACACGGAATCCGTCACACCCCTTATCTAACCAGAAACGCATAATGTCCTTCAATGCCTCTCTCGTTGCCAGACATGCCGGATCATCAATCCCCTTCTGCCAACATTCTTCCGGATGCAGGAAACCATAATTCAATGCCGGCTGACATTTAAAGTAATTTAGCACATATACGCCGTCTCTTGGACTTTCTCCCGCAATATAATTCAGTCCCTGTGCACCATGAAACCACTTATCTGTCCAAATATACCGGTCAGAATAATCATTCCACTCTACTTTACTGCTTTCGACAAACCAAGGATGTTCCTCGGAAGTATGTCCGGGTACTAAATCGAGCAAAATGTGCATTTCTCTTTTATGTACCTCTTCAAACAACTGTACCAAATCCTCTATACTTCCGTACCGCTTCGCTGTTTTCTTATAATCACGCACATCGTAACCACCATCTCGAAAAGGCGAATCATAGCAAGGATTCATCCAAATCGCATTGCAACCAAGTTCTTTAATATAATCCAGTTTCTCTATAATCCCCTGAAAATCACCGATTCCATCCCCGTTCGAGTCCTTAAAAGACTGAGGATAAATTTCATAAAAAATGGCATCCTTCAACCACGCAGGCATAATCATGTACCTCTCTTTCTTAATTTATTTACATTTTTCGTAATCCCTTCGGATAATGGTTCTTCATCTGTCCACCGCCCGCTTTTCCAAATCCAATAGAATAGCCATGCGTTGTTAAAAGTACCCACCCTTTCATAGAAGCATCACAGTTAAAAGTTTCTCCTTTTAAATACTGCAACGTTTCCTCGTCTGTCATTTCGTAATGTTGCTTCACATCTTCCTTATTTATATATAGCGCCAATGCATGAGAAGGTTCAAAGCGGTTTTTCTTTCCTGTTCCAAGATGCAATCCTGGTCGTACTACCTTAATTCCCTGTAACGGTATCATTTGTTTTGGCACCAAATATACCTGTTCTCCAAACAAAATGTAAACAGCTTTTTCTTCCAATTGCTCCTGCTTTTCTTTCGATATGCCAAGCTCCTTGTGTAAAAAATCCTTACATAATTGAATGCTGTCTATTTCACTTTTGCCTCCCTGACTGCCTTTATTACCTCTATTAACTTTATTAACTTTATTAACTTTATTAACTTTATTAACTTTACTGTCCTTGCCCTGTCCGCGTCTCATTTCTTCCTCGATAGTCAAACATACATCTGCGTATAACCCCTCTGCCTTTTTCAATCGGGCTACAAAATGTCCTTCTCCATCGATTTTATGCGGCCATAAACGCATGGTATGCTCGATTCCTTCTGCCGGATTCTCTGTCCATGCTTTTTCTCCCAGCGAAAAAAATCGTTCCTGTTCTACGCCTTCTATCACAAAATCTTCGTGTCTCTTTATAAACTCGCTAATAGCCCCTTCATTTTCTGCCGGTGCAAAGGTACAGGTTGAATAGACTAAAACACCACCCGGTTTCAACATTTTAGCGGCTTCCTTAAGAATCATCTGCTGTCTGTCCGCACACATCTGCACATGCTCCATACTCCATTCCCGAATAGCTGTTTCATCCTTACGAAACATCCCTTCTCCGGAACAAGGGGCATCTACCAGAATCTTATCAAAATAATTCGGAAAAAAGGCTGCCAATCTGTCCGGTGTTTCATTACACACAATTGCATTGGATATTCCCATTCTTTCTATGTTCTGAGAAAGAATCTTGGCACGATTTGGAACAATTTCATTCGTTATCAAAATCCCCTCTCCTGCCATTTTCCCTGAAATCTGCGTGCTTTTTCCACCCGGTGCAGCGCACAAATCCAAAATTCGCTCCCCCGGCTGTGGATTTAACACTTCCACAACAGACATGGCACTCGGCTCTTGAATATAATATGCCCCTGCTTCATGAAAAGGATGTTTTCCAGGCTGTTCCTCTGCCTGATAATAATAACCTTCCTCCACCCACTCTATCTCTTTCAGTGAGAAAGGTATTTTCGCAAGAAATTCTTCCTTTGTATTCTTCAACGGATTATAGCGCAGTCCATATAGACGTTCTCTCTCATAACTTTCCAGAAATTCTGCACATTCCTCACCAAGCAATTTCTGCATTCGCTCTATAAATTCACTTGGTAATACTATTTTCTCTTCTCGTTCCATTGTTATTCTTTTACTCCATCGTTTTCTTGGTTTAAGTATAACAGACTTGCAGGATTTTTCCAAACTCTATATAATGTTGATATTGTATGTCTATACATCGTATACAACTAATGAGAGAGGAGATTTTTTATGACATCACAAATTTGTATTATTATTGCGATTGTTCTTTATTTATCAATGATGATTTATGTCGGCATTTCCAATTCCAAAAAGAACACAAGTGTCGATGATTTCTATCTTGGAGGACGTAAGCTTGGTCCGGTTGTTACTGCAATGAGTGCGGAAGCTTCCGATATGAGCAGTTGGCTCTTAATGGGACTTCCGGGTGTTGCCTATTTATCCGGTGTTGCAGAAGCTGGGTGGACTGCTATCGGTCTTGCTATCGGTACATACGTTAACTGGTTAATCGTATCAAAGAAAATCCGTCGTTATACCAGTGAAATCCATGCACTTACTCTTCCGGATTTCTTTTCCAAACGATATGTCGATGATAAAAATATTCTGACCTGTGTGTCTGCTATTATTATCATTATCTTTTTTATTCCATATACAGCATCCGGCTTCGCTGCCTGTGCTAAGCTGTTTAATACCTTCTTTGGTGTAAATTATATGGTAGCTTTAATTTTAAGTGCGGCCGTAATCGTACTGTATTGTACAATGGGTGGTTTCCTTGCTGTTAGCACAACAGACTTAATTCAGGGTATCACCATGACTATCGCATTGTTTGTAGTTATCTTCTACGGTATCTCTTCCGCAGGCGGTTTGGATACGGTTATGGCAAATGCAGAAGCACTTCCCGGTTATTTAAGTATGTTGAATTCCTACGTTCCGGGAACCGATGCAAGTACTCCTTATGGCGGCTTAACTATTGTTTCCACACTTGCATGGGGGCTTGGTTATTTCGGTATGCCTCATATTCTGCTCCGTTTCATGGCTATTGAAGATGAAAACAAATTAGCATTCTCCAGAAGAATCGCCACCGTATGGGTTGTTATTTCCATGACAATCGCTGTCTTTATCGGTATTGTTGGTTACAGTATGTCTAAGGCATCCGTACTTCCTGTATTAGAAGGAAGTAACTCCGAAACAATTATCATTCAGATTGCTTCTGTTTTGAGCCAACACAATGTTTTAACTGCTTTAATAGCCGGTATTATCCTTGCAGGTATTCTGGCGGCTACAATGTCCACTGCCGATTCACAGCTTCTTGCTGCTGCATCCAGTATTTCACAAAACCTGTTACAGGATTTTGGTAAAAAGAAAATTGATACAAATACTTCTGTCAAAATTGCAAGAATGACTGTTATTATCATTTCCATCATCAGTGTTGTTTTAGCTTCCAATCCGGATAGCTCCGTATTTGATATCGTATCCTTTGCATGGGCCGGTTTCGGTGCTGCATTCGGTCCTATCGTACTGTGCGCATTGTTCTGGAAACGTTCCAACAAATGGGGCGCGCTTTTCGGAATGATTACCGGTGGTGCTATGATTTTCATCTGGAAATACGGTATTGCTAAATTTGGCGGTGTGTTTGCCATTTATGAATTACTTCCGGCATTTATTTTAGCGTTGGCAGTAAATATTGTTGTTTCTCTTGCAACTACTGCACCTTCTAAGGCAGTTACTGATACTTATGAAAAGGTGATGAAAGGTTAATTTTTCAAACCTAAAAAAATTAAACAAAGACGGATACCATATGCTATAAACGGTATCCGTCTTATTATTTTAATTATCTAACTGTCCCTTTTCTTTTTTACATCCAAAAATTGAAAAAATTTCCACTGTTTCCATACCCTCTTAAC
>JAFSHK010000001.1 GCA_017440375.1 Lachnospiraceae bacterium
CCAAAACCTGTCTCTCTAATCTAAAACTATCCTTACTCTCTATAACCTGTCTCTCTGTCTGTTTTTTCTCTCTTACGCATAAACCGTGCACATCACTTATACTTATTATAGCACATTTTACGGAAAATACTTTCAATATCAGCCGAAAGAATTCTAAATTTTTTATAAAGAAAAATCTCTTAACTAAACAGCGTATGTTTTGAAACGAAAGAAACAAGGGACAAATCCGAAGATTTATCCCTTAACTTAATGATTTTAAACTTAACTAAATGACATTGGCTCCATAGCGAACCTTTTTTTGTTCCTCTTTGACTTCTTTAAATGCCTTTAATTTCCTTAATTTTAGCTTCTAAATCAGCAATTCCCATTTGTGCATTACTAATGGCTCTGCACTGTTCCTCGTACTCTTCTTCCGGCATGGAACCATGTAACTCATAATACTTTTTACCAATTTCCATATAGTTCTTTTTTACAACCTCTTCGCAAGTATTAATCTGGCTTCTTAAATTAGCAATCTCTGCCAAGTCTTTTGCCTTATCACTCACTTCTTTTCCTTTGGTTGTAATTGTTTCCCCTAATTTAGAAACAAAATTTTTGTCAAAAATCTCCATAAAATACCTCCTATTTTCCATTGATTATTTGTTCATACGGCATCAACATGCCTTCGCTCATTTTCGCTTGAATTGGATTTTTCTCAGAAGGCATTCTAAGCGTTGCTCCTACTGCCTTCATAAATAAGATTCTTCCTATTTTTTTCTGTGGAAAGTCATATAATCGGTGTTGCTTATAAAAACGATGATCTGCCTGCATCATTCCCTGCATTTCATAAACCAAATCTCGGAATATTTTCTTACCACCGACTCCGTAGAAATTCTCGTTCACCTGAATTCTATGTTCTAACGCATATGCCAACTTATCCGCACAGGTTTTAGTTGAATCTGCTCCGACTCCTTCATTGGTTGCAATACTTGCAAGGAAATTGCCGCCAATCTGACTTCTTCCTTCGAGAACCAATTGTAAATTGCTCTCTCTTGAAAATTCTCCGTCAATCAGATACGCAGTCGGTTTTCCCATTGTTACAGAACGATGTCCATTACAGAACTGCCTGTCATCATATCGTTTGAACAACTCACCCATCGAATGGTCTTTAATAGAAAAAGCATATACAATGCTGTCTGCTCTCTGGATTTTGTTTCTCAACAAATCACTAAATCCGTCCTGATATACACAGGTTCCATCAATTGCACAATGAAAACATCCAAGACAACCACCTTTTATTTCATGTTCCTGCAAATTTATCACATGACTTTCATAAGGAAAAGCTTTCCGAAAATCCATTATCATTTGACGAAGTCTTTCATTCTCTCTGGCACAGTCTGTTACAACGACTACGCGATACTTGGCATCTTTCTCCTTCACAGGAATGTTGCCCTTTCCTTCATCGTATCCGATTGTTTCCGCTCTTTCCTGCTGTATAATATGGTTTACATAATTCCAGTATGTGATTACCTGAAGTTGTCCCTTCTTCGTTAACAAATCATCCATATCAGCAGAGAATCCTCGCAAGACATTCATTCCCATATCCCTGCAGTTCTCTTCTACATAACTATGCGCCGTCATATCATAGAAGTGCTTCGATGTCGTTATCTGTGTTACATACTTTCCTGACAAATCAATATCCTGCTCTTTTAGGAGTCGAATAAATTGATGTAACTGCGATGGTGCCAGAAACGTATAAACCGGATAAGCAAATAAAAGCATATCGGCTCCTTTCACTGCTTCGCACGCATCTGACATATCTCTTGCATAAAGCCCAATCTGCGCCCCTACATGAAGTACTTTAAACTCATCGTTTGGAAATTTCTTTTGCAAAAAACGGATTGTCTGATAAGTAATACTATTTTTCCCTTTCGGACTCCCATTTACAACCAATACTCTCATATTTCTGTCATCTCCCAATACTTTGCCTAACTAAATGTTACTCACCTAGCCGCCAGATAGAAAATTCATTATTTCCGCCTGACTGAATCCAGAACATCCATGCCTGCATCGTTTCATCATCTGCATACCACACTTCATGTCCTACACCATTTTCATCTTCATAAGTAAAATACTTGGCTGCACTGATACCATCCCGCTCAGCAACTTCTCCGGATTCTGCTAACAACTGCTCGGCCTTGGTTTTTGTGATACTGGTAACTTTTCCATCATCACTCCAATCAAAACCACCGTTAGCAAGGGCATAATCCACTTGTCCCGGTACATAACTCATTTTTTCCATAATATCTTCTAAGAAGGTTCTATCAGCCTTTGGTCCCGGACCGCTGTGACTGCCATATAAATTATAGCACATAACAACATAAGTCGGACCTTCAACCCAATTTATTTTCTTAGGTTCAATATTTGTCTCAATAATAACACGCAGAGTTAAGCTTTCTTCTTCACAACGTTTGTAAAGATAATCAATAAACGGCATAAAATAGCCCCATAACTTTTCATCTTTACGGATATTCTCATAATCAATCTCAAGACCATCGTATCCCGATTGCTTCGTCAGTGCAATAATTTCTTCTGCATGCGCCTGATAAGTTGCTTCATCAGAAAGAAGCCTGTATAACAAATCAGTGCTCTTCAACGAAGAGGAACCATCCGCCAGAATCTGGTCGTTTACAATCGTTAAATAACGATTCCATCCTCTTTCCTTATAAGTTTCCCCTGTTTTGGCATAAAAATCAATGGTAGCTTCCGGTATGAATACTTTATCGTCTTTGTCAAAATAAGCGGCAAAATAACTGACATTCTGAATATTCTCTGCCAATTCCTCTGTCTGCGCTTCTACTCCTTCCAAATTCCAATAAGCATTCCATACCGTATAAGAAACCTCTGCCTCTTCTAGCGTTTGTTCTTCCGAAACAGTCGTTTCCTGTGGTACCACAGGCTCCACTTTTGGTTCCTCTGCTTTCATACCACACCCCGCCAAAAGGGGCAAGATTCCTATTATAAATAAAATAGCTGACATACTTTTTCTTCCGATTCTTTTTTTCATCATTTCCTCTTTTCATTATATTTTTTCTTAGAAGGTTTCAATAAACCAATTCAATAAGCCTTCCCAGCCATTTTCCACTTGCCAACAGAATTTATCAAATCCATGCATCTTATTATCATACAGTACAACCTCTTCCTCGGCACCTGTATTCTCAGTCACTTCAAAGTCTTCAAAAACTCCGTCGTACACATCGTCTGATAGATTTCTCTGACTATATGCCTCACCGCCCCAACCGGACTGAATATATACATATCCTGTTTCAACAAGACCCACTTCAAGGTCTTCTACTGCCACATATTCATCAATTGTAACGGTCAATTTATCTTCCTTCAAATTAATGTGAAGACTACTATTTCCTTCGTCATTCAAATTAATCGGTGCCACATATTTCTCTGCACCCTCTTCTACCGTAGCAGCTTTCATATCATTCAGATTTGATAATTCTACTGCTGCGTCTTTACCGGATTCTACATTACTTGCGTATTGCACTTCCAACTCTTTGGCTGCTATCAAAGCCGCTTTGTTGTCTTCTTCGATAGAAACCTCTTCTACTTGTGTAATTTCATCCAGATTTTCGCGGAATAATTCTTTTTCTCCATCTTTCTCTGTTCCGATACTTTCTAATACAATAAGCTCATTATTTTCTATTTTTACACAGAGATAAGTCTCAAGATTTTCATCTGCACGAAGGTAAATACTCTGCACTCCCAGCTTATTGCCTGTTAACTGCGTATTTACAATCACATCCTGATAATCTTTGCTCTCTTTCAAACGGAGGGTTCCGACTTTCTCCGGTTCACAGGTAAGGAAAATAGCATTGTCCTGAAATTCTGCTTTGCCATTCAGTTCTTCCCAGTTTGCTTTTCGCTCTAAATCACCCTCAACCCAGGCAACCTCCTGTTTTGTATCATCCCAGATACGCATCAAAAGATGATTCGTATGCCAGTATGCCTGCGGTTGCAATCTGGTCAAATCATAAATCGAAGATTCCTTTGTATTCAAAGTATAACCTTCTCTGTTAAAGTTCATTAGAAACATATCGAAGATCCTAGCCTGATTCACCGCACTTACTCTATCATTCTCACCAAACTGCCCGGTATTCGAATGCATCAGAACATACATCTGCGGTAAATAACCAAGTTCTGTCGTATATATTCGTTCCATTTCATCATAATCATAATCAATACGCATCTTCATCTGCTCATAGGATTCTCTGGAAATACCATACTCATCACGAATATAGTCCATCAGATAATGATTATAATTTCTATCCAGATACGGCTGAACATGTGCATATTCTAAGGTATTCAACTGCCCTAAGTAATGCTCATAACGGTCATATGCATTGATATATTCCAAACGATAACCATTCGTCCCAAGCTCGCAAAATGTTCCCTCCTCTAAATCCTTCAAATCATCCGGCATCAGAAACTTACTATCCTGTGTTTCAAATTTATTGGCATAAGTCATAATTGTAGAAATATAATTATATTCCTCTGTTACATTCTGCGCAAAAATAGCAGTATCTCTACGTCCATCTTCAAACATCAGAAAAAGAGACTTCTTTGGAAGCTTTTTCCCTTCCTGATAATAATCTAAAATATCCTGTTGCGTTATTGTCACATACCCCGATTTGCTCAATGCATCAATATGTTCCTGCAACCGCTCAGTACTTATCAATGTTTTTGTTTCATTTCTATCCACACCGAAATAGGATAACGCAATAAACCCCGTATCTTCTTCATCATCCGCCATCTCTATCTTGGTCGCATCATAAGGCTCATAGGTTTCAAAAGTGAAAATAGCACGAATGATTAAAATAAGCAGCGTAATTAAGATGATTTCTTGAAAAATACTTCGTACAACCTTACGGACATTCTTCCGCTTGATTGGATCCCGTTGCTTCTTCATCCGCGTTACCTCCCTTCTTATCCTGCTTTCTCTTCTCTTTACGTTCCTGCTCCTTCACATCTTCCGGTGTCATACGTGTTCCCCATGTAGACTTCCAGAAAGTTACCCACGCAAGCGGCATCTGCCAAAGCAAAACTGCCTCGTAATAAATACAGAAAAGCATACCATATATCCATGTCGAACTTCTTCTAAGAAGTAACTGCACAATACTCATAATAAGCGACATCAAAAACAGACCGACCAGGAATGTTGTCGGAAAAACTCTCTGTGTAATCGGTACATACACCAAATTGTAAAGTACAACAATCGGTGCCGCCACCGGTACAATCAAACCAATGTAGAAGAATACTGCCATAAAAGGCTCTTTTCTCCACATAAACTTTCCTGCCATAATGGATTCGCGAAGCCACGAACGTTTCCAACGCATCTGCTGTTTCAAGAAAACTTTATGTTTATTCGGCACAATCGTCGAACAAATTGCCGTATCCTGATAACTGGTTCTATGATGCTCCAATACAAAGTTTGTCATAGCACGATCATCACCAAAAGTAGCCTTCTGACCTAAGAACTTCTGATTCAGCCATGCATCCATATTTTCCATAATAATTTCTTTCCGGTAACAGGAAAGCGGACCGGACAAACAGGTAACACCATCGAAATAAGCCTCTGCTGCTTTCATGACCCGGAATGCAATATAATAACGAACCGACTGCATTTTCGTTAATGAATTTGTATATGTATTTGCTACATCCGTACGTCCTGCAACGCCACCCATTTTCGGATCCTTAAACGGCTGTACCAGATTTCGAATCGCGAACGGATCTAAGAAGCTGTCAGAATCTACAAATACTATCAATTCATGCTGTGCTATCTTAACCCCTTCACAAAGTGCATCACGTTTACCGGCATTCTGTGGCTGCACCAGATAAGAAACCCTCTTTGCCACTTCATAATGCTCATCTTCCTTTTTCAGCAGTTCTATCGTTGCTTTAATTTCTTCCACTGAACGATCTGATGAACAATCATCTACCACAATAACTTCCAATTTATCTACCGGATAATCCTGATTCACACAACTAAGAATCGTTCTGCGAATCCATTCCTCTTCATTAAAACAAGGAACAATAATGGTTACACCCGGGGTATAATCTTTGTCAATCGGCACCGGACGATAAAGTGCACCAAACAAATATCGACTTAGCAAAAAGGCTGCCGCAATAATACTGTACAAATAAAGCCATTTATTAAACTTAAAATAAATAACACTTTCTGCACGCATCATCACAATAAACGAACTGATGAAGAAAATCAGCAAACTCGCTACCGTAAGCATATAGCCATCTTTTCTTCTGGTTGCATACTGCGCCAGCGTTTTCTCAAATTCCATGCCACACAGAATTTTTCCATCCTGTGTTTTCATGCTACGAACAAGCTTTGCCTTCTGTTTTACCTTCATCTCATACCCTTCCGGCATAGAGCCCGGAATGATATCAAACAAAAGACGAATGCTTTTGGCTTCCTGCATGATTTTCTGTTGCTCTTCATCCTTCATTTCCAACAAAATACCGGTTGAAGAAATATCAATACCTCTACAAGTAAGCTGCTGTTTGCCAACCTTACCTTTGCACACTACCTTTACTTCATAATCCACTTGATAGCGAATACCCGACTGAATCGTTTTGATATAATCGTCCGCTCTGCCTTCAAAGGTTTCCAACGTTTTTCCGCCACGACGATCCATATTATTACGAATCTGCTGCTTATCCGGAACATAAGAAAGCATACGTCTATCCTCTTTTGGCATCAACAAAATGTCTTCTATCGGAGCATTTGCTTTTTTGTCTTTCAAACCTTTCTTTCTACCTATCATTCTTTTCCCTCTTACTAACACACAAAAATTAATAGCAAATATATTATGATAAATAAATTTTAAGGTAAATAGTCGCTCAATTTTGCAAAGTGAAACTTATTCGGATCTCCCTCCGGAAGGCTTTCTACATAATTCAGATAGCGGTCAAGTCCTTGCGCTGTATAAACAGAATTCGTATTGATATGCATAACGACAATACTTCCGTCCTGTAATTTCATACGTTCACCACTATCCAGTATTACACCGTTTAAAAGCGTATCATAAACACCTTCCACACTTCCGGCATCATAGTCTCTCGTACTAATATCCCCATTAATAATATAACCATATCCACAATCCAATACCGTATTCAAACCGGTCTTATTAACCGCAAGTGTGGGTGGTCTAAAATAATCGGTCAGAGAACCAGTATCACCTGTAACATTTGCCAGTATCTTATTCGATTCTACCAAATCTTGTTGTAATAACGATGCCTGTTCCGGTGTAATATTTATCTGCATATGTGTATTGGTATGAGAGGCGATATCATGCCCTTCTTCTGCAATGGCACGAAGTAGATTTTCTGTACTTCCATCCATAACATATTGTGTTTTAATGAAAAAGCTTGCTTTTATTTTATGTTTTCTTAACACATATAAAATGTTTCCTATTGTTTGTTCATTTCCCCAGTCATCAAAGGTAAGAAATACGGTATTCGTTCCACCGGTATTAATACGCCCGGTTTTATCAAGCAGTGAAACTTCACCCTCCGAAAATCCATCCAGACTAACATATGGATTTCCAATATATGCAGTGCTAAGTGCCTGTTCCCAAGAATACTGCATTTTACCGCTTTCTTTAATTGCATGATAAGTGGCATTCGTTACCGCCGGATAATGCCAAATATGATCCAAAATCTGTGATACTGTACATATTTGAAGAATGTTTCCTTCTCTTTCACCATACTTGGTAGGCAATATCTTTAAATCATAGACTGCCTGCACCAGCTCTGCTATGGAAGTTGTATCTTCATACACACTCATATTAAAGTAAGTAACATCTCCACGACACAATACCAATCGCGAATTGGAAAAATATCTGCTTACTGCTTCTCTGCCGGTGTAACCTTTTTCTACATACTCTGCTCTGGTTGGTGAAGAATTATAGTTTACAATCTTCTTGTCCATTGCAGCAGCCGCTCTCTGCACTTCTTCTGTTACCACACCGTACGGCGGCATAAAAATATCCGTTTTCACACCAAACTGTTCTAATACTAAATCATTTTTATAAATATCCTCACAAATCTCACCAAAGGTCATCTCCTGCATAGATTTTCCAAGATAACCACCATTTCCGATTTCATGTCCTGCGTCGATAATCTGCTGCACTTGTTCCGGATATTTATCCATCTCTTCTCCCGTCACAAAGAAGGTTACCTTTACCCCAATTCCTTCCAGCGTATTCAAAAGATTGGTTAACTCCTGTGCATCTCCCAATCCTCGGAAAGTAAAGGCTGTTTCTCTATCGGTTGTATGAACCGCTGTGATAACATCTGCCATCACTTCTTCGTATTCTTCTTCCTGTTCCTCATATTTCAATACCAAATCACCCATATCCTGACTCGGTAAATCTCTTACCTGAACCGTCTCATACTCCGCTTCATTTAACGCTGTTAATAACCAGTCTACAACCTGTAAAAGTTGTTCAGACTCAGACAACTCTTCTTCCTCTTCCAACTCATGCAGTTCAAGTCCCGGCTGCTTATCTTTGGCCGGTTCTTCTTCTACTTTGGTTTCTTCAAATTCAATCTCATCCAAATAGCCACTCAATTTAATAGAAATGATTCTTCCCTTACCAAGCCCTGCTACATAATCCTCTGCCATCTGCTGATTGGAAAAGCTTGCATAATTGATATACTTCTGTGGATAAACAATGCTGGCATAACCGCTGGCATCTGCTACTTCCATCACCTTGTCCGTATAATCAGTTGCATTACATTTGAGAATAGACGGTGTTTCCCCAATTAACTCCTCATATACTGCCTGTGCACGACAAAAATCCTCTACCAATTCATCCTGTTCCATTTCTTCCATATGCGTCGTGCCATATAATGTATAACTTTCCATGTCATGTCCTGCATTCAGAATGCTATCCACAACGTTTTCATCTTCGCTGACATCCACTGCTGATACGAAAAAGGTTGCCTGCATATCATAGGAATCCATATATTCCAGAATCTGTTCGATAACAAGCGATTCTGTTGTTCCTTCAAAACAAATTGCAACTTCCTTCTCAACAGTATTAATATCTGTAATTACTTGTGCTTTCTGTGGATCCTCTTCCAGTTTCTTCTGCGCCGCTTCTATTTTCTCTGTTGCAGAATAATCTTGAACCTCTTCAACCGTTTCTGACTGTGTTGCGTTCTCTTCTTTCATCTGCTGCCATTTCATATATATCGCAGCAGAGGAAAGCCCTACCACTAATATGATAAGAAGTATTAAAGTCCATTTTTTGCCCTTTCTGCTTCTTCCAGCCATTCCTATTCCTCTCTCCTGTCTGTTCCCCTCTGATTTGCAAAAAACCATTTTCAGTATACCATATGCACATCCTTTTTTAAAGATATTCTCTATATTTTCGAATAATTCTAAACTATTTTAGATAATAAAAAAAGAAAAAACACAGCATTTCTACTGTATTTCTCCTATTCCCGCAAATATAACATATTAGCAATAATGAGGTAACCGGATAGAGAATCTCAGGAAGTTGTTCTTTTGCACTATTATCCATCTCACTTCAACACTTGTCTTGTTAAAAGCGACATCCTTATACGCATGCTTCTTTGCCTCTTTTATATTCATGGAATGATATTTCTTAAAATCGTGAAGCAAATGTGCCTGATCGGTGTATCCATACTCTTGCACTGCATTTTGAATCTGAAAATCAGGTCGGAATAAAAGGTCATTCCATAAATACTGATAACGTATCATCGATGCCATATTTTTAGGTGAAGCACCCACGTACTCCAGAAACAGCCTTTCCATCTGCCGCTTACTGATATGTAAATCCTTTGCCACATCTTCTATTTTACAATTTCCTTTTTGCTCCATAATTTTGCACAAGGTTTCCATCACAAGATTGCTACTGTGTTCCGTATGTAAATTTTCCAATAGTATTTTTTCTACCATTGGTATGAACATCTCCATATTCTCTGCATAAAAGAGAATAGAACTTATTTCCTTTTTTATTTTTTCAAAATGATATCCGACATCAAAGTTCTGATTCAATACACCATTCATCGATTCTTCCGAAAAGTAAACAACACTCCATGCATAAAACCGTATTGCAAAAGAAAAAATTTCTTTCTCTTCATCATTCTTATTACATGTATTGAATGTTGTATTATAGATGCCACAAAATCCGCTTGCAATTCTATTATTTGTAAAATCCACCTCAAACATAATATCCATACAAGTATCCGGTGTCACCACTCCATTTGTCGGAATATCTGTTTTTCTTAATTTTACTTTTTCCTTTGTTCCCCAGAAGCATTTTATATATGGTTTCAATGCCGGACAGGGCTCAAATTCCATATATTTCTCATCTCTTACAAAAGGTGTTGCTGTAAGCGGAGTGTACATTTGATGTAATTTCATATTGATAATCCATTTCTGTTTCTTTATTTTCATTCAATCGAAAAGAGAAAAAGTTCAAAAAAAGAAAACCCCTGAAAAATCAAGGGTTTTCACGAGCTGATAACGGGAATCGAACCCGTGACCTCCGCACTACCAATGCGACGCACTACCGACTGTGCTATATCAGCGAATCATTCAGCATAGCTTACACTATTTACTGAACCGAACTGTATTGTATCATAGGGTATTTTGCTTGTCAATACCCTATCCGCTTTCTTCCACTTTCTCTACTTCGACTTGCCAATGGCTTTCTTTAGTTTTGATTTGATACGTTGAAGGGCATTATCTGTAGATTTTTCATCTCTGCCAAGTACCTTGGCTATCTGTGTATATTTCATGCCAGTTAAATACAAATCAAGCACCTGTTTTTCAAAGCTTGAAAGTTCTTTATCAATTGTTCTTTCGAGTTGTTCCACATTTTCCTTATCAATCATCATCTCTTCCGGACTCTGCTCGGATTTACGGGCAAGAATATTAACAAGTGCTGCATCTTCCTCGCTCCCGTCACGATTCTCCTGAACGGTCGCATAGAGCGAAATATAGGTATTCAAAGGAATATGTTTCTGTCTTCTGGAGGCCTGTACCGCCGTATACATCTGTCTGGAGATGCACAAATCCGCAAAGGTAAAGAAACTGGCATCCCTGCCGCTGTCAAAGTCTCTGACTGCCTTAAAAAGCCCAATCATACCTTCCTGTATCAAATCATCACTATCCGCGCCCAGAATATACATGGATTTTGCCTTGCTTCTGACAAGATTTTTATATTTATTCATAATGAAATCCATGATGCCATCCTCACCATCGCGCAAGTGCACCACTAATTCTTCATCACTGTACTGTTGATACGTTTCCTTCATCTTCTATTGCTTCAACCTCATCATAATATTTCACAATTTCGCTTGCAAAATGTTCTGCAAGAATTTGATACCCCTCCGGATTTGCATGTACACCATCCGGCATATATTCTGCAATCACATTGGCATCATGAGAATCCAGAATATTAGAGTTGTATAAATCAATGATTTCAAAATCATATTCTTCTGCCATCGTTAACATGACATCCACAAAATTTTTCTGCGGCAAAAGATAGTCTCTTTCACTCATCAGATAGTCCTGCAAAATATTCGGTAATGGTGTTGCAAAGAAAATCACTGCATCCGGATAATCTTCACGAAGTCCACTCATAAGTTCATCCAAATCACCACAGAATGTACGATACTCTCTCTCTTCCATACTGCCAAATTCTTCATCTGATACACAGAATCCGTCATTGGTTCCACCCATCACGATGATAATATTCGTATCTTTCGGAATCTCCGTATAACGGTCAACAAAAGCATCTGCCCAATATCTGCCTATGGAAGAACCACCGATTCCCAGATTATAAACCGCTTCTGCTCCAAGAAGTTTTTGCAACTTGGAAGGATAGGAATACTGCTCGTAATTTTCCTCATCTTCCAGATTCGCCGCTGCTGTAATACTGTCACCAAGACAAGCTATTTTCATTTGGGAAAAATCATAAGTATTCTCTGCAATCCACTCTCTGTCAGATTGGTTTACTTCTAACGTTTCTTCATAAGAGGTACGCCACAATCTACGCTCTTCCAATGTCATATTATCAGTTTGTTCGTAAATGGTACGCCACTCGTCAAAAATACTGCTTCCAGTCATGCTTCCATCATAATAATTGATTCCTGCCAGATTGCCTGATATCGTGTTGCCTGATATCGTATTACCGGATACACTCCTATTACCCGATACACTCGTATTACCAGATACACTTATATTACCCGATACACTCGTGTTACCAGATACACTC